>DATAVV010000180.1:0-5163 GCA_036267555.1 Streptosporangiaceae bacterium | reverse complement strand
ATCGCGATCAGGTTCTCGTACCTGGTCTCGGTCCACCGGGCCGGGTGGTCGAGCCGGCGCGCCACCCAGGCCACGAGCCCGTGCTCGGGATCGGCCCCGAACTTCGCGCCGAACGCGCCGCCGACGTCGGGGGTGATGATGTGCACCTGCGCGATCGGCAGCCCGAGCAGCCGGGCCAGGCCGCCCTGGGTACCCTGGGCGCCCTGGTTCGGTATCCACGCGGTTATTCGCTCGGAGTCCCAGACCGCCGCGGCGGCGCGGGTCTCCATCGGGGCGGGCGCGACCCGCTGGTTCATGATCGTGCGCGTGGCGACGACCTCGCAGTCGTCGAACAGGTGCTCGTCGAGCGCGCTGAAGTCCCCGAACGTCGTGGCGACGTTGGTGCCCGCCTCCTCGTAGAGCAGCACCTTGTCGGCCTCCGCGTCGGCCAGGTCGACGACCGCCGGCAGCACGTCGTAGTCGACGTCGACGAGTTCGACCGCGTCCTCGCCCTGGTAGGCCTGCTCGGTGACGACGATCGCGACCGGGTCGCCCACGTACAGCACCTTGTCCCTGGCCAGGATCGGCCGGGACATCTGCTGGTTCATCATCGGCGGCGGCTTGATCAGCGGCAGGTCGATGTCCTCGCCGGTGAACACGGCGACCACGCCGGGCGCCGAGCGGGCGGCGCTGGTGTCGATGGCCAGGATCCTGGCGTGCGCGACCGGGGAGCGGACGAAGAACACATGGTAGGCGCCGGTCAGGCGGTCGTCCACGACGTCCTCGGTGTAGACGCCGCCCGTGGTCAGAAACTTCGGATCCTCGGTCCGCAGGACGCGCGTGCCCAGGATGCTCACCGGCGATCAGCTCCCCTCGAAACCGCGGCACCAGGTCATCTCGAAGGTCCCGGCCTGCCGCACTGCAGTGCTCCTCGTGACACCCGGTGACCGGGCGGGCCGGCTGGCGGCCGAACGTGGTGATGCACCTCGGAGACGATCGTGCCCCGTCACGCTCCAGAAGGTCAAACCGAGCGACCGGGCAAGAAGGCCCTGGTCGGGTCGGTTCCCCCCGATCGGCGCGAAGCAGCGCCAACCGCGCATAGGCTCGGAATTTGGTTTGTCTCGTCCCGGCCGGGGCAGCCGGGTCCGGGAGTCCACGTCCGAAGGGAGGACCATGGACGGGCGGCGGATTGATATCAGCGCCACCCAAGTGATCGCCAGCGTCCTAGCCGCGGTGACCGGCGCGGTCGCCGCGTCGTTTCTCGGTGTTGCGGGGACCGTCATCGGCGCGGCCCTGATGAGCGTGGCCAGCACCGCGGTGGCGGGAATCTACAAGCACGGCCTCGCGCGAAGCAAGGAACGCCTGCAGGCGGCGGCCGACTCCGCCCGCATCACGCCGCTGGTTGGCGGCGGCGCCGTGGCCGCGTTCCGCGGCCGCCAGCGGGAGACCGGCCAGCACCAGACCCGCGACGACCAGACCCGCGACAATCAGACCCGCGGCGACCAGCGCACGGTCACCAGCGCCCACGTGCCCGGCGAACGCCGGGCCACCGGGCCCGACGCCGTTCCGACCGAGGTGATCCCGGTGGCCGGCACCCCGTCGCCGGCCGAGTTCCAGACCCGGCCGTGGCGCGAGGCCGACCAGTTCGCTACGCAACCCCGCGACCCGGCCACGTCTAACGGCGGCCCGGCCAGCCCGGCCAACCGCGTTACGGCTACCTACGGGCCAGCCGACGACCCGGCTCCGGCTGACGGCGGCCCGGCCGGCACCGGGGGCGGAGCGCACGCGGGCCAGGGTTCCGGCGCCGGCCGCCGGCCGCGCCCCCTCGTGCTCGCCGGGCTGGCCCTGGGCATCTTCCTGCTGGTGATGGCCGGCGTCACCGTCTTCGAGGCGGTGGCGGGCAAGCCCCTCGACGCCCTGGTGGGCGGCAAGTCCGGTTCGGGCACCACGATCGGCAGCATCGTCGGCGGGAACTCGCACACCGCGTCGCGCACCAAGCCGGGCAGCCCGGCGGTGACGCCGCACGCGACGCCCACGCCCGGCGCGTCGACAGGCCCGTCGCCGACGCCGAGCCCGAGTCCCAGCCCGAGCCCGGCGGGGCCGAGCCCGTCCGCGGGCGTGACCAGTCCCGACACGGTGCCGAGCACCCCCGCCCCATCGGGCGGCACGCCCGCGCCGGGCCGTTCCCCCTGACACCCGGGAAGCAGTGAACCGGGCTGCGGGACTCCCCGCCTGAACGGTCCCGCAGCCCGATCCCCCGGGATTGTATTGGCCGAGATCCGCCAGATACTAGGTATATGTCAGGACTGGTACCTGGTGCACTGCTGATCCTTTTTGGGTAGGCATGCGCCGTCAAGGGAATTTGCGCAGCCCAGGCGGCGTTCGAGCGCTGGGCATCGACAGGAATCCTGACCAGCGCAAAAAGGGTTTTCCCTCGCTCGCCTCGCGCGGTTAGCATGCCAAGTCGGCCTGCTCATCACCGCCCGCCCCGCGCCTGCCCGCCCCGCATCCGTCCGCCCCGGCCCTGCGACTCAAGAACGGAAGTCCGTCATGTTCGCGCGCGTGCTCGTGCGCCGCTTCCCGGTGCTCGGGTACCGCGATTTCCGGCTGCTCCTCGCTGACCGCCTGCTGGCCCCGGCCGCCTTCGCCTTCTCGCTGGTCGGGGTCTCGTTCGCGGTGCTGCAGGTGACCGGGTCCACGGCCGATCTCTCCTACGTGCTGGCCGCGCAGATCGCGCCGTCGCTGGTCTTCACCGTGCTCGGCGGGGTCGTCGCGGACCGCGTCCCGCCGCAGAAGGTGGTCGTGGCGGCCAATGTCATGATCGCGCTGGGCGAGGGCTCGTTCGGCGTCCTGGTCCTGACCGGTCACCCGAAGCTGTGGCAGATGCTCCTGCTCGAGGCGCTGACCGGCACCGGCATGGCGATCTTCTACCCGGCCTCGCAGGCGCTGCTGCCCCGGCTGGTCCCGCCCGCCCTGCTGCAGGAGGCCAGCGCGGTCAGCCGCCTGGTCATGAACGGCGGCCAGATGGCCGGGGCCAGCGCCGCCGGCCTGTGCACCGCGGCGTTCGGCCCCGGCTGGGCGCTGGCCGTCTGCGGGGCGGGCATGCTGCTCTCGGTCCCGATGCTGCTGGCCATCCGGGTCACCGTCGCCGTGCGCACGCAGGAGTCCGGCCTGCTACGCGACCTGCGCGAGGGCTGGTCGGAGTTCCGCTCGCACACCTGGCTGTGGGTGGTCGTGGCCCAGTTCGCTGTGGTCCTGATGGCCTGGTACGGGGCGTTCGGCGTCCTCGGGCCCGTGGTGGCCAAGGCGCACCTCGGCGGCCCGGCGGCCTGGGGCGCGATCACCGCCGCCGAGTCGGTCGGCCTGATCGCGGGCGGAATGCTCTCGCTCCGGTTCACGCCGCGGCACCCGACACGGTTCGTGGCCATCATCGGCGCGTCCCTGGCCCTGGCGCCGCTCTCGCTGGCCATGCTCTGGCCGCTGCCACTGGTCTGCCTCACCGCGTTCGGGCTTGGCATCACGACCGAGATCATGATGATCCAGTGGACCGTGGTCATGGCCAGGAACATCCCGGCCGACATGCTGGCCCGGGTCTCCGGTTACGACTTTCTCGGCTCGGCCATGGCCATGCCGGCCGGCGCGCTGATCGGGGGCCCGCTCGCGGCCGCGATCGGGGTGCCGGCCACGCAGTACGGAGCCGTGGCACTGATCTGCGGGGCGTCCGCGCTCGCGCTCATCCCGCGCGACGTGCGCCGGATGCGGTCCGGCGACGGCCTGCCGTCCGCGCCGGGCACCGGCGGCGATCAGGCCACGAGTTCGGCATCCCCGGTGAACGCGGACCACATCGCCGCGTAGGGGCCGCCCGCGGCGAGCAGTTCGTCGTGCGTGCCCGACTCGGCGACCCGGCCGCCGTCCACGACAAAGATCCGGTCGGCCCGCGACGCCGTGGTGAGCCGGTGCGCGACCACCAGCGTCGTGCGCCGCGCCGCGAGTTGCTCGGTGGCCCGGTTGACCGCCGCCTCGGCCGCGAGGTCCAGGGCGGCGGTCGCCTCGTCGAGCAGCAGGATCGCCGGGTCCACGAGGTAGGCCCGGGCCAGCGCAATGAGCTGGCGCTGCCCGGCCGACAGGTTCCGCCCGCGCTCGGACACCTCGTGCCGGAACCCGCCGGGCAGCCGGGCGATCATCTCGATCGCGCCGACGCCCCGGGCGGCCGCCTCGACCTCGGCGTCCGTGGCGTCCGGGCGGCCGTAGGCGATCGCGTCCCTCACCGTGCCCGGGAACAGGTACGACTCCTGCGGCACCACCCCTAGCTGGTGCCGGTACTCGGCCATGTCGTAGTCGCGGATGTCGGTCCCGTCGACGAGCAGGTGCCCCGAGGTGACGTCGTAGAACCGCGCGATGAGCTTGACCAGCGTCGACTTGCCCGCCCCGGTCTGGCCGACCAGCGCGACCGTCTCGCCCGGCGCGATCGTCAGGCTGACCCCGGCGAGCGCATCCTGCGACACTCCGGGGTAGCGGAACCGCACGTCCCGCAGCTCGATCTGGCCGCGCAGGCGGCCGACCGGCACCGGTGCCGCCGCCTCGGGCGTGGACGTGGGCGTCCGCAGCAGGCCCTTGATGCGCTGCAGGCCGACGTTGGCCTGCTGGTAGCCGTCGAACACCTGGGAGAGCTGCTGGACCGGCGAGAACAGCAGGTCGATGAACAGCAGGTAGGCGATGAGCGAGCCCGCGGTGAGCACCCCGCTGTGCACCTCGCCGGCGGCGACGAACAGCACCAGCGCGCCGCCGATGGTCGACAGCGCCTGCACGAACGGGAAGTACAGCGCGATGTAGCGCTGGGCCCGCAGCCGCGAGGTCCGGTAGGCGTTGCTCAGCCCGGCGAAGTGCGTCTGGTTGACCTGCTCGCGCCGGTAGGCCTGGGCCACGCGCAGGCCCGCCACGTTCTCCTGCAGGTCGGCGTTGACCACGCTGACCTTCTCCCTGGCCTCGCTGTAGGCCCGCGACGACTTCGCGCGGAACACCACGGTTGCCGCGATCAGCAGCGGGATGATCGTCAGCAGCGTGAGGCCGAGCCGCAGGTTGATGGTCAGCAGCGCGATCAGCACGCCGACGAACGACAGGCCCGAGTTGACCATGGTGATCAGCCCGGTCTGCAGGAACGAGGACAGCGCGTCCACGTCCGTG
>DATAVV010000179.1:0-21665 GCA_036267555.1 Streptosporangiaceae bacterium | reverse complement strand
GCCCGGCCACAGCGTCGCGATCGAGCGCTGGCAGCACTCCTCGTGGTTCATCTCGTCGCGCGTGATCGAGAAGAAGCACTTGCGGACCGGGTCCTCCTCGTGCTGCTCGAACGCGTGGATCGTGGCCCGGGCGAACACCGCCGGGCCCGAGGCGTCGAAGTTGGCCAGCACCGAGAACCAGTACATGATCCCCAGCCGCTGCTCCGGGGTGAAGTCCTCGGCCCGCAGCCCCTCCCAGGGCAGGTCGGCGGGGTTCCAGGCCATCAGCTTGGACTTCTGGTAGATCGCGGCCAGCTTCTCGGTCTCGACCCGCCACTCCATCGGGTAGATGTTCGGCTGCGGGATCTCCGGCGCGGGCCAGAACCCGCCCTCCGGGACCGTGACCTCGTTGTCCTGATCCGCCATGTCCACCTGCCTCATTCGCCGCCGGGCCAGGCGCCTTTGTGACAGCGTATGCCCGGTCGTGCGCTACGTGGTCACAGCGGCGGTGCTGGCCCCCCCTCATCTTGGCACTTCCCGCGGCGAGGTCAGAAGCCGGAGGTACCGGCGTCCTCCTCGGCGACGGCGATGGCGAATCCGAGCGCACGGGCCAGATTCCCGCCCGCGGAGACCACCCGGGCCGTGCCTACGACCGGGACGATCGCGACCAGCACGTCCTGCACGTCCCGCTCGGTAATGCCGCTGTCGACGGCGGGACCGAGGTTGGCCAGGTAGGAGGCCGGAGGGGCGTCGACCGCAGCCAGAGCCGCGATCCGGGCGAGCATGAATTCGCGCGGCATGAGGTGATTGTGCTCGATCGAGGCACTGTTCATCTCGGCAAGCGTGTCGAGTACGGGCGTTTCAGCAGCCATGGGACGAAACTCCTCACTGAGTGGGCGGTCGGCATCATCAGGTGCCACCGCGGTCACATCTGCTTGACGGCCTCTTGCAGCGTCTTGTCGATCTCCTTGGGGCTCACGCCCAGTTCCGCCGCGGTCTGCTTCTCGGCCCTGGTCACCGCCTTCTGAATGGCGTCCTCGACCTTGCCCTCGCCGACGACGACCAGGCCAGCCTGGCCAGGGTCGATGAAGTCGCCCAGTTGCTTGGCCTGCGACCGGGACATTCCCCTGGACAGATGGCCGCTGACACCTCCGATGACCCCGCCAGCAGCCGCCGCGCCCAGGATCGCCGGCGGGAAGATCAGCCCCACCGCGGCACCCGCGGCCACCCCCCACCAGGCGCCGTGCCGGGTGGCTGTCTCGTCCTTGTTCTCGTGGACCTTGCCGCGGGCGTCCTTGGTGATCACGGCGGCGTCGTAGGAGCCCACCAGGCCGCTCGAGTGCAGGGCCTTGACGACCCGGTAGTCGTCGCGGGCCAGGGACTCGTCCGGATAGGTAGCGAAATAGATAAAAGTGCTGTCGGCTTTGGCCACGGCAAATCCCCCAGAGTCGCGTGAGTTGCTGACCTTCCCCGCACCGTAGAGCAGCACCTGGCCCGGGTCATCACCCCACGAGGATGACCCGCACCGCGATCATGGAAGGCGGTGCTCGCTCGCGAGCGCTAGGCGGCGCTGGGCTCGGTCAGGTAGGCCGCCCACTGCGCGTCGCCGTCGTGAGCGGCCCCGATCAGCCGCCAGTGCGCCCCGCGGGGGACCACGGGCACGTGACGCAGGGTCCAGCCCAGTTCCTCGATCAGCCGGTCGGCCTTGCGGTGGTTGCACCGCATGCAGCAGGCGACACAGTTTTCCCAGGTGTGGGTGCCACCGCGGCTGCGCGGCATCACGTGATCGATGGTCTCCGCCTTGGTCCCGCAGTAGGCACACAGGTAGTTGTCGCGGCGCATCAGCGCCGCCCTGGTCAGCGGGACCCGGCTGCGGTGCGGCACCCGGATGTACCGGCGGAGCCTGATCACCGACGGGGTGGCGATCACGACGGAGGCGGAATGCAGGGCCGCCCCGGTGGCGTCGTCGTGCACGACTTCGGCCTTCTCGCCGAGCACCAGGCAGACCGCGCGATGCAGCGCGACCGTGGTGAGCGGCTCATACGTGATGTTGAGCAGCAGTACTCGACGCACTCCCACCTCCAGGCAGGTGCGCCGCCGTAGTGTCGAGGCACCCGTGACCAGTGTGATTGCCTGATGGCCCGTCCGCCAACTCCAATAGCGTAACGGGGCGGCGGGGCCAGTGGGTGGAACGCGCCGGTCAGCCACCCGCGCGCCCCGGCCGGCCGGATCCCCGCTTATGCCCGCATGCAGGCATAAGCTCGTCCATGGGCGCGAGTTAGAGTGCGGCTCATGGCCGTTAGCGGATACCCCCACGCCCGTCGCGAAGATAGCTCCGAACGGATCCACGGCCGGCTGGTCGCCGATCCCTATCGCTGGCTGGAGGACGGGGACTCCCCGGAGACCAGGGCCTGGCTGGCCGTGCAGGACGACCTGATGACCGAGGGCCTGCCCGCATCCCCGGACCGGGACGAGCTGGCCGCGAGGATCACCGAACTGCTGGGGGCCGGTTTTGTCGGCGCCCCGGCCTGGCGGGGCGTGCGGCGGTTCTTCCTGCGGCGGGTCGCGGGCCAGGAACACGCGGTGCTCTACACGGCTACTCAAGCCGAGGGCGAGCGCGTCCTGATCGATCCGATGGCGCTCGATCCGAGCGGAATCACGACGCTCGACCAGTGGCAGCCCGACAAGGACGGCCGCCTGCTCGCGTACCAGCTCTCGCACGGCGGTGACGAGGAGTCGCTGCTGCGGGTCATGGACGTCGCCACCGGCGAGGACGTCGACGGCCCGATCGACCGCTGCCGGTACACCAACGTGGCCTGGCTGCCCGGGGGCAAGGCGTTCTACTACAGCCGCAGGCTCGCCCCCGACCTGGTGCCCGACGGCGAACAGCAGTACCACCGGCGGGTCTACCTGCATCAGGTCGGCAGCCCGGCCCGCGACGACGTGGAGATCTTCGGCGACGGGATGGAGAAGACCAACTACTACTCGGTATCGGTCAGCCAGGACGGCCGCTGGCTGACCGTCGGCGCCTCGGCCGGCACCGCCCCGCGCAACGACCTGTGGATCGCCGACCTGGCCGCCGCGCCGGAATCGGCGCCTGAGCTGCACGCGATCCAGCAGGGAGTCGACGCGCGGACCGCCGCGCACGTGGCCAGGGACGGCCGCCTGTACCTCTGGACCGACCGGGACGCGCCGCGGTCCAGGATCGCCGTGGCCGACCCGGCGCAGCCGGGCTACGAGCACTGGCGGGACCTGGTCGGCCAGGACCCGGAGGCGGTGCTGTCCGACTTCGACATCCTGGACGGCCCCGAGCTGAGCCGGCCGCTGCTGCTCGTGTCCTGGACCCGGCACGCGATCAGCGAGATCAGCGTGCACGACCTGGCGACCGGGGAGCGGACCGGCACGGTTCCGCTGCCCGGCCTGGGCACGATCGGCGGGCTCAGCACGCGGCCGGAAGGCGGCCACGAGGCATGGTTCGGCTACACCGACAACACCACGCCCTGGCTGGTGCTCCGCTACGACGCGCGCACCGGCGAGGTGGAGACCTGGGACCGCTCTCCCGGCCTGGTCAAGGTGCCCGAGGTTGCCGCCCGCCAGGTCGCGTTTCCCTCGCGGGACGGCACGATCGTCCGGATGCTGGTCATCTCGCCCGCCGACGGCCCGGGCGGTTCCGGCGGGCCGGCCGGGCGGGCCCCGCGGCCGACGATCTTGTACGGGTACGGCGGGTTCGGCATCAGCATGCAGCCCGGCTACGCCGCGTCGATCCTGGCCTGGGTCGAGCGCGGGGGCGTGTACGCGATCGCCTCGCTGCGCGGCGGCGGCGATGAGGGCGAGCAGTGGCACCGGACCGGGATGCGCGCTGACAAGCAGAACGTGTTCGACGACTTCCACGCCGCCGCCGAGCGGCTGATCGCGGACGGCTGGACCACGCGCGAGCAACTGGCGATCTCGGGCGGCTCGAACGGGGGCCTGCTCGTCGGCGCGGCGCTCACCCAGCGGCCCGACCTCTACGCGGCCGTAGCGTGCTCCGCGCCGCTGCTGGACATGATCCGCTACGAGCGGTTCGGCCTCGGGGAGACCTGGAACGACGAGTACGGGACCGTGGCCGACCCCGAGGAGTTCGGCTGGCTGTTGTCCTACTCCCCCTACCACCACGTGCGGGACGGGGTTCGCTACCCGCCGGTGCTGTTCACGATCTTCGACAGCGACACCCGGGTCGACCCGCTGCACGCCCGCAAGATGTGCGCCGCGCTGCAGCACGCCACGTCGGCCCCGTGGCCGGACCGCCCGATCCTGCTGCGGCGGGAGTCCGACGTCGGGCACTCCGCCCGGGCCGTGAGCCGGTCGGCGTCGCTGGCCGCGGATACGCTCGCGTTCCTCGGGCGTCACACCGGCCTCAGCCGCTAGGCGGAGCGCCGGCCCGCGCTCCCCGATCGTTCCCGGGCACCGCGCCCGGCCGGCGACTATGGGAGGCGCTCATCGCGGAAAGGAGATTTCGTGCTCCCCCACGTGCTTGTCGCCGGGACAGCGCCCGCTGTCGCCCCGTCCTCAAGCGAAACGCTTCTCCACGCCTGCGGCCGGAACCCCGGGATCGCCTGCCGCATGGTGTGGGACGTCACCCACAGCCTCACGGCCGCGAACCTGACCACGGTCTACTTCGCTGGGCCGGCCCAGCTCGTGATCCGGATCCTGTTCGTGATCCTGATCGCGACCGTGCTGCGCCTGATCGCGACCCGGGCCATCGACCGGATCACTGCCCACGCCACCCGGGACACCGGCGACGGGAGCGAACGCTCCCACACGCTGCTGTTCCGGGAACGTCGCCAGCAGCGGGCCAGCGCGCTCGGCACGATCCTGAGCAACGCGGCATCGGTGACGATCTTCGGCATAGCGCTGGTCACGGTCCTCGGCGACATGGGCCTGAACCTGGCCCCGGTGCTGGCCAGCGCGGGTGTGCTCGGCGTGGCCATCGGCTTCGGCGCCCAGAACCTGGTGCAGGACTTCCTGGCCGGCATCTTCATGCTGCTCGAGGACCAGTACGGGGTGGGCGACGTGATCAGCGTCGGGACCACGACGGGCACGGTCGAAGGGGTGAGCCTGCGCATCACCCGCCTCCGGGACGTGAACGGGGTGGTGTGGCATATCCGTAACGGCACGATCAAGAAGGCGGGCAACGAGTCGCAGGGCTGGGCCCGGGCGGTGGTCGACTTTCCCGTTCCCTACCAGGAGAACATCCCCATGGTGCGGCAGACGATGACCCGCACGGCCAAGGGCATGTGGCAGGAGACGACCTGGCACGAGATCATTCTCGAGGAGCCCGAGGTCTGGGGGGTGCAGGCGCTGTCCAGCGAGGCGGTCCTGATGCGGGTCACGGCCCGGACCGTGCCGCTGCGGCAGTGGGAAGTCCAGCGGGAGCTGACCGAACGGCTGAAGATCGCGCTCGACGCGACCGGCGCTGTGGACACCGTCGACGCCGTGGACGCGATCGAGGCCATGGACGCCAGCGCCGTGGAGGAGGCTAGCCCGGGTTCAGGCACGTAACCTGGGTCCAGCCATGAACGAGACAACCGAGATGAGCTTCTACGACGCCGTCGGTGGTGAGGAGACCTTCCGCCGCCTGGTGCACCGGTTCTACCAGGAGGTCGCCAAGGACCCGGAGTTGCGGCCGGTGTACCCGAGCCGGAATCTCGGCCCCGCCGAGGAGCACCTGCGGCTGTTCCTGATCCAGTACTGGGGCGGGCCCGGCACCTACAACGAGCAGCGCGGCCACCCGCGGCTGCGGATGCGGCACGCCCGGTTCGTGATCGGCGAGGCCGAACGCGACGCGTGGCTGCGGCACATGCGCACCGCGCTCGACGAACTGGCCCTGCCCGGGGCCCTGGACGCCCAGTTGTGGGACTACCTGGTCATGGCCGCGCACAGCCTGGTCAACCAGCCAACGGGCGGGGGCCCGGACCTGGGCCTGACCCCCGCCTGACCCGGTCAGGCGCGGGCCCACCGGTCAGTCGCGGGTCAGCTTCCGGTAGGTGACCCGGTGCGGGCGTGCCGCGTCCGCGCCCAGCCGCTCGATCTTGTTCTTCTCGTACGACTCGAAGTTGCCCTCGAACCAGAACCAGTTCGACCCGCCCTCCCAGGCCAGGATGTGCGTGGCGATCCGGTCCAGGAACCACCGGTCGTGGCTGGTGATCACCGCGCAGCCCGGGAACTCGAGCAGCGCGTTCTCCAGCGACGACAGGGTCTCCACGTCCAGGTCGTTGGCGGGCTCGTCGAGCAGCAGCAGGTTGCCGCCCTGCTTCAGGGTCAGCGCCAGGTTGACCCGGCCGCGCTCACCGCCGGACATGAGCCCGGCCGGCTTCTGCTGGTCCGGTCCCTTGAATCCGAACGCGGCCACGTAAGCCCGGCTGGGTATCTCGGTGTGCCCGGCCCGGATGAAGCTCTCGCCGTCGGAGATGACCTCCCAGACGTTCTTGTTCGGGTCGATCCCGGAGCGCAACTGGTCCACGTAGGAGGTCCGGACGGTGTCGCCGACGGTGATCGAGCCGCTGTCCGGCTTCTCCTCCCCGATGATCATCTTGAACAGCGTGGTCTTGCCGACCCCGTTCGGGCCGATGACGCCGACCAGGCCGTTCGGCGGCAGGCTGAAGCTGAGATTCTCGATCAGCATCCGGTCGCCGAAGCCCTTGGACAGCTCGCTGACCTCGACAACCTGGCTGCCCAGGCGCGGACCCGGCGGGATCTGGATCTCCTCGAAGTCCAGCTTGCGGTTCTTGTCCGCCTCGACGGCCATCTCCTCGTACCGCTGCAGCCGGGCGCGGCTCTTGGCCTGGCGGGCGCGCGGGCTCGAGCGCACCCATTCCAGCTCGTCCTCCAGGCGCTTGCGCCGCTTGACGTCCTTCTGGCCCTCGACCTTGATCCGCGAGGCCTTGGTCTCCAGGTAGGTGGAGTAGTTGCCCTCGTAGGGGTAGGCGTGGCCGCGGTCGAGTTCCAGGATCCAGCCGGCCACGTTGTCCAGGAAGTACCGGTCGTGGGTGACGGCCACCACGGTGCCGGCGTATTTCTCCAGGTGCTGTTCCAGCCACAGCACGCTCTCGGCGTCCAGGTGGTTGGTGGGCTCGTCGAGCAGCAGCAGGTCCGGCTGCTGCAGCAGCAGCTTGCACAGCGCCACCCTGCGGCGCTCGCCGCCGGACAGGACGCTCACGTCGGCGTCCGGCGGCGGGCAGCGCAGGGCATCCATGGCCTGCTCGAGCTGGCTGTCCAGGTCCCAGGCTTCCCGGTGGTCCAGTTGCTCCTGCAGCTTGCCCATCTCATCGAGCAGTTCGTCGGAGTAGTCCGTCGCCATCTGCTCGGCGATCTCGTTGAACCGGGCCAGCAGCGCCTTGGTCTCGGCCACGCCGTCCTCGACGTTCCCGAGGACGGTCTTGGTCTCGTCCAGCGCTGGTTCCTGGTCTAGCAGGCCCACCGTGAAGCCGGGCATCAGCCGCGCGTCCCCGTTTGAGGGCTGGTCTTTCCCGGCCATCATCCGCAGCAGGCTCGACTTGCCGGTGCCGTTGGGACCGACAACGCCGATCTTCGCGCCGGGCAGGAAGGCTAGGGTCACGTCGTCGAGCACGACCTTTTCGCCGTACGACTTTCGGACAGCGTGCATCTGATAGATGAACTCGGGCATGTCATCCAGGGTACGGCCAGGCGAGGCGCGGTCAGACCGCCGTGGTGACGCTGTCGGTGTCCTGGGCCAGCGCCTCGATCGCGCTGTCGTCGAACATCTCCTCGCCGGCCGGATCGGCGGCCTCGGGCGTCAGCACCCCGCCGGCCAGGGCGGCCGCCTCGTCGTCGCCGGGCTCCAGCCCGTCGGCGGCGCCTTCGCCGACCCCGTCCGTGGACTGCCCGGCCGCGTGCTCCTCGGCCGTCTTGCCCGCCGACGTCCACGACCGCCGGAACCCGGCCACGCCGCGGGTCAGGTCGTGCCCGAGCGAGTAGGCATCCACCTCGGTTGAGGTGCGCCGCTGGCCGTCCTTGCCCGTGAACGGCCGGATGTCCAGCCGTCCCCGGATCAGCACGGGGTCTCCCTTGCGCAGGCACGTGGACAGGTTCTCGGCCAGCTTGCGCCAGCAGTTCACCCTCACGAACGAGGTGTTGCCGTCGACCCACTCGCCGGTGACGGCGTCCCGGTGGCGGTTGGTCCAGGCCACCCGCATCGTCAGCAGCGGGATCCCGTTGCTCACCGTGCGAAACTCGGGCTGGTTGGCGACATAGCCGGTCAGGCACACCTGCGCGTCGTTGTAGAACATCGCGGTCCTCCAGGCTCGGCGGCACCCGCGCCTGTCGCGCTCGGGCTGCCGCAGCGGCGGCGAGATGCCGCCTGGCTGCAGCCCACGCTCGCGGATTCGCGGCGCTCGGGCACGGCCGCGGCACGGTCCTGTGGACACAGCGACCCCGGGGCGCCTGCCTGTGGAAAACCGGGCGGAATTGCCAGCGCCGTGTGAGAACATCCGCCCCGGCCCGCCCGGTTTGGACCCGACCCGGGCCCGGCTAGGCCGCGACCCGCTCCGACGGCTCGGCGATCACGTCGACCAGCGCGCCGTTGCGCATGACCGTGATCGGCAGCGGCTGCCCGATCGCCTCCCCGAACATCAGCCGCTGCAGGTCCTGGGCCTTCTGCACCGGGTGACCGCCCGCGCTGACCAGCAGGTCTCCGGGCCGCAGGCCGGCCCGGGCCGCGGGACCACCGGACACCACCTCGGCCACCCGCAGCCCGCTGCGCCGCCCGAACCGCTGCTGCAGCGGTGCGGGCAGCGGCTCGGGCATGCTGACCAGTCCCAGGTAGGCCCGGCGGACCCGGCCGTCTTTCATCAGCGCGGAGATGATCCGCCGGGTCGTGGCGTTCACCGGGACGGCCAGACCAAGCCCGACGCCCGCGACCGCGGTGTTGATGCCCACCACGCGCGCGTGCGCGTCGGCCAGCGCCCCGCCGGAGTTCCCGGGGTTGAGCGCGGCGTCGGTCTGGATCACGTCTTCGACCAGTCCGGTCTCCCGGCCCCGCGTGGGCAGGGACCGCCCGACGGCGCTCACCACGCCCGCGGTGACCGAGCCGGCCAGGCCGAGCGGGCTGCCCACCGCGACCACAAGCTGGCCGACGACCAGCCGGTCGGCCTCGCCCAACTCGGCCGGAGGCGGCGTGGGCCCGCCCGCGCGCACGACCGCGAGGTCGGAAAGCGGATCCGAGCCCACCACCGTGAACGGCGCGCTCGTGCCGTCGGAGAACAGCGCGGTCCCGCCCTGGGCTCGCCCCACGACGTGGGCGTTGGTCAGCAGGAACCCGTCCCCGGTGAAGACCACGGCCGAGCCGAGGCTCTCGCCGCCACGACCGTCCCCGCGGCCGGACCCCTGCGGCACCCGCAGGCTTGCCACCCGCGGCGTGAGCTCAGCCGCGACCCCGGAAACCACCCGCGAGTAAGCATCCAGTTCGTTCTCGGACTCCATCTCGGCCTCCATCCCTCACTGCGGCCGATTACAACATTACATAAGACCGGATCGCTTCCCGCCACCCCCGACTCTCGTGCGCGCAGGAGTGACCGGGAGTGACCGGCCACGCAGCCGCCCCGGACGAAGGAGCGAGGAACGAGCGACGCCGGGAGGGGCCCTGGCCGAGCCGAAGGGCCGCGCCGCCGGACGACTGACGAGCGAGAAGCGAGGAACGAGCGCCCGACCGAGGAGGGAAGAGGGCAGCGAAGGGGGAATGGGGAGGTGGGCGGGAGCCCGGAGGCGAGCAGAAAACACAGCGAGTAGTAAATTCAGCGGATGCCAGCTACCGTGCCCACGATCCTGGCGACCTCCGGCGGCCTGCGCCGGGGATCGCGCACCAGCTTCGAGTTCGCCCCGCTGATCCACCACGCGGTCGAGTTGTCCGGCGTCACCGGGCGCGCCCCGCGGATCTGCCAGATCGGCACGGCCATCGGCGATCAGCGGTCGTTCAACGCCGACTTCACCGAGGCCGGCCTCATCGCGGGCATGACGGTCAGGCACCTGAACCTGTTCCCGATGCCAAGCGTCGCGGACCCTGCCGAACTGCTGCTCGAACAGGATGTGGTCTGGGTCTGCGGTGGCAGCGTGGCCAACCTGCTGGCCATATGGCGCCTGCACGAACTGGACCAGGCGCTCCGGCATGCCTGGGAGGCGGGCGTGGTACTGACCGGCGTCTCAGCGGGGTCGGTGTGCTGGCATACCGGCGGCACCACCGACTCGTTCGGGCCCGACCTGCGCCCGGTCACCAACGGGCTGGGGTTCGTGCCGTTCTCGGCGGGCGTGCACTACGACTCCGAAGAGCAGCGCCGCCCCCTGTTCCAGCAGCTCATCGGGTCCGGGGCGCTACCCGCCGGGTACGCGACCGACGACGGCGTGGGCATCGTCTACCAGGGAACCGAGTTCGTGGAGGCCGTGACCGAGGTCCGCGGTAAGGGCGCCTACTGGGTCACCGGCGAGAACGGCCAGGCCAAGGAGGAGCGCATCGAACCCCGCGTCCTCCCCGACTCTTCCTGACCCGGCCTAGACGCAAGCCTCGGCTAACTCGCCGGTGGCGGCGCGGAGTTCGGTGCGGAAGCTCTCGTATTCGGCGAGTTCCTGCTCGGTCGGGACCACGACCATCTCGCGGGTGACGGAGCCGATCTCGTCCCGCATCCTCTTCCGCATCTCGTCGCGCTCGCGGCCGGCGGCGGACTTCACCAGGGTCAGGCAGCCGGTCGCGGTCAGCCAGCCGAGGATCAGGAAGGCCGCGATCATGATGATGATCACCGGCAACAGCGACATGTTGCTGAACAGCCGGGGCACGTTGTGGGCCGCGTGACCGACACCGAATATCAGCAGGGCGACGATCCACACCAGGCTCACGATCACGCAGCCGAGCAGGAGGCCCTGCAGGGCCCCGACGAAACGCCACCAGGTCGCGATCTTGTTCTCGTCCGGCAGCGCCTCGCCGATCGCGGTGCCCAGGGCGGCCGGGATCTGGTCGGCCTTGGACCGGACGGCCGAGCGGGTGGTCTGTGACCAGGGCTTGGGCAAGGGGCCGCCGACATCGTCGGCCAGCTTGGTCAGGGCGCTGTCGATCTCAGCCTGCTGCGCGCCGGTCGGCCCTGAGGTCATGCTCCTGAGCTCGGTCCAGAGCCGGCCGAGCCGGATCTTGCGGACCGGGTCGCTGCCGGAGAGCCGTTCGGCCAGCCACGCGATGGGCCAGCCGACGTAGTCCATGGCGCGCAGTTCGCGCGCGCTCTGCAGGGCGTCGCCCAGCGCGGACACGCCGACGGCGCGCGAGAACGCGTCCACGAGGCGGTCGACCAGGCCCGACGGCACGCGGCCCGGCGTTTCCTGCGACGCCGCGCCGTCCGCGGCCGGCTCCTGCGCGTAGGGCGCGAACTCGGCCGCGATGCCGTCCAGGTCGGCGGAGATGCGCGAGGCCGTGGCGCGGCGCTCGGACACCGTCTCGGCCAGCAGCTTGCGCAATTGCTCGATCCCGGCCCCGGTGATCGCGGAGGTGACGAACACCGACGCCTCCTGCAGTCCCTCCGAGTCGAGCAGCCGGCGCAGGTCACCGACGCAGTCCTCGATATCATCGGCGCTGAGCAGGTCCGACTGGTTGAGCACCACGGCGATCACCGCGGAGTGGCCGGCCAGCGGCACCAGGTAGCGCCGGTGCACCGACGCGTCCGCGTACTTCTGCGGGTCGAGCACCCAGACCATGAGGTCGGCCATCCCGACCAGCCTCTCGACCTGGCCGGATGCGCCGCCGACCACGGAGTCGTGGTCGGGCAGGTCCAGCAGCACCAGGCCGTTGAGCGTCTGCTCGCCGCCGTCCAGCGCGCTGCCTCGCGCGTAGCGGTACCGGCGCGGCACGCCGAGCCATTCCACCAGCGGTCCCGAGCCCGCCGCGCCCCAGACGCAGACGTGGGCCTCCCGGGTGACCGGCCTGGTCACCCCGACGGCCGAGAAGTCCGCGCCCGCGAGCCGGTTGAAGAGCGAGGATTTGCCGCTGCCGGTGCCGCCGGCCAGGGCCGCGACCGTGTGGCCGGCGGACAGCCGCAGTCGCTCGCCCGCCCGTTCCACCAGGGCCTGGGCGTCCTGGATCAGGTCCTCGCTGAAGCCTCCGCCGCTGGTGCGGGCGGTGGCGACCTGGATCATCTTGCCAAGCGCGGTGAGCCGGGCCGACAGCCCCAGCACCGACGAAGCGGTCTTGGCCACCGTGGCCGGGGGCGGCCCGGTCCGGGGCGGCTCGGCCTCGGCCGGCTGCTCCCAGGGCGGCCCCGGCCTGGACGGCTCGGGCTGACCGGGTTCTGGCGCGGCCCCGGCGGGGCTGGACGGCCTGGGCTTGGCCGCGGCTCGCCTGACCACCGGCGACCTGACCGAGCGGGGTTTGGCCCGGGCCGGGCCGGGCGCGCTCTCCTTGGCCTGGTCAGCCGGGTCGGACTCCGGCGTATGGGTGCCAAAGATCTGCCATGGCGGTCCTCCGGTCGTCATCGTGCCGCCTCAAGCCTTTCCTCGGCCTCGCGCAGCCCGGCCGCGGCGCGGCTGTCGGGAGCGCCCGCGGCGTTGATGATCTCGCCGAAACGCTGCATCTCTTCGCCGAAGAGCAGGTTGATCCGCTCATGCAGGTCCGTGCGGGCCCGCGTGCCGAGGTCGCGCAGCGGCCCGGCACCGAACAGCGTGGTGAGCAGGCGCTGCGGCACGGCCGCGGCGCCGTCGGTGGCCGAAGGACCGCTCGCGCCGCCGGCCCCGCCTGCTCCGGCCCCGCCTGCTCCGAGCATGCCCACGGTCAGCACCAGCGCCAGCGACTCCTCGTCAAAGGAAACCACGCGGGCCACCGAGCGCTTGGTCACGCTCTCGGCCCGTACGAGCTGCATTACGTGATCTTGCCATGCGCTGACCGCTCGCGCCGAGCGGGTGGCCAGATCCGTCGACGAGCGCGCCAGGGCGGCGGCGGCGGCCGACCCGGACTCCCCGCTCCCCGCCGGGGGCGGGGGCGGCGGGATGAAGTCCATCGCGGCCAGGTCGAACGGGACATCCGGCGGGCTGGCCGCCTTCCCGGCGGCGAACTCCCTGACCAGGGCGGCACCCGCTTCCTGCTGCTGCCAGTTGCCGACGGTGTCCTCGGCCGCCCGGTCGGCCAGCGAGGCGACCAGCGTCTCGAGGCCCTGCCGCAGCGCGGACTTGAGCGCCCTGGCCCGGGCGGGCATCTGCCGCTTGCGCTGACGGGTCGCGGGCTTGCCGGTGCGGCGCACCTGGAGCATGCGCAGCAGGTCCCCGGTGCCGGTGAAGTCCTGCCACCGGGCCAGGATCTCGCCGCGCAGCAGCGAGCCGTTCTTCGTGGCCTCGTCGAACGCGGCGATTCCCGCGGCGTAGCAGCTTTCGACGTGCGCGGCCAACTCGGCGTGCAGGGCGAGCTGGGCTTCCACGTGCGCGGCCAGGTCCGGCACCCGGGTGCGGAAGGTGTCCAGCACGCCCGACATGGTCTGGGTCAGCACCGCGACCCGCCGCTCCTGCTGGGCGGACGTCTCGTCGAGCCACTTGCGGACCGGGCCGTAGACCTCGGGCGGCAGCATGCCGTCCGCGAGCGCGGTCTCCGCGATCATGAAACGCTGCACCCCGGACAGGCCGTTGGCGGCCAGCATCGCGTCGAAATGCGAGCTGAGCTGGCGTGCGCTCGCCGGAGCCACCCGCGACAGCACGATGGCCAGCGACGCCGCCCGGTCCTTGGCCTCCTGCAGCAGCTCCCACACGGCCGCGTCGGCGTAGCGACTCGCGCTGGTCATGAACAGCCACAGGTCGGAGGCGTCGAGGAACTGGTGCGCGAACTCGCGGTGCGCCTGCACGACCGAGTCGATGTCGGGCGTGTCCAGCAGCGCCACGCCCTGCGGCATACCCTCGCTCTCGGCCAGAACCAGGAGCCCGTCGCGGCCGGGCATCGCCAGGCCCTGCTGGCGGACGCGCGGCAGGGTCGGCAGGAAGACGTTCTCGGCAAACCACCGGACGTCGCCCGGGTTGCAGGCCAGCACGGGGCTGTTGGTCGTCGGACGGCGGGTGCCCGTGTTGCTCACCTGGGCGCCCACCAGGCTGTTCATCAGCGTCGACTTGCCAGCCCCCGTCGACCCGACCAGCGCCACGAGCACCGGCGCGCCGGACTGGCGCAGCCGCGGCAGCAGGTAGTCGTCGATCTGGCTCAGCAGCTTGCGCCGTTCGGCTCGCGCGTCGTCGACGCCGGGGGCCTCCAGGCGCAGCGGGACCTCCACGATCGCGTGCCTGAGCGTGAGCAGGGCCGACTCGAGCTTGCGCCCGTCCACCCGCACATGCGGCTCGACCTGGTCCGCCACGGGCTCGGCGCCAGCGGGCGGCGAGGGGTTCACGGCCTCGTCCGCTCCGGGGTCGGGCGCCGTCCTGGCCTCGGTCCCCGCCCCGGGCTCGGGCGCCGTCCCGGGCTCGGGCGCCGCTCCGGTGCCGCCGGACGGTACCGACGCCGCGGTCACGCCCGGCCCCTCAGTCATGGCGCACGGCTCCGGGTACCGGCGCGACGCCGGCCTCCGGGCCTCCCTCCCCACCAGGTCCACTACCCTGCGCAGCCGCGTTCACCGGCCCCTGGGCGTCGGTGGGCACGAACGTTCCCCACGGCGCCGAGACCGCCAGGCCGCCGCAGAGTTCAGCGATCTGCTCGGAGATGGCCACTACCTCTCCCACCACCACGACCGCCGGGGGCCTGATTCCGGTCCTGGCGACGTCGTGGGCGACAGTATCCAGTCTTGCGTTAATTGTGCGCTGCGAGGGCAGGGTACCGTTCGCGATAACAGAAACAGGGGTCTGGGCATAACGGCCGTGTCTCATGAGCGTATCGGCTATGACCTGCAGGTGCTCGGTGCCCATCAGCAGGACCAGCGTCGCGGCTGACGCGGCGAGCGCGGGCCAGTCCACCGCCGAGCGCTTGTCACCCGGGGCGACGTGCGCCGAGACGACGTGAAACTCCTGGGCAACGCCGCGGTGGGTGAGCGGGACGCCCGCCGCGGCGGGCACCGCGGCCACGCTGGAGACGCCCGGCACGACCGTGACCGCGATCCCGGCGCGCAGGCAGGCCAGGGCCTCCTCGCCGCCGCGGCCGAAGATGAAAGGGTCGCCGCCCTTCAGCCGGACCACGAACTTTCCCGCCCGGGCCCGGGACACGAGCAGCGCGTTGATGTGCTCCTGCGGCACGGCGCTGCCCCGGGGCACCTTGGCCGCGTCGATGATCTCGACGTCCGGCCCCAGTTCCGCGAGCAGGGACCTCGGGGCGAGCCGGTCGGTGATGACCACGTCGGCCCGGCCGAGAAGCTGGCGGCCGCGCACCGTGATCAGCCCGGGATCGCCGGGCCCGCCCCCGACCAGCGCCACGCTGCCGCGGGCCGCCTCCCCGGGGTCTCCCGCGGCCGGGCGGACCGATACCGCGCCGGAGGTCAGCCCGGCGACGATCGCGTTGCGGAATCGCGCGCTCTGGCGCGGGTCGCCGGAAAGCACGCCGACCTGCACGTCCCCGGCGCGGCCCGAAGCCGGGGTCCAGGCCCGCGAGGCGGCCGCGTCGTCGGCCCTGACGCACCAGATGCCCGCGGCGTCGGCCTCGCCGGCGACGGCCGAGTTGACCTCGGGGTCGCTGGCGCACGCGGAGACCAGCCAGGAGCCCGTGCAATCACCCGGAGCGTAGCCGCGCCGGGTCCAGCGGATCCGGCCCGCCTCCGCCAGTTCCGCTACCGGGGCGCTCAGTTCCGGTGAGATCACGACGACATCGGCGCCGGATTCCAGCAGCGCCGGGATCCGGCGGGCGGCCACCGCTCCGCCGCCGATGATGGTCACGCGGCGGCCTGCCAGCCGGAGCGCCAGCAGGTACGGCGCGTGATCGGTGCCGACCATGAGAGTCCCGCGCTCCTTATCCGGTCATGCCTGGGTGACGGGGCCGCCGGCCCGCGCCGGTCAGCCTTTGTCGGTGACCCCGGCCGAGTCAAACGTCGCGACCTCCCGCAGGGCCCGCACCGCGCTCGCCGCGATCGGCAGGGCCAGGAGGGCTCCGGTGCCCTCGCCGAGCCGCAGCTCAAGATCGACGAGCGGCCGCAGGCCCAGGTGATCGAGCGTAGCCGCATGCCCCGGTTCCGCGCTCCGGTGCCCGGCCACGCAGCAACTCGTCGCGTCCGGGGCCAGCGCCGCGGCGGCGAGGGCCCCGGCGCCCGCGATCACGCCGTCCAGGATCACCGGCGTGCGCAGGGCGGCGGCACCGAGGATGTAGCCCGCCAGAGCCGCATGCTCGAAGCCGCCGAACGCGGCGAGCACCCCGACTGGGTCCCCCGGGTCGGCCTGGTGCCGGGCGAGGCCGCGGCGCACCGCGTCCAGCTTGCGGGCGAAGGTGGCGTCGTCGATGCCGGTGCCGCGGCCGGTCACCCCGGCGGCGTCGCGGCCGGTGAACACGCAGATCAGCGCGGCCGAAGCGGTCGTGTTGGCGATGCCCATGTCGCCGGTGAGCAGGCATCGGTTGCCGGCGGCCACCAGGTCGCGGGCCACCTCGGCCCCGACCGCGATCGCCGCCTCGGCCTGCTCGCGGCTCATCGCCGGGCCCGCGGTGAAATCGGCCGTGCCGGGCGCGATCTTGCGCGGCAGCAGGCCCGGTACGTGATCGAGTTCGGCGCTGACGCCCACGTCGACGACGACGACCTCGGCCCCGGCCTGGGCGGCGAACGCGTTGACCACGGCCCCGCCGGCCAGGAAGTTGGCCACCATCTGGCCGGTGACCTCCTGCGGCCATGGCGTGACGCGCTGCGCGTGCACGCCGTGGTCGGCAGCGAAGATGGCCACGGCGGCGGGCTCGGGCATGGGCGGCGGGCAGCAGCCCGCGAGGCCCGCCAGCCGGACCGCGAGGTCCTCCAGCACGCCGAGCGAACCCGGCGGCTTGGTCATCCGGTCCAGCCGCTCCCTGGCCGCGGCCATCGCCTCGGCGTCGGGCGGCCCGATCGCCGCGCGCACGTCGTCGAGCAGGCGGGAGGCCTGCTGGCCGGGCAGCCCGCGGCGGCCGTACTCCTCGGTGTGCACCGACCAGGCCAGCGGCCGCCGGCGCGCCCATCCGGCCGCGGCTAGCTCGGGCTCGGGTGTGAACTCCGTCACGTACCCGAGGCAGAGGTAGGCCACCACCTCGAGGTGGGCGGGCAGGCCGAGTTCGGCGGCCAGTTCCCGCTCGCCGAAGAAGCTCACCCAGCCGACGCCGAGGCCCTCGGCCCGGGCGGCGAGCCACAGGTTCGCGACCGCGAGCACGCTGGAGTAGGCCGCGGTCTGCGGCTGGCTGTGCCGACCCAGCGTGTGCCGCCCGCCGCGGGTCGGATCACAGGTCACCACGACGTTGACCGGCGCCTCGAGGATGGCCTCGGTCTTCAGCCGGTCGAAGGCCAGCGCCCGCGCGGCGGGCAGCGCGGCCGCGTAGTCCGCCCGGCCCTGGTCCGCGAGCGCCTTGATCCGCTCGCGCCGGGGCCGGTCGGTGATCAGGATGAAGTCCCACGGCTGGGAGAACCCGACCGAAGGGGCCTGGTGCGCGGCGGCCACCACGCGGGTCAGCACCTCGGGCGCGACCGGGTCGGGCCGGAACCCGCGGCGCACGTCCCGGCGTTCCTCGATGACCCGGTAGACGGCCGCTCGCTGCTCGTCGGAGTAGGAGTGATCGGCCGGCGGCCGCGGGTGGGCGCGGCAGGCCGCCGACTGCTCGCCGGGACTGGAGTCCTCGTTCATCGCCCGTCCTCTGGTGCCCTGCCGACGCCCGCGCCCGCGCCGCCGGCGGTCACGGCCGAGCGCAGCAGGGCATCGAACGCTGCCGCCGCGGCGGCGGCGCCGCCCTTCTCCGACACGTTACTCACCGAGGCGATCTCGCTGGCCCGCAGCGCGTCCTTCGCCTCGGCGGCGCCCACGAACCCGGCCGGCAGGCCGATGACGAATGCCGGTTCCACCCCTCTGGTCAGGATCTCGGTGAGCGCCGCGGGCGCGCAGCCGACCACCCACACCGCGCCGGGGCCCACTTCGCCGAAGGCCAGCCGGACCGCGGCCGCGGGCATGGACAGGCCGGCCGTGCGGGCCAGGCGCGCGGTCAGTGGCTCACCGATCTTGCAGATCACCGGGCAGCCGGTGATCCCGGCCGCCACCATGGCGTGATCGACCACGACCGGGGCCCCCGCCGTGAGCGCCGCCACGGCGACGGCGAGCGCCTCCTCGTCGCAGGCCAGGTCGGTCGTGTAGTCGAAGTCGGCCGTCGCGTAGATGACCCGCTCGGTGACGTCGCGGCTGTATTTGGGCAGGCGAGACAGGTCGATGCGGGACCGAATTATCCGGTATGCCTCCTGCGCCGCCTGCGCGTCGGCCGGCTCCTCATCGGGCCATGTCACCAGGCCATCACCTCCCCGGCCGCGATCATCGCGCCATCGTCAAAGCACCGCCCGAGCCATGCTGCCAGCCATCGTCCCAGGGATCACGAAATGACCTGGAAAAACGACTTGACGGTCCAGGGACCGACGTCCTGGGGACGCCGATACACTAACCAGGCGCAGCCACGGCTCGCCCATAGCGGCCGCACCGTGTGCCCGAGCCTTACCAGGCTCATGGGCCGCGTCCGGGAGACGTTCAGCATTTCCGAATCTCTCTCTCAGGATCGCCGCATGCCGAGCCGCTAGACCCGAACCAGCAAGGTGACAGATGACACAGCAAGCGAATGGAGCGTCCATGAGGCCGGTCGGCCCTCCGCGGGTGCTAGTGACCGGCGGGTCCGGTTTCATCGGACGGCGTCTCGTACGCGCGCTGCTCGATGACGGGGCCGACGTCACGGTGGCCGACAAGCGGCCATTTCCTAGTGACATAGCAGGGAACAACGAGATCTATTTCGTGCTCGGCGATCTGTGCGACCCGTCGGTCGTGGCCCAGGCCGTGCGGCCCGGCACCGAGGTCGTCATCCACCTGGCCGCGGTGACCAGGGTGCTGGAGTCGGTCGAGGACCCGGTGCGCACCCATCGGGTCAACGTAGACGTCACGGCGTCACTTCTGGAGCAGGCGCGCCAGGTTGGAGTCGGGACGTTCCTGTTCGCCTCGACGAACGCCGTGACCGGGGACGTCGGCACCGCGACGATCCACGAGAACATCCCGTTGCGGCCCCTCGCCCCCTACGGCGCCACCAAGGCCGCCGCCGAGATGCTGATCGGCGCGTACGCGGCCTGCTACGGCATGACCGGCTGCTCGCTGCGGTTCACCAACGTTTACGGGCCCGGCATGCTGGAGAAGGACAGCTTCGTCCCGCGCCTGATGCGGGCCGCTCGCGACGGCACCGGCGTGGAGGTGTACGGCGACGGCGACCAGGTCCGCGACCTGGTGCATGTCGACGACATCGTGGCCGGCTTCTTCACCGCCTGGCGGGCCGGCTACAGCGGGCCGCTGATCCTGGGCGCCGGCGAGTCGGTGACGGTCAACGACATGGTGGCCGCCGCGCGCGCGGTCACGGGGCGCGAGATCCCGGTGACGCACGTCCCGCCGAAGGCCGGCGAGATGCCCGCCGTCATCGTGGACATTTCCGCGGCGCGCGCCCTCGGGTATGAGCCGAGGCACGACCTTAAGTCCGGTATTTCCACCGTCTGGCCAGATTTCTCGGAGGCAGCTAAGTGACGACCGTCCCGGCCGGCGACGACGAGGCCATCGACACCGCGGCCATCCGGTCCTTCGCCGAGGAGTTCGGCGAGCAGGCCACCAAGCTGCCGCCGGTCGCGATCGTGATCGCTGCCTACAACGAGGAAGGCGCGATCGGCCCGGTCACCGAGGCTCTGCCCGCCACCGTCTGCGGTCTGGACACCGCGGTCGTCGTGGTGTCCGACGGCTCGGTGGACGCCACGGCCAAGGAGGCCAGGGCGGCCGGGGCGCTGGTCTGCGACGTGCCCGTGAACCGGGGCCAGGGCGCTGCCCTGCGGCTCGGCTACCGGCTAGCCCGCGAGGGCGGCGCCGACTACATCGTGACCACCGACGCCGACGGCCAGTACAACCCGGCCGAGATCGAGCGCCTGCTCGAGCCGATCCTGGCCGGCGAGGCAGACTTCGTCACCGGCTCACGCAAGCTCGGCAGCGAGGAGACCAAGGACCCGGTGCGCAAGCTGGGCGTGCGGGTTTTCGCGCTGACGATCAGCCTGCTCACCGGTCAGCGCATCAGCGACACGACGTTCGGCCTGAGGGTCATGCGCTCCGAGGTGACCGGGGCGGTCCGGCTCGAACAGCCGCAGTATCAGGCGTCGGAACTGCTGATCGGCGTGATCACGCACGGGTACCGGGTGATTGAGCGCCCCGCGACGATCCACCGGCGCCAGGTCGGCAAGAGCAAGAAGGGGAATAACGCCTTCTACGCGATGAACTTCGCCAAGGTCGTCGCGCGGACCTGGTGGCGCGAGCGTCAGCGCCGGCGGCGCGGCTCTTCCGCGTTAACCGACGGGGCCATCGCGAAGGAGTCGGAGGCCGCGCCCGTGTCGGCCTGGGCCTCCGCCGCGGGCTCGCCCGGGCCACCACCCCGGGCCCCGCGGTCGACGAAGAGGACATAGTGGAAGATCAGGAACCTCAGCACGAACGTGCAGCAGTTGGCCAGCAGGTAGAGACCCTGGGCGAACAGGACTTCCTCGGCCCGGTGCAGGCCGAGAGCGCGGGCCTCGGAGTGGGCGAACTTGCTCGTCAGGGTCAGGACGACGCCGACGCACAGGGAGATCACCCAGAACGGCACGGTCTCCCTGAGCCAGTCCGGGCGGCCCTTGCGTTCCCAGGCCCACCTGCTGACCAGGTAGCTCACGGCCGCCCCGGCGAACCAGCCGGCCGCGCCGGCGACACCGGCCGTCACGTGGGCTATCTGCAAGACCAGGTAGGTCAGCTGGGTGGCGCAGAGCGCCAGCACCGCCGCGGGCGCGAAGCGGATCAGCCGCCGGCCGCCCTGGGTGCGCAGCCGTCGCCGCAGGGGTCCGGGAACCAGCCTCCAGACGGCATCAGTGATCTTGGACGGTACCGGCGTCATGGACATCCTTGGCTGACTCAGGCCTGCAGGTCGGTAAGACAGGTATACAGTACGGGAGCCGGCAGAGGGCCGACTTACGAGGTCCTTCCAGGTCAGAGGTGCGCTTCTCCGCGCGAGGCAAACCTCCTTGGTGGCGCTGCGGCGCCGCTATGTTACTCAGGCAGTTCGAATGCCGTTGCCATCCAGGTCAGGTATAAATCAACGACAGCTACTGACAAGGCAGGAGCACGATCATGAAGGTCTTGGTGTTGGGCGGAGATGGCTACCTCGGGTGGCCGACGGCGCTTCACCTCTCTGAAGTTGGCCACGACGTCGCCGTGGCGGACAACTTCGCGCGGCGGGGATACGACTTCGAGATGGGCGTCGACAGCCTGGTGCCGATCGAGTCGCTGCAGGCCCGCATCGCTGTCTGGAAGGAACTGACCGGCAAGTCCATCGGCTGCTACGTGGGCGATCTGTGCGATGCCGACTTCACGTACGAAATGGTGCGGGACTTCGCCCCGGACGCCATCGTCCACTTCGCCGAGCAGCGCGCCGCGCCGTACTCGATGGTGGACCGCAAGCACGCCGTCTACACGCAGACCAACAACGTGGTCGGCAACCTGAACGTGCTGTACGCGATCGCCGAGAT
>DATAVV010000178.1:0-16330 GCA_036267555.1 Streptosporangiaceae bacterium | reverse complement strand
CACGGTCATGCCGGACGCGGCCAGGCCCGCGTAGGCGGCGTGCTGGCGGCCGGTGCGGTAGTAGTCCGGCGTCTCCTCCATCCGCAGCGGGAACCGGACCGGGTGGTCGTGCAGGCTGATCACGATGCTGTCGTGCAGCAGCCGCCGGGCCCGATGCTCCTCCTCGGCGGTGAGGCGGGCGCGGTAGGCCGGCACCCGGCCGAACTCGGGTGCCAGCTCGATCCGGGGAAGGTCCACGCCCGGGGTGAGATAGGAGTAGGCGCTGTACGACGGGCGGTGCTCGGGCTGATCAGTCACGGTGGCCTCCGTTGACCGTGGCGAGCCGGTGCGGGCCGGCGGCGAGCAGGCGCCATAGCTGCTCCCAGGCTCGCATGCCCTCGCGCAGCCGGCGGATGCGCAGGTACTCGTTGGGCGCGTGCAGTTTCTCGTCCGAGGTCGAGAACGAGAAGAACAGCGTCTTGACCCCGAGCACCTCCTCGAACAGGGCCGTGGCCGGCAGCGTGCCGGGGATGCAGGCCAGCAGCACCTCGTCGTCGGGGTAGACGGCCTCGAGCGCGGCGGTGGCGGCCCGGATGGCCGGATGCCCGGCCGGGATCGTGTAGGCCGGCACCCGCGCGTCGTCGACGCGGACCGTTACGGTGACGCCCTCGGCGGGCTGCGCCCCGACGTGGGCCACGATGGCCTCGATAATCTTGCCCGGGTCCTGGCCCGGGACCAGCCGGCAGGACATGTTGGCCACCGCCAGGTGCGGGATCACCGTATACTTCCCGCCACCTTGCACGCCGTTGATCTCCAGCGTGGGCCGCTCCCACAGCCGCTCCAGCGTGGTGTACCCCGCTTCCCCGTGTGGCTCGGCGAGTCCCAGATCGGTGAGAAACCGCGTTACGTCAAAAGAAACGGCGGCCAGTTCGCGCCGCCGCTCCTCGCTCAGCTCGGGAATGCCGTCGTAGAAGCCGGCCACGGCCACGGTGCCCTCGGTGTCGTGCAGGCTGGCCAGGATCTCGCTGAGGGCGTGCAGCGGGTTCGCGACCGTGCCGCCGTAGCGGCCGGAGTGCAGGTCGGTGGCGGCGCCCTCGACGACGATGTCCATGGAGACCAGGCCCTTGGACATCAGCGCGAGCGACGGCTCGCTCGGCCGCCACATCGCGCCGTCCGCGGAGATGACCAGGTCGGCGGCGAGTTCACCGGCGTGCTCGCGCACGAACGCGGGCAGGTGCGGGCTGCCGATCTCCTCCTCGCCCTCGAAGAGGAACTTCACGTTGAGCGGGAGGCCGCCCTCCTGGGCCGCGAACGCCTGCGCGGTCTTCAGGACCATGTACACCGGCCCCTTGTCGTCCGTGGCGCCGCGCCCGCGGACGACGTCGCCGTCCACGGTCAGCTCGAACGGGGGCGAGAGCCACTCGTCGTGCGCCCCGGTCGGCTGCACGTCGTAGTGGCCGTAGACCAGGATCGTCGGCGCCCCGTCGGCGTGCAGCCAGTCGGCCCGGACCACGGGATGGCCCTGCGCCTCGACCACCCGGCCGTCGGCGAACGCAAGCTGCCGGGCCAGCCACCGCGCCGCGGTCAGCATCGTGTCGTGGCTGGCGTCGCGGCTGACGCTGGGCACGGCCACGTACTCGGCGAGTTCGGCCAGGTAGGCAGCGTCGTCTGGGTTAAAGGAGAGCATGACCACCGTCAATCGAGATTGTCTGGCCGGTTACCCACGCGGACCGCCCGGCGGTGAAGAACTGCACGCCGTTGGCGATGTCGGCGGGCTGGCCGAGCCGCCGCATGGGGATGCGCTCGACCAGTTCGCGCTGGCCGTCCTCGCCGTAGCTGGCCCACTGCCGTTCGGTCGTCGGGTTGGACAGGATGAACCCCGGGGCGATGCAGTTCACCGTGATGCCGAACGGCCCGAGTTCGTGCGCCATCTGCCGGGTGAACCCGATCTGGGCCGCCTTGGCGCTGGCGTAGGCCTGGATCCCGGTCAGGCTGACCGTGCGGCCGGCGCCCGACGAGATGTTGACGATCCGGCCCCAGCGGCTCTTTTTCATGCCCGGCACCACCGCGCGCGTGCACAGGAAGGTGCTGGTCAGGTTGGCGTCGACCACCGCGCGCCAGTCGTCGTCGGTGACCTCGTCCAGCGGGCGGCCGACCTGCCCGACGACCCCGCCGGCGCAGTTGACCAGGATGTCGACGCCGCCCAGCGCGGCGAAGAACCCGCGCACCTCGTCGGGCCGGGTCAGGTCGGCCTGGTCCTTGTCGACGCCGCGCACGGTCGCGCCGTCTTCGCGCAGCGCCGCGGCGATCGCGGCCCCGATGCCGTGCGCGGTTCCGGTCACCACCGCGGTCTTCCCGGTCAGTCCCGCCGTCACTTCATCCACCCGTTCTCCAGCAGTTCGGTGACCTCGGCCACCCCGGCGTCCCAGACCGCCTGCATGTCCTCGTCGGGGCGGGCGTAGGCGCCGCCCAGCACCCCGTCCGGCGCCGCCGCCCGCATCTGGGCCGGGTCGAGCAGGCCGGCCACGTCGCGGGGGACGACCGGTGCCGTCCCGTCCGGCGGACAGGCGCCGCCCACCCGGGTCCAGGCGAAGTTCTCCACCCAGCCCCCGTGCAGCTGATCGTCGTCGAACTGGCCCGCGGCGGCCGCGGTCCGCGGCGCGTTGTACCAGCTGTGGAACAGCACCTGCACCCGCTCCGGGCGCGGCCGGCAGATCCACTCGCGGATGAAACCGGTGACCGGGGCGTTGCCGCCGTGCCCGTTGACGATCGCGATGCGGCGGAAACCCTGGGCCGCGAGGCCGTCGAGCAGGTCCCTGAGGACCTCGATGTAGGTCGTGATGCGCAGGCTCATGCTGCCGGGGAACGCGGCGAAGTACGGGGCCATGCCGAACGGCAGCACCGGCAGCACCGGGATGCCCAGCGGCTCGGCGGCCTGCGCCGCGACCCGTTCGGCCAGGATCGCGTCGGTGCCCAGCGACAGGTAGCCGTGCTGCTCGGTCGAGCCGGTCGGCAGCACGACGCGGTCGTCCCGCTTCAGGTACTCCTCGATCTGCATCCAGTTGGCGTCGAACACCCGCACGCCTGTCCCTCCCGTCCGAAAGACCCCGCCCGGCACAGGTCGTCGCAGGTCAGGGATGCAAAACCCCTGGATGATAACCCAAATGGGGTGAGCGAGGCGCAACCGGGTTTTGCCTGACGCACGCGGGCGGCCACCGCAGGCCAGGCGCAGAACTCGTAAGCAGGACCGCAAACCGGGCCCGATGAGGAACATGGCCATTCCGTGAAGGTACCTTCACGGAATGGCCATGAGCCGGACTCCCAATCGGCTGAAAAGAAGACGCGCAACGCGGCCGGCCGGGTTACCTGTGACGCGGATCGGTCCCGGAGATTTCGGGCCGCCCCGCCGCGCGGGACGAGACGGCCTGCTACCGGTGCGGCGTGAACGAGGTCGAGCAGCGGCCGGTCCGGCTGCCCTTGACCACGGAGACGGACACCGTCACCTTGTAGCCGGGGGTGGCTCCGCTGATGTAGTAGGCGATGGTCGCGTTGCCCTTGCGGCCGGCGCTCGCATGGTGCTTCGTGCTGGTCGTGCGGTAGTGCGCCACGGTCGTCACGTGCGCGCGGGAGGCGCTGTGAACGTGGACGTCCGTGGTCGTGTAGTCCTTCGGGCGGCTGTTGCTCATCGAGGCCCGGCAGGGGAGAGCCTTGGTTTTCGCGGTCGCGGCGGCTATCCCGCTGGTCAGCGCGGTGACGGTGAGCGCTCCGGCCGTGGCGGCCACGAGGATACGCCCGGCCTGAGAGGGCATGGATGACATTGGCACCTTCCTGAAATGAGGTGGGGTATCGGAAGACCGCGGTCTATGACCGCGGTCGGCTGCATCGCCATTCCGCAAAGTCGCATTTTGGCAGAATAGCTATTTCACAATTAGCTAATGAAAAGACGCGCACTAGGGCCGAATGGATTACGGCACGCGCCGGCGGCCCTGGAGGCGCGGGCCCGCGGGCGTTTGAGCCGTGGGCTGCGGCCCGCCTCGCGGCGGAGGCGTCGGCGGCGGTCGCGGATCACCCCCTACCTGACCAGGGAGGATTCCCGCGCGCATTACGCACCCGGCACCGAGTTCGCCATCGACCGGCTCACGATGGTCGGCAACACCGGTACCTACCTGGATGCCCCTTACCACCGCTACGCCGACGGCGCGGACCTGGCATCGGCGTGGGCGCCCTGGCCGCCCTGGACGTCCGGGGCAAGGCGGTGCTCCTGCACACCGGCGACGACGCCGAAAGAGCCCGGCTTGCGGCCTGCCGGGACGGTTTCGCCGGCTTTCGGGGCGGTTTCCCCGGCTGGCCGGCCGAGGTGCTTCTCGAACCAGTGATGGGCGTACGGCTCGTCGTTGAACGCGCCGACCTCCCGATAGCCGCACGCCCGGTACAGGCCGATGGCCTCGGTCAGCGCGTGGTTGGTTTCCAGCCGGAGCACCCGGACCTGGCGGGCCGCCGCGCGGGCCTCGAGTTCGGCGAGCAGCCGGCGGCCGAGCCCGAGCCCGCGGACGGCCGGCGCGACCCACATGCGCTTGATCTCCGCCGGGCCGTCGCCGTGCAGCTTCAGCGCGCCGCATCCCACCGGTTCCGAATGCAGGCTGGCCACCAGGAACAGGCCCGCGGGCATGGTCAGGTGGTCGTCCTCGGCCGGGATGCTGCGGGCCGGGTCGAAGCCGCTTTCGAACCGGCCCGCCAGCTCACCGAAGTAGGCCCGCAAGCAGGACCGCGCGTCCGGGTGCCGGGGATCGCGCACGGCGACCTCGACCGCGGAGGCCACCACCAGCCGCTCGACCTCGGCCATGGCGGTGATCAGCCGGGTGCGCTGGCCCGCGCCGAGCGGCCGCAGGATCTCCTGGGCCGCGTCGTCGGAGAGCCGGTCCAGCGTCTCCCGCTCGGCCTGGCCCCGGCTGGTCAGCCGCGCGGTTCCGACCCGGCCGTCGGCGGCGCTGGGCCCGACCGCGATCAGCCCGTCGCGCTCGAGCGCCCGCAGCAGCCGGCTCAGGTAGCCCGAGTCCAGGTCCAGGCGCGACCGCAGCAGCCTGATGTCGGTGCCGCCGGGGCCGATCTCCCACAGCAGGCGTGCCTGCCCGAGCGGGCGGTCGCGGGACAGGAACCGGTCGTGCAGCGCGCCGATCCGCTGCGTGACGGTCCGGTTGAAGCTCCGGACCTGGCCGACCATGCGCGGGTCCATTCTCTGACTATAGTCAGGCAAATGTGCCCGGCCCCGGCTGGGGCGCTTTGGCCGCGGCCCAGGTGGGCACGGTCAGCAGTAGCGGTGCTGCTTGCCGGGGACATAGGGAGCGAGCGGGGCAGGGGGCCAGGGGGTTAATGATCCTCACCGTGGTGTACGCCGTGGCTGCCGCCCTCTCCAACGGGGTCAACGTGCTGACCCAGCACTGGGCGAGCGTCACGGCCCCGAAGCAGGCGAAGGGCTGGCAGCTCGTCGGCTACCTGTTCCGCCAGCCGGTGTGGCTGCTGGGCTGGATCGCCGCCGTGGCCGGGTTCCTGTTCCAGGCGCTGGCCCTGCACGAGGGGCAGCTCTCGGTGGTCCAGCCCATCCTCGTGACCGAGCTGGTGTTCGTCCTGGCCCTGCGGCGGATCTGGATCGGCCAGGCCGTGGCCGCCACGGCCTGGGCCGCGGTGGTCGTGGTCTGCGTCGCGCTGGCCGTGTTCCTCTCGGTGGCCGAGCCGACGGGCGGCAGCCCCAGCCCGGCCGCGGCCGACTGGGCCTCATCCCTGGTGGTGTTCGGCGGGGTCATCGTGGCGTTCATCGCGATGGGGCTGCGGGGCTCGGCGGTGCGCCGGGCCGCGGTCTTCGCGGTGGCGGCCGCGCTGGCCTGGGCGCTGATGGCCACGTTCCTCAAGACGGTGACCGGCACGCTGGCCGGGTCCGGCGCGGCCGGCCTGCTCGCGCACTGGCCGATCTACGCGCTCGCCGCCGCCGCCATCGCCGGCACGCTGCTCGAGCAGTCCGCGCTGCACGTCGGGCCGCTGAGCGTGTCGCAGCCGCTCCTGGTCATCATCAATCCGCTGGGCAGCATCATCCTGTCCGTCTGGCTGTTCGACGAGCGCTTCACCAACAGCCCGCCGCGCATCGCCATCGCCTCCCTGGCCTTCGCCGTGCTGTCCGCCGGGGTCGTCGTGCTGTCGCGGGCCGCGCCGCAGGACCTCACGCTGTCGCCACCCGGCGCCCGGGCCGGCCCCCAGACGTCGCCCGGCCGGTGAGCGCGCCCGATCAGCCCCGCAGCCGCGTTAAACGTGCGGGTATCCCCCCAAGGGCAGCGCCTCGTGGCCCGCGGGATCCGCGGCCCCGCACATCCCCAGGACCTCCTCGTCCACCCCGGAGACGGTCACGGCCGGCCAGCCGGCCCGGTCGTCGGCCGCGTCGAGGCGGAACCGCCAGGACACCACCCTGGCCCCGTCGCGGTCGGTGACCTCGGTGCCGTCGTCGCGATAACCGAGGGCCAGGCTGACCCCGGCGGCCGCGGGGTTGTCGGCGAACGCGCCGGTCACCGCGGACAGCGCGCCCAGTTCCTGGAACGCCAGCACCAGGACGGCGGCCCGCATCTCCCGGCCGAACCCCTGCCGCTGGTGCCGCTGCCCGAGCCAGGAGCCGGTCGCGACTTCCCGGCGGACACCGAACCCGGTCGCGCTGAGTCCCGCCGCCCCGATCGGCTCGCCCTCGCGGAACACCGCGAAGTCGAACGTCCACCGGTGCGGGGACCAGGTGCCGCGGGTGGCCCAGTGCCACTGCAGCACCGACCGGGCCCGCAGGGGCGGCGGCTGCGCGCCCCAGGCCACCGCGAAGGGCTGGGCTCCGGGTTCGTGCACGCCCTCGGCGGCCACCTCGGCCAGCCGCCGCAGTTCGGGCTCGCCGGGCAGACGCAGCTCGAGCCGGGGCGTGACCAGCCGCACGCGCTCCGGGGGCCAGTCCGCCGCACCGCTCGGGGATGCCATCACCGCAGTATGCCCTGAGGCCGGTGCCGGGTATGCCAGGGTGATCCGCATGGCCACGGTCGTGGCGTTTCATGCCCATCCCGACGACGAGGTGCTGCTGAGCGGCGGAACCCGGGCGAGCGCGGCCGGACCGGGCCCGTTTCGTCCGCGCCGACCGCGGCGAGGCCGCGGAGCGGCTGGCTGCGCTGCTGCGCGAGGAGCACGCCGACGTGCTGCTCAGTTACGACCCGCGGGGTGGCTACGGTCACGGCCCTGGCCGCCGAGCTGACCGGGGTCCGGGTGTCGTTCACTCCCCGCGCCGCGATCACCCACCGCCTCAGCGTGCGCCGGTACGCGGCGCAGAAGCGCGCGGCCCTGGTCGCGCACATGGGCCCGGGCAGCGCGAAGGCCCAGGCCGGGGTCAAGGGCCGGAGCACGAACCTGTTCCGGGTGATACTGAGGCTGCCGGTGCCGGTGTTCGGGCTGCTGTCCGGGTTCGAATGGTACGTAGAGCCCGGCGTGGCCGCGGCCGGGATCAGCCGCGAGATCGTCTAGGACGACGGGCAGCCCGGGTAAGGAACCTGGCCCAGGTCGGAGAACCCGGCCAGCAGCAGCACCCGGGCCCGGCCGGCCTGCTCGTAGGCCAGCCGGAACTGCACCGGCAGCGGTCCCGGGCACCGGACGCGCACCCGGAACGTGATCGTGAACCAGGCGCTGGCCCCGGCGGTCAGCGTGTTCTCCGGCACGTCGCTCGGCCCGGGCAGCGCCCCGCACGGCGCCCAGGCCTCAGCGACCGGCGTCAGCCCGCCCAGCGGCAGCACGGCCTCGACCTGGCGCAGCGTCACGGTGACCGCCGATGTGTTCGTGACCTGCGTGCCCAGTTGCAGGCCGGACCCGGTCCGGACCGAACACCAGGTCGCGGACTCGATCAAGGGCGGCTGGCTGGCCGCCGTCGCCTGCGCCGCGCCTGGCGAGCCCGCGGCCGGCCGGCCGGAGTGCCGGTGACCGGCCGCGTACCCGGCGGCGAACGCGGCGATCAGCGCCGCGACGACCACGACGTAGGCCGGCGGCCGCCATCGCAGCGACGGCAGCCTGCGCCCGCCGCCCATCTCGACGATGTCCTCGCCGCCCATAGCACCACGATACGTCCGGAAACGGCATTGAGCCTTAACGCGGCTCCGGGGCCAGCCCTCTCGCCCCGGCCCGGCCGGGCGTCAGATGGCCGCGAGCAGGGCGGCCCGCAGCGCACCGGTGCTCAGCGGGACCGGGTTGCCCTGCATGCTGCTGGACCGGGCCGCCTGGGCCACGATGGCGTCGGCCTGGTCGGACCGGACCCCGAACGCGCCGAGGCCCGGGACCTCGAGCCGGGCCAGGGTCTCCCGGATCCAGGTGATGCCGTCTTCGACGGACGCGTCGGGGCGCCCGGTCAGCAGCCCGGCGGCCCTGGCGTAGCGGTCCAGGGCCCGGTGTCCCGGGTGACCCGGCTGGCCTTGGCCGACGGGCTGGCCTGGCGCGGCGGCTGGCCCGGCGCGCAGCGCCGCCACGTTGGCCTCGATGACCGGGACCAGCAGCGCGGCGCACGCCAGGCCGTGCGGGACGTCCGCGATCCCGCCGATCACGCCCGCCAGCCCGTGCACCGCGCCCAGCTTCGCGTTGGCCAGGGCCATGCCGCCGAGCAGGCTGCACGCGGCCATGTCGGACCGGGCCCGCAGGTCGCCGCCGTCGGCGTACGCCGCCCGCAGGCCCGCGGCCGCACGGCGCAGCCCCTCGGCGGCCAGGCCGTCGGTCAGCGGCGTGGCCTTGACCGAGACCAGCGGCTCCAGGCACTGGGTCAGCGCGTCCAGGCCGCTGGCCGCGGTGACCGGACGAGGACAGGACACGGTGAGCCCCGGGTCGACCAGCGCCACCCGGGGAATCATCAGCGGGCTGCGCAGGCTGGCCTTGAGCCGGCGCCCGGGCGCGGCCAGCACGGCGTTGGCGGTCACCTCCGCACCGGTGCCCGCGGTCGTCGGCACGGCCACGCACGGCCGGGCGGGCCGGGTGATCTTGCGGCCGGCCCCGACGACTTCCAGGTAGTCCAGGGGATCGCCGCCGTTGCCGAGCAGCACGGCCACGGCCTTGCCGGTGTCGATCACGCTGCCGCCGCCGATCGCGGCGACGACGTCGGCACCGTGCTCGCGGGCCCGCTCCGTGGCGGCCCTGGCCACATCGACCGTGGGCTCGCCCGCCACCGGGAACACCGCGGCCGGCAAGCCCAGCCCTCCGAGCAGCCCGGCGTGGCGGTCCGGGTCCGCCCCGGTGCACACCAGCACCCGGGACCCGAGCCCGGCGAGCACCTCCGGCAGTTCGCGGGCCCGCCCGGCGCCGAAGACAATCCGGCCCGCGGTGGCGAACTCGAACGCGGCCGCGGTCACGGTGAGCCGCTCGCCCAGCCCTCGCCGGCGTCCGGGAACACCGCGGTGAACTTGGCCGACGCCCGGGGCTCGGCCATCATGTCCGCGACCGCGTCCCGCCAGGCCGCGTAGTGCGGCGTCTGCTTGTGCGCGGCCGCCGCCTCGTCGTCGCGGTACACCTCGACCAGGACCACATGGGCCGGATCGGCCTGGTCCTGGATCACGTCGAACCGCAGCACGCCGGGCTCGCCCAGCGACGCCCGCGCGTTCACCAGCGTCGCGGCCAGGAAGTCCCGGACCTGCGCCGGCCGGACCCGCACATGAACATGAACAACCAGCATGTGCCCATCCTGCTCCACCGCCCCGCCCGCCGCCGCGCCGCCCGCCGCCGTGCCGCCCGCCGCCGCCCCCGCCCGCCGCCGTGCCGCCCGCCGCCCGCCGCCGCCCCCGCCCCCGCGCCTCTAGAACGCCGCCCCAGCTCCCACCTCCACGCCACACCCGCCCCGAACCCACCTTCCGTCGCACGCGTAACGAGCCGTCCCTTTGCTGTGGAGACCTAGCGGGCAAATAGCACGTTCAGCACTCCACAGCAAAGGGATCATGGGGCGGGCGGATGGGCAATCGGGACCGCAGGGGCGGGGGGCGCCGGGCCAGCCGCCTCGCTGGAGCGCTCGCGCGACGAGCCGTGCGGTGTGGCACGGCCGCAGGGTGACGTCGGCCCAGTTGAGCCTGAGTGTGACCACACCGGTACTCGCGCCGTCCGCCGCCGGCCCGACTTCGCGCCTCACCCGCGCTGGCCCGCCCCGCGGCCCGCTTATCGTGGGATCGTGGCGGAACTGGCGCAGGTCGGCACGGGGCGCAACGCGGACGTGTTCGCGCTCGGCGACGGCCGGGTCCTGCGCCGCTACCGCGACGGCGGGGACGTAGCCGCCGAGGCCGCCGTCATGACCTACGTGGCCGGGCACGGCTACCCGGTGCCGCGGGTGTACGCCGCGTCCGGACCGGACCTGGTCATGGACCAGGTGGACGGGCCCACGATGCTCGACGCGGTGCTCGCGGGCGGCCTGGACGCGGGTGCGGCCGGGGCGCAACTGGCCGAGTTGCACCGCCGCCTGCACGCGCTGGCGCCGCGGCTGAGCCGCGAGCCGGGCGATGCGATCCTGCACCTGGACCTGCACCCGGCCAACGTGATGCTCGGCCCGCACGGGCCGGTCGTCATCGACTGGCGCAACGCGGCCGAGGGCCCGGCCGGCCTGGACGTCGCGGTCTCGGCCGTGATCCTGGCCCAGGCCGCGGTCGACGACCGCATGCCGGATCTGGCCGGGCCGGCCAGATCCGGGCTCGCGGCGTTCCTGCGGCACGCCGGCGGCGATCCGGCGAGCATGCTCGGCGAGGCCCTGGCCCAGCGCCAGGCCGACCGCTCCCTGACCGCCGCCGACAAGGCCCTGCTCGGCCCGGCCGAGGCGCTGATCCGCCAGTACCTGGGCGGTCGCCCGTAACAGCAGTGCACCTGGTCCGGGCGGGCTCAGCGGCGCCTGCTCGGGTCGGCCAGCAGGAGCAGGCCGCGCAGGCACGCGTCCAGGCCCAGGCCCAGGATCGCGATCGTGATGATGCCGGCGAACACCAGGGCCGTGTTGAGGTAGTCACCCGCCTGCATGATCAGGTAGCCGAGGCCGCTCGTCGCCGCGATGAGCTCGGCGGCGACGATGCTGGTCCAGGCGCCCGCCATCGAGATGCGCATCCCGGTGAGGATGCCGGGCAGCGCGGACCTGATCTGCACGCGCAGCATCGTGTAGCGGGGTGAGGCGCCGAGCGTCCGTGCGCACAGCCGCAGGTCGTCGGGAACCTCGTCGAGCGCGGCCACGGTGGTGACGGCCATGATCGGGACCACGCCGAGCAAGATGAGGACTTCCTTGGGCATCTCGCCGATCCCGAGCCAGATGATGAACAGCGGGATGAACGCGAGCGGCGGCAGCGGCCTGAGCACCTCGATGACCGGGTCGATCGCGTGCCGCACGACCCGGCTGGCGGACATGCCCGCGCCGAGGGCCACGCCGATCACGGTCCCGGCCGAAAAGCCGATCAGGATCCGGCGCAGGCTGGTCAGCGCGTCGTACCACAGTGGCTTGCCCTGCGCCGGGTAGGGGCGGCCGAAGTAGTGCACGAACGTGGACGCGGTCTGGGACACCGACGGCAGGAAGACCGGGTCGTTCAGAAGCACGGCGACGATCTGCCAGAGCGCCGCCAGGACGGCCAGTCCGAGCACGCCGGTCCCCAGCCGCCGGGTCCGGGCCCGGCGCCGGTCCCGCCGGTAGGCGGCCAGGTCGGCGCGCTCGCCGGTGTCCGCGGCGGCCGGGCCCGCGTCTTCCAGCAGGCCGAGCCGCTCGGGAACAACCTGCTCCTTGGGCGACAGGGTGTTCGGCAGGGACATTGCTCAGCTCCTTGGCATCGCGGCGGCCCGGGGGACGGCTGGTGAGCGGCCGGCTCAGTTCCTCAGCGAGGCGCGGATCCGCCGCTTGGTGTCCAGGAACGCCTCGGTGTCGGCGTCGAGGGCGTGCCGCGGCCGGGGCAGCGGGATGTCGATGACCTCGCCGATGCCCGGCGGCTGCCCGCCCATCACGGCGACCCGGTCACCGAGCAGGATCGCCTCCTCGATGTCGTGGGTCACGAAGATGATCGTGGCGCGGTGCTGGTCCCAGATGTCGAGCAGGAACTCGTGCATCCGTTCCCTGGTGATGGCGTCGAGCGCGCCGAACGGCTCGTCCATGAGCAGCAGCGACGGCCGCGCGGCCAGCGCGCGGGCGAACGCCGCGCGGTGCTGCATCCCGCCGGACAGCTCGTGCGGGAACGCCTCGCCGAACCCGGTCAGGCCGACCCGGCCCAGCAGCGTCGCGGCCTCCTCGTCCAGTTCCGGGTCGTCGCGCTCGTGCACCCCCGCGGCCCGCTGCGCCCGGGGGCCGAACAGGATGTTGGCCCGGGTGGTGAGCCAGGGGAACAGCATCGGCGTCTGGAAGAGCATCCCCCGGTCGGGGGACGGGCCGTCGACCGGACGCCCCCCGACCGTGACCGCACCGTCATCGGCGGGCAGGGCGCCCGCGATTATCCGCAGCAAGGTCGACTTGCCGCAGCCCGACGGGCCGAGCAGGCAGATCAGCTCGCCCGCCCGGACCCGCAGGCTCGCCGCCGCCAGCGCCACCGTCCGCCTGCCGCCCCGGCGGAAGGTCTTGCCGACCGAGTCGATCACCACCTCGGCGCCGGGGACGTCTGTGGTCCCGGAGATGGTCCCGGACGTGTCAGCTCGGGCAGCCACCGGCCAGCGCCTTCTTGATGAACGTGGTGTCGACGTGCGCGGCGATCTGGGCCGCCGACGGCACCGTGGTGATCCGGCCCTGTGCGACCAGGAACTTGGCGGTCTGCTGATATGCCGCCACGATGCGGCTGGCGGGATCGTGCGGCGTGGATCCCAGCCAGTAAAGCTGCTCGGCGGCCGGGATGAACGGATAGCCCTTGGTGGCCGCGACGATCTGGTTGCCGGGCACCCCCTGCGCGGCCGAGCTGGCGGCCAGGTACCTGGCGCCCTGCGCGCCGGTCATGTCGCGGCTGCCCTGGAGTTCGGCGCACACGTAGCCCTGCACCAGCGCCGGGTTGCTCTTGATCAGGCTGGTCGAGACCGCGATCACGTCCAGGCCGGGGATGCCCAGCTTGGCGATCTGCTCGGCGTTCACCAGCGGGTGATATCCCTTCGCGATCAGCGCGGCGGCCGGGCTGCCGTAGACGTAGGCCGCGTTGATCGCCCCGGAGAGGGCGGCCGCGCCCGTGGCGTTCTCGTCCGCGAACGGGACGACCTTGACCTTGCCGGTCAGGTGCTCCAGGCCGAGGTAGCCCAGCAGCTCGTAGTCCTCCGAGGAGCCGACCAGGACGCCAACCGACTTGCCGGCGAGCTGGGCGGGCGAGGTGACCGACTTGGGCACCAGCAACTGGTCGTCGTCGAAGCCCCAGCCCATGACCACGGTCACGCCGATGCCGGTGCCGATGGCCTCGGTGGTCGGCGGGTTGCCGACCCCGCTGATGGCCTGAACCGCGCCGCTCTTCATCTCGGCGATGGCGGTCACCCCGGCCTCGAACGGCACGTAGTGCAGGTGCGCGGGGATGATCTTGGCCAGTGACGGCTGGCTCTCGATGATGCTGTCTGGGCTGGCCACCGAGCCCTGGCTGACCGAGATGGTGAAGCTGGGCAGTGCCGCCGGGCCGGAGTTTGTACTGGTGACGGCCCAGACGACCACGCCGATGACGGCGGCCAGGACCACCGCGATCGCGGCGTAAATCCGCCGGCGTCTGCGCTTGTAGACGGGCAGCCGGCCCTTGGGCTGCTGGGTCGGGGTACTGGTTTCCGCTGAGCTGCTCATGACATTCTGCCTTCGATCGGGGCCGACGTGGGCTCAGTGATCCACGCCGCCGGCGTAGTAGGCGGATGCGTCGCCCTTGACCGCGACGCTGGGACGGCCGTCCACCCCGACCGGCACCGGGCCGGCCACGGTGACCCGCTCGCCGCGCCGGTGCTCGTTGCCGTAGTCGGCGATCGCGTAGTGCTGGGTGGCGCGGTTGTCCCAGATGGCCAGGTCGCCCTCGCGCCAGCGCCAGCGGACTGTGTTCTCGGGCCGGGTGATGTACTCCTGCAGCAGCCGGACCAGGTCCCGCGACGCCTGCGGGGGGAAACCCACCACGGTGCGCGCGAAACCGCCCAGCACCAGCGACCGCTCGCTGGTCTCCGGGTGCACCCGCACCAGCGGATGCTCGGTCTCGTAGACGGTGGAGACGAACTCCTCGTGCGCCGCCGCCAGCGCCGGGTCGATCCGCTCGCCGCGGTTGAAGGGGCGGGCGTAGTCGAAGTCGTTGGTGTGCAGCACCCGCAGCCGGTCGGCCAGGTCGCGCAGTTCCGGCGGCAGGCTCTGGTAGGCCGAGACCGTGTTGGCCCAGAGCGTGTCCCCGCCCAGCGGCGGGATCACCACGGCGTGCAGCAGCGTGAAGGCCGGCGGCCGGTCGACGAACGTGACGTCGGTGTGCCAGTAGTTGACCTTCCCGCCCTTGAGCGAGTCGATCTCCTCCAGGAGCGGCTGGCCGGCCGGTGAGGCGAGCGTCGGGTGGCCCAGGGTCAGCGGGCCCAGCCGCTCGGCGAACGCGACCTGCCTGCGGTAGTCGAGGTTCTGGCCGCGCAGGAACACCACCTTGTGGTCGAGGAGCGCCCGGCGGATGCGGGTAATCACTTCCTCGCCGAGGGGTGCGCCGGTGTCCGCGCCGGTGACCTCGGCGCCGATGTGGCCGGCCAGCGGAGTGACGGCGACGTTCGCGGTTGCGGTGAGGGTTTCGGTCATGGCGGGACGCCTTTCAGCTCGGGGAACTCGAGAGAACTAGCACGAGAAGAGCAAGGGCACGTTCGGCTGGTCAGCGCGCGCGACAGCCCGAACTGATGACCGTGAGGAAGTCGACGTAGCGACGCCGGGTCCCGAAATAGCTCGCCATGTCCCGAGCATCGCAAGAGACAGCGATCTTAGTCAAGTTTCCCAATCAAAATACTAGGAATTTGGCCGCGGGGCTGGACCGGGCCGCGGGGCTGGGCCGGGCCGCGGGGCTGGGCCGGGCCGGGGGGGGCCTAGTCCAGGTAGCGGACGAGGCGGTCGGCTAGTTCGGCCGGGTAGGAGAGCGCGGCCAGGTGGCCGCCCGGGGTCTCGTCGATGTCGAGCCCGAGGCGTTCCCTGGCCACCCGGCGCTGGAACGGCGCCGGGAAGAACCGGTCGTCGCGCCCGGCCAGGACGCGCGTGGGCACGTCAGGCCAGCGCTCGATATCGCACGGCTGGGTGAACGCGATGTCCGCCTCGTTATGTTCGGTGTCCGCGCCGGAGGCGTAGACGTCGGCGGGCACGTCGTGGAGGAAGTATGTGGCCAGGTCGACCTCGGCCGGGTACCCGCCCGCCCCGGCGGCGGCGAGGCGGTCCGGCTGCCAGCCGGTGTTGTCCCACCACTCGCCCGGCGTCTCGCCCGGCACCGGGATCATCGCGTTGAGCAGCACCAGCATGCGCACGGGCACCCGCGCGCAGGCCATCGCCGCGGTGAAACCGCCCATCGACTGGGCCACGAGCACCACGTCGTCGCCCTGGCCGGCCGCCACGGCGGCGACCTTGTCGGTGTACTCGGGCAGCCCCGCGGACTCGTCCGGCCCGGGCAGGTCAACCGCGGTCGCCCGGTGGCCGCGGGCCACGAGTTCGGGCACCACCCGGTGCCAGTACCAGGTCGCGGCGCCGCCAGCTCCTGGAATCAGCGTAAAGGCACTCATAAAGACACCCCTGTCGCGACGGGATCAGGCTCTGGCAGCCTAGCCCGGCCAGGGGAGATATCCCGTCAGGTGCGGTGCAGGGTGAGGCCGAGGGAGGCGAACTGCTCGAACGGGCGGTGGTAGCCGCGCTCGATGTGGTGGATGCCGCGCAGCGTGGACGGCTGATCCGCCACGGCGGCGGCCAGCACGGCGGAGAACCCGGCGCGCACGTCGGGCAGCGTGACATCCGCGCCGCGCAGCTTCGAAACGCCCCTGATCACGGCGGAGTGCACGGCGTTGGTGTCGTGGAACCGGCACGCGGACCCGCCCAGGCAGGCCGCGAACACCTCGATCTCGCAGCCCATCTTCTGCAGCGCGGGTACGTACACGAGCCGGTTCTCGAACACCGTCTCATGCAGCACCGACATCCCGTCGGACTGGGTGAACAGCACGATCAGCGGCTGCTGCCAGTCGGTCACGAACCCCGGGTGGGTGTCGGTGTGCACCGCGGCCTCGCGCAGGCCGCCCGGGGCGGACGCGGTGATCCACTCGTCGGTGATGTCGAACCTCGCGCCCATCCGGGCCAGCGTGGTGATCGCGGTGACCAGCCGGTCCTGCGGGCAGCCGTGCACCCGGACCTCGCCCCCGGTGATCAGCCCGGCCACGAGGT
>DATAVV010000177.1:0-17513 GCA_036267555.1 Streptosporangiaceae bacterium | reverse complement strand
GTGCCTTGGCCTTCGCGGCTGCGGATGGCCACTTGGCCGCCGTGCCGGGTGACGATGACCCGCACCAGGGCGAGCCCGATACCGGTCCCCGGCAGGCTCCGCGCGGCGCGGCCCCGGGCCAGCTCCTGCCAGACCTGCCCGATCTCGTCCGCCGGAATGCCCACCCCGGTATCGGCCACCTCGAGCAGCAAGGCGTGGTCGTCCTCGCTGGCCCGAACCTCGACGGTGTCGCCGGGGGAGGAGAACTTGACCGCGTTGGCCACGAGGTTCTGCACTGCGATGAACAGCAGGTCGCGGTCGCCCTCGATGAGCGGCAGCGGCCACGGCGCACGGGGCACGCTCATCCGGAAGCCCCGCTGCACTGTCCCGGCGATCTCCGCGGCGGCCTCGGCCACCTCGTGCAGCAGGCCGGTCAGGTCGACCGGTGCCGCCTCGATCGCCCTGGTTTCCAGCTCGGCCAGCTTGCGCAGGTCGCTGACCAGGCGGGTGATCCGGTCCGTCTGGACCGACACGGTGGCCAGGGCGGCGCCGCCCGGGATCGTGTCCCCGGTCTGCTCGATGTTCACCAGCCCGGCCCGGATAGCGGTGAGCGGGTTCTTGAGCTCATGGTCCAGCCGCATCAGGAACCGGAGCCGGTCCCGGGCGGCCGCGTCGGTCAGCTGCCGCACCGTCGTCTCCGTGGCCTCTGCCCTAGCCTCGGCGCCTCGGCGGCGGACCAGGAAGACGGCCGCCACGACGGCGGCCGCGAGCAGCCCGGCCGTCCCCGCGACCAGGCCGGGCGAGGCCGTGGTGTACAGCCGGGCCCGGGGGTCGGCGGCCTGCAGGGCGGTCCCGGCCGCCGCTCCGGTCAGCAGGGGGGCGAGGACCCGCAGCAGGACGCCCGGCGCGAGGCGCGTCATCGCGCGTCGTCCACCCGTGCGACGAACCGGTAACCCTGGCCGGGCACGGTGGCGATCCACTCCGGCCGCGCCGGGTCGTCGCTCAGCGCGCGGCGCAGCTCGGCGATCCGGTTGTCCACCGCCCGCGTCCCGACCGGAAAGTCGAACCCCCACAGGACCTGGAGCAGCCGGTCTCTGGTCAGCAGTTCGTCGGGGTGGGTGAGCAGGTAGTCCAGCAGCAGCGTCGCCTTCGGCGTGAGCACCAGCTCGGTGTCCCTGAGCCAGGCCCGGCGAGAGACCCGGTCCAGCCGCAGGTCGCCGGACCGCAGCGAGGGCGAGGCGGACAGCGGGCGGCGCCCGGGCCTGGCCCGGCGGAGCACCGCGCGCAGCCGGGCCAGCAGCTCGTACGGGTCGAATGGCTTGTTCAGGTAGTCGTCCGCGCCCTCGTCCAGCGCGATGGCCCGCTCGGCCGACTCGCCGACCTGGGTGAGCAGGACCACGGGCAGCCAGCGGCCTGCGCGGCGCAGGCGGCGCAGCACCTCCCGGCCGTCCGGCCCCGGCATCAGCACGTCCAGCACGCAGCCGTCCGGGTCGAGCCGCTCCACCAGCTCCAGCGCCGCGTCGCCGTCCGCGGCCACATACACGGTAAATCCGGCCCGGTCGAGGAATGGGGCCAGATTGGACGTGATCGCGTCGTCGTCGTCGGCCAGGACCACGACCGGACGCGGGTCAGATACGCCCATAACCCGGCGATCCTACCCATACCTCACCGGGCGCGCGGGGCAAAGGCGCAACCGCCCTGTATGCGATCGCCGACCGTGAGTCGTGCGGCATGCGCGATCCGTCTGGCGCAGGTGCCTGCCGTCCGCGGTGGCTGGCTGACGCGCGCAGATGTTGGACGATCTGCGCGCGCTTAGCTTGTCGTTAACCTGCGCGTTCACGCCGTGTCTTGAGCAGCTCGGCGGGGAGATCCGCAAGCAGCCAGGCGAGCCGGGTCACGTCGTAGCCGACATCGAAGACGACCAGGATGGCCGGGTTACCCTCGCACCAGTGCCCGCGCGGCCTCGGTCGCGCACCCCCGGCCCAACTCATCGGAGGTAACCATGGAAGACGAATCTCCGCCCGTCGCCTGCTCCCTGAACCAGACCAACCTGGCCGAGCGGACCGCTCGCTGGCAGGCTCTCGCCGCCCGCGCCCTGCGCCAGGCCGCACCCACACGAGACGGGGTGCGGCTGGTCTTCGCGGCCGGCCCCGGCGTCGCCGCCGAACTGGAATCGCTGGCCGCCCTCGAACGCGAATGCTGCGCGTTCGCGGCCTGGTCCGTCCACGCCGGCCCGGCCCAGGTCACGCTCGACGTCACCGCCGGCTCCGAGGAAGCCGTCACCGCGGTGCGCTCGCTGTTCCCCGAGATCCCCACGGCCACGCCGAACGCGGCACCGTAGCCGGCCGCCGACGCCCGGCCTGGTCGGGCCGCTCAGGCCACTGGCGTACCCGGCCGGGGGGAGGCCAACCGTCGCGGCCGGGTCTGTTGGTGCCGGGCTCTTGGTGTGCCAGGGTGAAAACAGGTAGTGCCGGGAGAGTCAGGAGATGCGCGATGGCGGTACGCACGAGGACCGACCCAGCGGACATGCTGGGCCGGGTAGGCGGCCACTGGGGCTGGGTCCTGGCCTTCGGGATCGTCACACTGCTGGTCGGGGTGGCCGCCCTGGTCTGGCCCGGGCGCACGCTGGTCGTGGTCGCGGTGCTGTTCGGCATCCAGTTGATCGTGATGGGCATCTTCAGGTTCGCGGCTGCGTTCGCGCACGACGAGAGCGGCGGGACCCGGGTGCTGTTCGCGCTGCTCGGCGTGCTGTCGCTGGTCATCGGCTTGTATGCGGTGCGGCACCTCCTGGTCACGTTGCTGGCGCTGGCCCTGCTGCTCGGGATCTTCTGGGTGGTCAGCGGCGCGGTGGAACTGTTCACCGCGCTGTCCCACCGGCATGTGCCCGGCCGGGGCTGGACCGCGCTGATGGGTGTCCTCGGCATCGTGGCCGGCCTGGTGGTGCTGGCCTATCCCGGCATCTCGCTGCTCACGCTGGCGATCGTGCTGAGCATCTGGCTACTGATCTTCGGCGTCATGCAGATCACGCTGGCCTTCAGGATCCGGTCGCGCCACGCTTGAGCACATGGACTGGCTGGCCTGGCATGCGGGCTACGACGATCCGTCCTCGGGGCTGAGCGCACGGCTGCGCCGGGTGCAGGCGTGGCTGGCCCGCGCGCTCGACCGGGCGCCGCCCGGCCCGCTGCGCCTGGTCAGCCTGTGCGCCGGGCAGGGCCATGACGTCATCGGGGTGCTGCCGGGTCATCCCAGGCGCGACGATGTCCGCGCCGTCCTGATCGAGGCCGACCCGCACATCGCCGGCCAGGCGAGGCACGCGGCCGAGCAGGACATCCAGCGCACGGTCGAGGCCGCGCCGGCGATGTGCCAGCCGGGCGCGACCGTGATCTGGACCCGGCACCGCGAGCCGCCCGACCCGACGCCGCGGATAAGGGCGTGGTTCACCGGCGCCGGCTTCGACGAGGTCGCCTTCGATGCGGTCGGGACCGACGGGCTGATGTCCGTGGGCGTCGCCCGGCTCGCCCGAGGGCCGGCGGGACGGCTTCCCGACGGCCCGCTGTTCACTTTCGGCTCGGCCCGCAGAAGGATCAGCCCGTCGTGACCACGTGCGAGCCGGAATGACCGGATCCGGCCAACCCCCGGTGATTCACCTCCGGCGGTAGGACCTCAGGTAGGCGGCGGTGGGCGAGCCGACGCCGGTGACGTCGTCGTAGCCGCGTGTGGCGTGCAGGCTGGTGTCGCGGGCGAAGGTGTCGGCGTAGCTGGTGGTCAGCCCGGCGCCCGCCCCGGCGTCCCCCACGGCCGCGGCGATGGTCACGCCCGGGCCTAGCGGATCGTCGGTGACGTCGTGGTAGACCCGCGTGCCGTACCGGGCGTAGATGGCCGGGTCGGCGAACCCGATCGGCCGGCCCAGCGCCTGCTCGGCATCGGCCTGGATGCCCGCGATCAGCGGCGTGGCCACGCTGGTGCCGCCCGCGGTCCCCTCCGTGTACACCGGGGGCGAGGTCGGGGTCGGCGCCTGCGACAACCCGATCAGCATGCCGGTGGACGGGTCGGCGTCGGCCGCGATGTCCGGCATGACCCGCATCGGCTGCGCCGCTCCCGCCGGGCGGCCCAGGGCGGCCGGGACGACGCCGCGCTGGTAGAACGGCTGGGCGAACAGCGTGCTGGTCCCCCCGCCCGCGCCGCCGTAGAACGCGCCGGGCAGCGTGGTCCAACTGGTGCCGTCGGCGGCCAGCGGCGCGAGGTCGGTGCCCCAGGCCGTCTCCCACTCGTAGCCGCCGCGGGCGCTGACGGCCAGGCTTGTGCCGCCCACGCTGGTCACCCACGGGTCGATGCCCGGGTACTGCACGGCGGGTGCGCCGCCAGTGGCAGGCGTCCAGTCGCCGTGGTCGCCGGAGGAGAAGTAGAAGCCGATGCCCTCGACGGCGCCCTGCTCGAAGACCTGCTCGAACGCGGGAATCAGGCCGGCGGGCATCTGCGTCTCCAGGCCCAGGTGCCAGGAGTCGCTGACGATGTCCGCCAGGTGCCCGTCGACGATGCGGGTCTCGGCGTCCAGCGGGTCGGTGATGCTGGTGCAGTCGGAGGCGACGAAGTCGATGCGCGCGCCCGCGGCCATCGTGTGCGCGGCCTCCACGTCCAGGCTCTCCTCGCCGTACGGGACCAGGCCGGTGCCGCAACTCTGGCCAATGTCGGCCGGCAGGTACTGGGTGAACTGGCCGGGCCGGAACGCGGGCAGGCCGTGCCGCCGGAAGTAGGTGTCGGCGTCGGAGGCGATCGTCGGGGACGCGCCCGGGTCCACGATCGCTATCGCCACGCCCTTGCCGGTCAGCCCGGAGCCCGCGACGCCGTAGGCGGAGCGAAGCTGCGCGGGCACGTAGCCGCACGCGACGTAGGGCAGTTCGCGGCCGTAGGCCGGCGGCAGGGTGGTGGCCAACCGCTGGTTCCAGTACCGGGAGCAGTCCGCGTTGCTCGCGGCGGCGGGCCGCATCGTGCCCGCCGCGCCCGGCGTGGCGGCCAGGCCGGCCGGCTGGGCGATCGGCCCGGTGCTGACATCCGGCTGCAGCCGGGCATCGCTCGTGGCCAGGCCAGTGACGGTCAGCACTGCGGGCGCCACCGCCGCCGGGACGGTCACCGCGGCCTGCGGGGCACGCTGCACCGTGCCGTCCACGCGGTAGGTACGCAGGTTCGTGCCGAACGCGGCCGCGACCGCCGCCTCGGTGCCCGAGACCCCGACGTAGTGCGAGGTCACCGTCGTGACCCGCAGGCCCGTTCCGGTCAGCCAGGTACGTACCGCGCTGACCTGCGCGGCGCTGGGGCCGAACCGCTGCTGGTACTGGGCGGGCGTCAGGTAGCGCCCGTAGCTGGCGCTGCCCGGCTCGGATACCTGGCGCGCGTAGGCGGCCAGGCCGGCCGGGTCGCGCCCGGCCAGGTACACCCGGGCGCTCAGGGTCGTGTCGGCCGGGACCTGGTTCACGGCGGCGGCCGGGCTCGCCCACGACGGGTGGCTGCCGGCGACCGCCAGCCGGGGCGGCGTCGCCGCGTCCGCCGGGACGGCGGCCACGCCGGCCGCCAGGGCCAGCACGGACCCTAACGCCGCGGCCGCGGCCAGCCAGTGCCGGTGCTTAATCGCTGTCTGTCGCATGTGTGACTTCCTCCGAATCGACGCAATCCCCCCGGGCGCCTCGCTCCGGCCCGGCCTCGCGGGCCGGTGCCAGATTTCCCACTCTGCCGCGTTCTGCCTCAGGTGTCGTCACCTGAAAGATTTACGTTTCGTCATATTTCGGTATTACGTGGCTGCGGGCGAACCGGGCCGGCGTGACCGAGGTGTGCCGCCGGAAGTGCCGGGTGAGGTGAGCCTGGTCGTAGAAGCCCACGGCGGCGGCGACCTCGGCGGGCGCGGCGCCCTGCAGCAGCAGGCGGCGCGCCGCGCCGATCCGGCGGCCGATGACGTAGGCGTGCGGGCTGACCCCGAACTCGCGGGTGAAGCTGCGGACCAGGTGCGGCACGGACCGGCCGATCAGCGCCGCGGCCTCGCTCAGGCTGACCGGCTCGGCATAGCGGCTGTCCAGCAGGTCCCTGACCTGGCCCGCGACGCCCGTTTCGGGCGCCCGCCTGGCCGGCCCGGGCGCGGCGAGGCGGACCTCGATGCGCTCGGCGATCAGCGCGAGCCGGGCCTCGCCGTCCAGGCTCTCCTCCCCGCGGGCCAGGGATTCGTGCAGCCGCGCCAGGGCGGTCCGCAGCGCCGCGTCGTGGATGGTGGTGTGATCGACGGCCGCGCCGACCAGGCGCTCGGGCAGGAATCCGGGCGGCAGGTAGATCTCGCGCTTGCGGAAGCCCCAGGCGCCGGGCGCGGGCCGCCCGTCGTGCGCCACGCCGGGTGGCAGGATCGTGACGGCCCGGCCCGCCGCGCCGCAGCGCCGGGTGTCGAGATCGTAGCGGATCGCCCCGTCGTCCACGATCAGCACGGCCCAGGTGTCGTGGACGTGCCGCGGGTAGGCCCAGTCGACGATGCGCGCGTGGAAGACCTCGGTGATGCCCGGCACGCCAGGAACCCAGGCCTCGACCTGGCAGCGCGCCGGGATCTCGGTTTCCACGACGGGCCTAGCGGACCCCGTACAGGTACTCGAGGGCGATCTGGTCCAGGCGCTCGAAGGCCATGCCGCGCCCGGCGAGGGTCTCGATGTCGGGGGTGAACCCCTGGATGTCGCGCCAGGTCTCGCCGTCGGCCAGGGTCGGCAGCGACAGGTCGGGAACCCGGGCCGCGGCGAGGGCCTCGGTGACTACGGGATCGGCCCGGAACGCCCGCACCTTCTCGCGCAGGATCAGGTAGTTGCGCATGCAGGCGGCGGCGGACGCCCACACCCCGTCGTCGTCCTCGGTGCGCGGCGGCTTGTAGTCGAAGTGCACCGGCCCGTCGTACCCGCCCGCTTCCAGCGCGTCTACCACCCAGAACGCGCCCCGGGCGTTGCCCGCGCCGAACCGCAGGTCCTGGTCGTAACGCGGCCCGTGCTGCCCGTTCAGGTCGATGTGGAACAGCTTGCCGTGCCACATCGCCTGGGTGATGCCGTGGGCGTAGTTCAGCCCGGACATCTCCTCGTGCCCGACCTCGGGGTTGAGGCCGACCAGTTCGGGGTGCTCCAGTTCGTTGATGAACGCCAGCGCGTGCCCGGCGGTCGGCAGCAGGATGTCGCCGCGCGGCTCGTTGGGCTTGGGCTCGATCGCGAACCGCAGATCGTAACCCTGGTCGAGCACGTAGGCGCACAGGACGTCGAAGGCCTCCTTGCACCGGTCGAGCGCGGCCCGCACGTCCTTGGCCGCCCCGGACTCCGCGCCGTCGCGGCCGCCCCAGCACACGTAGACCCGGGCCCCTAGCTCGGCCGCCAGGTCCAGGTTGCGCATCACCTTGGCTAGCGCGAACCGGCGCACGTCCCGGTCGTTGGCGGTGAACCCGCCTTCCTTGAAGATCGGGTGCCCGAACAGGTTGGTGGTGGCGGTGGTCACGACCAGCCCGGTCTCGTCCAGGGCCTTGCGGAACTCGGCAATGCGCGCCGCGCGTTCCTGCTCGGTGTCGTCGAACCCGAACACGTCGTTGTCGTGGAAGTTCACGCCGTAGGCGCCGATCTCGGCCAGCTTGCGGACGGCCCGCTCCGCCGGCATCGGCGGCCGCACCGCGGTCCCGAAGACATCCACGCCCTGCCAGCCAACGGTCCAGATCCCGAACGAGAATCGGTCGGCGGGCGTGGGTGCGAATCGGTCTGTGCTCACGAGCCAATCCTTTCATCCCAGGTGGCGGTGTCGTCGCGAAGCGCGGCATGGCGTTCGCGGATCTGGGGCCGGGGCGGGCCGGTGTAGCGGGCCGATGGCCGGGCCGGCCAGGCCGGCGGCTCCGGGCCGCCCGCCAGCGCCCACGCGGCCTGGCGCGCGGCTCCGAGCGCGACGTACTCCTCGGGCTCGGGCACGATCACCGGCGAGAAGAAGATGCCCGGCGCCAGTTCGCGGACGGCGACCGACTTCGCGCCGCCCCCGATCAGCAGGACCCGCCCGTCGGCCCGCGCCGCCTGGCCCGGCGCGCACGCTGCGGCGATCCGGTCCGCGGCGTCGGCCAGCGAGGCCAGCAACGCCTCGACCGAGGCCCGGGCCAGGTTCTCCTGGCTGGCGTTGCGCGTGGTCAGCCCGCGCAGCACCCCGGTCGCACCGGGCCGGTCCGGTGTCCGCTCGCCGTCGAGGTAAGGCAGCAGGGTGATCCCGCCCGCGCCCGGCTCGGCGGCCAGCGCCAGGGACGAGAGCCCGTCGAGGTCGGTGCCGAGCAGCGACGCGGTCGCGGACAGCACCAGGCCCGCGTTGATCGTGCACACCAGGGGCAGGAAACGTCCGGTGGCGTCGGCGAAGCCGGCCACCGCCCCGGACGGGTCCGCGGCCGGCACCTCGCTGACGGCGAACGCCGTGCCCGAGGTTCCGATCGACACCGCGACGTCGCCGGCCCCCAGCCCGAGCCCGAGCGCGGCGCCCATGTTGTCCCCGGTCCCGGCGGACACCACCGCGCCCCACGACGTGCGGCCGACGGCCTCGCCCGGGCTCGCCACCCGGGGCAGCGCCAGCGTGCGCCCGACCGCCGCCTTGACCAGTTCGGGCAGCCAGCTTCCCTGCGCCGGCCCGAAGTAGCCGGTGCCCGACGCGTCGCCCCGGTCGGTGACCATTGGGGCCTCGCGCTCCGGGCCGCCCAGCAGTCTCCAGGTCAGCCAGTCGTGCGGCAGCAGCACCGCGGCGGCGCGGCCGGCGTTGCCCGGCTCGTGCTCGGCCAGCCAGCGCAGCTTGGTGATCGTGAACGAAGCAGTCGGCACGCTGCCCGTGTGATCCGCCCACCACTGCGGGCCGCCTCGCTCGCGCACCAGTTCGGCCGCGGCGCCGGCCGACCGCAGGTCGTTCCACAGCAGCGCGGGCCTGATCACCTCACCGCCGGAGTCGAGAACGACCATGCCGTGCTGCTGCCCGGCCACGCCGACAGCGTCGGCGCGCTCCAGCAGGCCCTGGCCCGCCTGCTGCAGCGCCGCCCACCACGCGGCCGGGTCGGCCTCGGTGCCCGGCGGGTGCGGCGCGCTGCCCTGGCCGACGACCACACCATCCTCGGCCTCGCAGAGCACGACCTTCGTGGACTGCGTCGAAGAATCTATGCCCGCAACAAGGCGAGACCTATGGGCTCGGTTCATGACCTCCGCTCTCATGCAGATCCGGCTCTCCGGTGAGACGGACGAGTCCACCTCACCGGGGCGCCACCAGGCACAAACCCGAGGCTACTGCGATCTTCGCGATTGCAACATTGCCAATGTGGCCATGGACCTCGACGTCTCCGGACGCATCTAGGTTCGCCGCCGGAACGGCGCGAGCACGGCACGCAGCCGGTCTGCGGTGCCGTTCTCGCCGCCCCGCTGGGCCAGGACGCTTAGCATCTCCCGAACGTGTAACAGCGGCGCCCGGCCGGTCCAGCCAGGTTCCGGACGGGCTATCGCCTCCCACGTTTCGAAGAAATGACGGGAGGCTGCTGGTCGCGGCGACAGCCACAGCATGCTGATGTCGACCTCCGGCCAGCCATACCAGACAGCCGGGTCGATCAAAGCCGGCCGGCCAGCCGGCCCGGCGAGGATGTTGTCCCGCCACAGGTCGCCGTGCACCAGGACCGGAGGCGTCGCCGGGATCATATTCGGCGAAGAAGCGGTGACCGTCGGCGTCCCACCCGTTACGCTGCGGCAAACCGCCAAGCCAGTTGTCGCGTGGCCAGCCGTGCCGCTCGCGCCAAGTGCCCGAAGGCCCTCGGCGTCACCAGACGTCACCACAATCACCACACCGATAGACCCGCCTGCCAGGAAGCTGGCTTCTGCCGGGTACCCCGGCGTCTATGAAGCCTTGCTGCCGCACCAGGCGGATGGCGGCATCCAAATGTGAGCGCCTGCGGCTGGGTCCACTTGCGGTGCTCATAGTCGGCCCGAAGTTTAGCTGCGGCGTTTCAAGCACAAGCCGTTCGCCGACGTGGCCCGGGAGGATGCCTCTGGCCGCCCCGCGCCCACCGCACAACCGGGCCGCGGCCTTACGACGACCGCCGCGGGACCCAGGAGAAGCGCCGCACAGCGACGATCAGCCCGGCCACGCCCCAGGCCACGACGACGAGGATCGGGACGGTGGCGAACCGGCTGCCGCCGTTGGTCGCGGGCACGAACGCCGCCTGCAACGCCACGGCGAGCGGCCGCACCGGCAGCACCGACGCGACATCGAGCAGCCAGTGCGGCAGCACGTTGTCCGGGATGTAGATGCCGGAGATGAAGTAGACGGGAAACGTCGCAAGCTGCGTCATCGGCCCGGCCGACTCGGCGTTGCCGACGATGCCGCTCAGCGCGTAGGCCAGGCAGCAGAACGAGGCGGCACCCACGATCGCGACCACGACGGCCACGCCGATCGCGGCCACGCTCAGCGACAGCCCGAAGCCGATGCCGCCGATCGCGACCAGCACGGCCACGATGCCCAGGGACGACACGATGCTCGTGGACGCGTCGCCCGCGATGAGCACCCAGGCCGGGACGGGTGTCGCCCGGCGCCGCTTCAGCGAGCCCGACTCCCGCTTCGCGACCAGGGTGATCAGCAGGTTGACCATGCCCGCGCCGACAATCGCCATCGCGGCGATGTGCGGGACGTAGTAGGCGGCGATCTTGACCGTGACCCCGCCCGTGGCGACCGTGCCGCCGTGGAACAGCGCCACCAGGATCAGCAGCAAGATCACGGGCACGGCCAGCGTGAAGATCCGGGCCCTGGAGTTGCGGCGGAAGCTGCGCAGGTCGTAACGGGCCTGATGGGCGACCAGCGATGCGGTGCTAGCCAGGCGCGCCTTCGGCACGACACTCATGTGGTCTCCTGGGTGAGCCTGAGGTAGATCTCCTCGAGCGTGGGGCGGTGCACGGAGATGTCGGCCAGCGGATAGCCGCGCTCCAGGGCCCAGGTGCTCAGGGCGTGCAGCAGGGGCACCGGATGCTCGTGCAGGATCTCGACCTGGCCGTAGCGTCCCGCGCTGACCGCAGCGGGCAGCGCCGGCAGGTCCGCCGGGGTCAGGCCGTCCGGGAGCGTGAAGCTGACCGTGGTCGCGCTGGTGGCCCGGCCGCCGATCGTGGCCGGGGTGCCGGCGGCCACGACCTTGCCCGCGGCGAGGATCACGATCTGGTCGGCCAGTGCCTCGGCCTCGTCCATGTAGTGGGTAGTCAGGAAGATGGTCTTGCCCAGGTCGCGCAGGCCCGCGATCACGTCCCAGGCAGCCCGGCGCGCCGAGGGGTCGAATCCGGTGGTGGGCTCGTCCAGGAAGACCAGTTCCGGGTCGCCGATCAGCGCGAGGCCCATATCCAGGCGCCGCAACTGCCCGCCGGAGAGCCGGTCGCAGCGGTCCCCGGCCTTGGCCGTGAGCCCGACCAGGTCCAGCACCCGGCCGACCGGCAGCGGGGTCGGGTAGTACCCGGCGTACATGGACAGGCATTCCCGCACGGTCAGCCACGCCTCGGGCGCCGACTCCTGCAGCACCACCCCGACGCGGGCCCGCCAGGCCGATCCGGCGCGGGCCGGATCGCTGCCCAGCACCCGCACCTCACCGCCGGTCCGCTGGCGGAACCCCTCGAGGATCTCGACGGTGGTGGTCTTGCCCGCGCCGTTCGGCCCGAGGAAGGCGAAGACCTCGCCCCGGGGGACGTCGAGGTCGATGCCGCGCACCGCCTCGTAATGCCCGTAGCTCATGCGCAGGCCGCGCACGCTGATCACGTCCTGCTGGCTCACCGCGCTCTCGGCGCTGGGCATGATCCCGGCCGGGTCAGCCGTTCTCACGGAAACCCTCGCTGGCCCCGAGTGCGTCCGCGACCTTCACCGCGATGCCCTTCTCGTTTGACATCTTCGTCACAATGAAGACCAGCGGGAACGGCACGCCCACGCCGTGCACGGCGAAAACGGTCCCGCCCGGCTCTTCGGTCATCTCGACCTTGGCCCGCACGAAGAAGCTCTGGGTCACCTCCAGCCGGTGATCTCCGCTGCGCGTGATCTTGGCACTGGGGCCGAGGCTCGCGCGGATCGCGGCCTCGGCTTCATCCGCCGATATGCCCGTGCGCCGGACCTTCACTTCAGGCATGCTCGCGGGCCCCCTCTCTGGTTGCGAATGCTCCTCGTTCGCGGAGCCGAGCCGCCTGCGGCCAGTCTGATTTGGGCTACGTGCGGCTTTTGAAGGCTTTAGCCCGACGAGTATAAGTCGAATCGACCCATGGGGATAGACGTTTGGCCGAGGGCTCTAAGCTTGCTGGTCATGGCCGGGCGCCAGTTGACGGACTTCGAGCAGGTGCTGCTCTTGATGGTGGCCGGCGCGCCGTCCACCGGCTACGACCTCAAGCAGGCGTTCGCAACCACGCCGCTCGGCGTCTACCAGCCGAGTTCCGGAGCGCTGTACCCGGCCCTGCGCCGCCTGGAGCGCCGCGGGCTGCTGCGGGCCGATCCGGGCCAGCCGAGCGATCAGGCCCGGCGCCGCTTCATTTACCACATCACCGAGGCGGGCCTGGCCGCACACGCGGCGTGGGTGCGCCAGCCCGTCAACCCCGCGACGATCAGCCAGGACCTGCCCCTGCACCTGATGCGGTTCGTGGCGATGGAGACCCTGCTCCCCCGGGCCGAGGTGCTCGCGTTCCTGGCCGACGTGCGGGACGCGCTGGCGGCGTTCCTCGACGGGCTCGAGAGGTACACGAGCGCCGCGGACTTCGGGGACCGCCACTCCCCGCTGGCCCTGGACCACGGCGTCTCGGCGTTCGCCGCCAGCCTGGCCTGGACCAAGCGGGCAATCAACACGCTGTCCCGGGAACCCGATGACACGGCCGGGGCGCGGCCGTGCCTCAGCCCCGGGGCGGCACCGCCATCTCGCCGAGTTCGGACCAGCCGTCCTGCGGGATCGTGAAGTTGACGATCCTCGGCGTCTCGGCCAGGTGCGGCGGCAGCGTGCGCCGCGCGGTCTTGAAGTGCTCGGACTGGACGTGCGCCGCCCCGGCCGCTTCGTCGCGGAACGCCTCGACCAGGACGTATTCGTTCGGGTCGGCCACGCTGCGCGACCAGTCGAACCACAGGCAGCCCGGCTCGTTCTGCGTCGCCCGGGTGAACTCGGCGGAGATCTCGGGCCACCGGTCGGCGTCCTGCGGCAGCACCCGGAACTTGGCGGTAATGAAGATCATCGAATCCCTCGTTCAGTCTCGCGGGGAACCATCGTCTCGCAGGCCTCACCCGGAAGGCTAGGCACGCGAGGGCTGGGGCGTCGTCCTCCCGAGGCAGCGCTCCGGGTGGGCTGGGGTCGTCCCCCGAGGCAGCAGGGCCGCGTGCCTATCCTGGGCTGGTGCGACTGGTATCCCTGCTGCCCTCGGCCACCGAGATCGTGTACGCACTCGGCCTGGGCCAGGATCTGGTCGGGGTCACGTTCGAGTGCGACGAGCCCGCCGCCGCCCGCGCCGACAAGACCGTGGTGGTCGGCGGCCGGGACACCAGCGGGATGACCCCGGCCGAGATCGACAGCTACGTGCGCGGGCAACTGGCGGACGGCGGCGACCTCTACACGCTGCACGCCGAGGCCCTCGCCGGGCTGGAGCCCGACCTGATCCTGACCCAGGACCTGTGCCGGGTCTGCGCGCTGCCGTCCGGCCACGTCGAGGACGCCCTGGACTACCTGGGCTGCCGCAGCGAGGTGCTGTCGCTCGATCCGCATTCGCTCGAGGACGTGCTGGACTCGATCCTCGCCGTCGGGCAGCGCACCAGCACCTCGCCGCGCGCCGCGGAACTCGTCGCCGGGTTGCGCGCCCGACTGGCCGCCGTGGCCGCGCGAGTGGCCGGCCGCCGGCGCCCGCGGGTCGCGGTGGTCGAGTGGGTGGACCCGCCATTCACCGCCGGGCACTGGGTGCCTGACCTGTTCAGCGCGGCGGGCGGCGAGCCGGTGGCGGCCCGGCCCGGCGCGCGTTCGGTGGAGACGACCTGGGCCGCGCTGGCCGCGGCCGAGCCGGAATACGTGGTGGTCGCGCCGTGCGGCTACCACCTGGCGGGCGCGGTCGAGCAGGCCAGGTCCGTGGCCGCGGCCCTGCCCGGCCCGTCGGTCTGGGCCATCGACGCCGACGGCATCGTGGTCCGCCCGGGACCCCGCCTGGTGGACGGGGTCGAGGCCGTCGCTTCGATACTGCACCCGGACATGGCGGCCGCGGCGAGTAGTGTCAGCCGGGTCCGGTAGCCGCGGCCGTAGTGTCCGCCACGCGGCCATGGTCCGGTAAGCCTGGTTCGCAAGGCTGTGACCTGCACCGCAACCGCTTCGCCGGATGTCAGGGGGTCCTGGCCACTACGATGAATTCGTCGCCAATGTGGGGGAGACATCGTAATGCCAGGGGCGGACGACCGGTGGGATCAGCTCGCCGTGCCGTACTCGCGCAATCAGGAGGCAGCACTGTCCGATCGCCCGCGGATCGCGGACCGGCCCAAACGCGGGTCGCTCGTGGATCTGCGCCAGCGGCTGGAGCGGCTGCCGCCGGGTCATCCGTCCTCGCCGTACAACGATGACATGACCCCGAAGGCGCCCGTGCCCCGGCTGAAGGATCTCGAGCTGCCGGTGCGGGCCACTACCGCGCGTGACACCGCCAACGGGGTGACCAGCTCGCAGGGCTACAGCCTGGACAGAGCGCCCTCGATCGCGAGCACGCCGGCCGGAAGCCAGAACGGAGCCGGCGGTCCGGGTGGCATCACGGGCGAGCCGGCCACGGGCGAACCGGCCACCGGTGAGCCGGGAGGCGGTGAGTCGGCCACCGGTGAGTCGGCCACCGGTGAGTTCAGCGTCGGCGACTTCAGCACCGGCGAGTTCGCCGCGCCGGCCTGGAGCAGCACGTCCGACGACGAAAGCCCGGTCGCCGGCCTGGACGACGGCGACAGCCCGGACATCGCCGACAGCCCGGACCCTGGCGACGTCCTCGGCACGGACGACAGCTTCAGCGTTAGCGACAGCCTGGGTGCGGACGACCGCCTGGGCACGAGTGACAGCGGCAGCCCCCTCAGCGTGGGCGACGCCCTCGGCAGGCGAAGGCCGGCCGCCGTGCCCCACGACCTCGGCTCGGGTGACGAGCTAGCCAACGGGCTCGGCTCCGGCCCCGACCTGGGCCCGGCGAACGGGTTCGGGGCGGGTCACCGGCTCGACGACGACGTGAGCGCCCATGACGGTCTCGCCGCCGCGAGTGACGGCGCCCGCCCGGCGGCCGACTTCGATCTCGGCGCCGGCAGCGGCCTCGGCCGCGGCGGCGACCTCGGTCCGGAGGACGGCCGCGATGACCCTCCCAAGTGGTTCAACACCGGTGAGTGGAACACCGACGGCTGGAGCGCCTCCCCCGGCCGGGGTGGCCTCACCGACCACGGCCCCGCGGACCACGCGGGCGCTGAACGGGGCAGCGCGGCCGAGCCCCGCTGGGCGCAGGCCGGCCCGGCGACCGACACGCTCAGCCACGACATCTTCGTGGCCGAAAGCGACAGCGACGAGCCCCTTCTCGGCACCGACGGCTCCTGGCGGTGGCACGGCAGGTACCTGAGCCCACAGGAGGGCCAGGCCGCCGAGCAGGCGCTGGGCCGGTGCCGCGTCGCGGAGGGCCGCAACGTGTTCGGCAGCTATGGCCACAGCGGCCTGACCCCCGCCATGCGCCGCATCGAGGCGCAACTCGAGCACGGGGACCTGGTGCCGGGCACCGAAAGTTACGCGCTGAAGCCACGGGACAGCTTTAAGGAACGGTTCGCCGACCTGATGTTGCGCCACCCGGACAAGTCAGTCGAGGAACTGTCCTATGAGGTGCACGACGCTATCCGTTATACGTTCATCTTCGACGCCGAGAACTATGCCGACGGGACCCTGCAGGTGCACAGCAGGCTGAAGGGTCACGGGTTCGAACTGGAGGTCAGGTGGAACGGCTGGGACAGCCCGGAATACAAGGGCGTCAACAGCCGCTGGCGTGACCCCGCCCACGACCTGGCCTTCGAGGTGCGGTTCCACACCGCGGCGAGCTGGGATGTCTGGCAACGCGGCCGCGAGGCCTATAAGCAGATCACGGACCCGGTCACCTCGCCTTCGGAGCGGATGCGGTTGCGGGCCATGCACGCGAAGATGTCCGCCGCGGTTCCCATGCCGCCTGGGTGCTCGGCCATCCCGGACTTCCGCAAGGAGAATGTGTAGCCGCCATGCCGGATGAGGTGAGCTACTACGCGATCGTTGGCACGGGCCGGACCGCTCAGTCGCCGTCGGGCCTGGCTCGCCGCGTACACGCCGTCACCGGTCCGGTCGACGAGGCGCTGCGACGGGATCTGACCTGGCAGGCGGACGCGGCCATCGTGGAGTGGGAGTACGGCGAGGTGGGCGCCGACCTGGTCGAGATCAGCCAGGCCGCGGCGGAGCGCCTGATCGCCGGGTTCCGCGTGCTCTGGGACGTGCGGGACTGACGGCCGGCTCGCCGGGCCGGCGCCGTCGCGGGTTCATCCCGCCAGGGGTGCGTTGTCCTGGGCCGACTTGTCCCGAGCCGACTTGTCCCGAGCCGAGTCGCCGTTGCGCAGCTTCGACTTCCTGCTCGACCCCAGCCCGGCCTTCTCGAAGAACTCGCGGATCAGCGAGCGCTGCTTCTGGCTGAGCTGTTCGAAGTGCTGCCCGAGAGCCTCGTCCCCGATCGCCTCGGCGGTCAGGTAAAGGTCCTTGATCTCCTCGATCTTCTCCTGGGTGTGCGCGCCCGGCGGTTCGGCGTGCCCGGGCCGGTAGATTCCCTCCGCGCTGGTGCGATCGGACGCGGCGGCCGGGGCAGGCTCGCCTGGCGGCAGCGGAGGCAGGGGCGGCAAGGGCGGTGACGGTGACGGTGGCGACGACGAAAGCGGCGGCGGGGTGTCCGCGCGGATAACCGGGATCGGCGAGGTGTCGTCGTCGGCGTCGGAGAACGCAGACCCCGCGGGAACCGCAGGCCCCACGGGCGCGGCCGGCCCCGCGGACGGCGCGGGCTCCGGGGTTTGCGCCGCGGGTTCCGCCGGCTCGGGGGGCAGGTCCACGGGATCGGGGAACGCCGAGGAGGCCACGGGCTCAGCGAACGGCGGCGCGTTAGCGGACTCGGGCGTCGTCACGGGCTCGGGTGGCTTCGCGGGCTCGAACACTGACCTCGGCTCGGACGCCTTCGCGGGCTCGAACACCGACGCCGGCTCGGATGCCTTCGCGGGCTCGAACACCGACGCCGGCTCGGATGCCTTGGCCGGCTCGGGCGCTGTCGCCGGCTCGGGCGCTGTCGCGGGCGGCGGATTCGCGGGCTCGAACACCGACACAGACTCCGCCGGCCGCACGGGCTCCGCTGGCCATGCGGGCTCCGGAGGCCTTGCGGGCTCCGCGGGCCGCGCTGGTTCTGCGGGCTCGGCCGACCTCGTCGGCTCCGCGGCCTTCGCGGGCGCGGGCTCCGCTGGCTCGGGCTCGGGGACCGGCGGGCCCACCGGTTGCGGCCGAG
>DATAVV010000176.1:0-2597 GCA_036267555.1 Streptosporangiaceae bacterium | reverse complement strand
CACGGCTGCTGGGTCCTGGCCCTGGGCACCAACGACACCGCCGACGTCGCGATCGGCTCTCCGGTCAGCCGCCTGGCCCGCATCGAGCAGATGATGTCGGTCGCCCACGGCCAGCCGGTCCTGTGGGTCAACGTGGTCTCGCTGCTCGGCACGGGCCCGTATTCCGAAGCCAACATGCGGTTGTGGAATGGTGCCCTGGCGCAGGCCTGCCGACGTTATCCGGAAATGCGGGTATTCGACTGGGCCACCGTGGCCAAGACCCGCTGGTTCATCAACGACGGCCTCCGCTACACCGTCGACGGTTATGCCGCCCGCGCCCGCCAGATCGCGAAGGCTCTCGCGATGGCCTTTCCCGCCACTGGCCGCAGCCAGGGCTGCGTGGTCAGCTAGTTACAGGCGCGAACGCGATCGGCGCGTCTGGGCCGAATGTCCCTAAGGCCAGGATGCGCGAGAGTAGCCTGCTCCCGGGCCGCCACGGGCGGTCGGAATCCTTTTAGGGGAATTGTCGCGTAGCGGGAAGTAGGAGCCATGACCGACCAATCTTTCGTGCCGCTTCCGGGCAGCGAGCGAGGCCCGCTTCCCGGTGCCGAGCAGGCGGGCCCCGTGGACGGGTCAGAGCGCATCGAAGTCACGCTGGTCACCCGGCGGCGCGCCGCACTGCCACGCGACGCCTCGGGCGCCCCGGCCCGGCTCACCAAGACCGAACTCGAACTGCGGCACGGAACCGACCCCGGCGATCTCGAGCGGGTGGCCGATGCCATGTCCCGGCTCGGGCTCGACGTGGCCAGCCAGGACGCGGGCACCCGGCGGGTGACCGTGGCGGGCCCGCTGTCGGCGTTGTCCGAGGTGTTCGGGGCCGACCTTTCCCTGGTCACCAGCCCGTCGCCCGACGGCACCGGGCGGGTGACGCACCGCTACCGCGAAAACGCCCTGCGGGTACCGGCCGAACTCGACGGCATCGTGCTCGCCGTGCTCGGCCTGGACAACCGGCCGCAGGCGCGGTTCCAGTCCCGGGCGGCCGACCAGAGCAGCCCGACGTCGGTCTCCTACACCCCGCCACAGGTGGCCGGCATCTACCAGTTCCCGGCGAACACCGACGGCACCGGCCAGACCATAGGCATCATCGAGCTTGGCGGCGGCTTCTCCGCCAGCGACCTGAGCACCTACTTCTCCGGCCTCGGCCTCACCGCGCCCTCGGTGACCGCGCAGGGCGTCGACGGCGCCAGCAACGTGGCCGGCCAGGATCCCAACGGCGCCGACGGCGAGGTGCTGCTCGATATCGAGGTGGCGGGCTCGGTGGCGCCAGGCGCGGCCCAGGTGGTGTACTTCGCGCCCAACACCGACCAGGGCTTCATCGACGCGGTGACCACCGCGGTGCACGCCACCCCGACGCCCGTGGCGGTCAGCATCAGCTGGGGGCAGTCGGAGGACTCGTGGACCGCCCAGTCCCGGACCGCGCTCGATGCGGCGATCGCGGACGGGGCGGCGCTCGGCGTGACCGTGTGCGTGGCCGCCGGCGACAACGGCAGCAGCGACGGCGTCAGCGGCAGCCAGGCGCACGTGGACTTCCCGGCATCCAGCCCGCACGCCCTGTCCTGCGGCGGGACCAGCCTGCGGGCCGACCCGGCCACCGGGCAGATCACCTCGGAGACGGTCTGGAACGACGGGTCGAGCGGCGGGGCCGGCGGCGGCGGGGTGAGCGATGTTTTCGGGCTGCCCGCCTGGCAGGCCAGCGCCGGCGTGCCGCAGTCGGCCAGCGGCGGCACCGGGCGCGGCGTTCCCGACGTGGCGGGTAACGCCGACCCGCAGACCGGATACCAGGTGCTCGTCGACGGTCAGTCAACGGTGATCGGGGGCACCAGCGCGGTGGCCCCGCTGTGGGCCGGGCTGACGGCCCGGCTGGCCCAGGCCGCGGGCACGTCGTTCGGGCTGATCCAGCAATCGCTGTACGCGGGCGTCACGGCCGGGCAGGCGGCGGCCGGATTCCAGGACATCACCAGCGGCAACAACGGCGCCTACTCCGCCGGGCCGGGCTGGGATGCCTGCACCGGCCTCGGCTCGCCGGACGGGACCGCCCTGCTGACCGAGCTGACCGGGGCCGAGACCCCGGTCGCGGACTGACTGGCGGTAACACCTGGCGATAACTCAGCGCGGCGCCGGCGCTAGCTCGGCGCCGTGCCGAGGGTGGCCGGGGCGCCGTAGCGGCGTAGAGCCCCGGGGACGGTGACCGTGCCGCGCTCGTCCTGGAAGTTCTCCATAATCGACAGCAGGGCGCGGGCGGTCGCCCCGGTGCCGTTCAGCGTGTGCACGAACTCCAGGTTGCCGTCCCGGCGGTACCGGATGTTCAGCCGGCGCGACTGGTAGTCGGTGGTGTTGGAGCAGGAGGTAATCTCCCGGTACCGGCCCTGGGTCGGGAACCATGCCTCGATGTCGTACTTCTTGGCCGCAGGTGCCCCGAGATCGCCGACCGCGATGTTCATCACCCGGTAGGGCAGGCCGAGGGCCTGGACGATCTCCTCCTCGTAGGACAGCAGCCGCTCGTGGAACTCGGCGGACTCTTCCGGGACGCAGTAGACGAACATCTCTACCTTGTCGAA
>DATAVV010000175.1:0-4020 GCA_036267555.1 Streptosporangiaceae bacterium | reverse complement strand
GGCCGAGTCCGCGAGGTTCCTGTCCGGGCATACCGACTGGTTCCTGCGCCTGGGCACGCCCGGCGGCTACAGCCCGGAGCCGTTCGCTGCTCGAGCGGCTCGGCGCCGGCGCGTCGCCGCCGGCCCGCTCGCCGCGTTAATCCTGCGTCATGGGTACTGCACGGTCGACTCGGCGGCCCGCACGACCGTGCTGGGGACCTGCCCGGCCGCGGTCACGGTCACGTAGCAGGCGCGGCCCGCGCGCGGCCGCACCTCAAGCTGCGTCGCGTGCAAGGTGCCCACGCTCACCGACTGGACCGTATAGGAGGTCTTCAGGCCGGGGACCCCGCCCAGGTTCGCGTCGACGATCTTGATGTTCTGGGCGTGCAGGTCCTGCTCGAACTCCTGGGTGATGGCCTGGCGCATCGACGAAAGGCCCGCGCTGCCGCTCTCGTTCACGCCGGAAGCGAGGCAGTAGGCGTTGAGGTTGGTCGCGAAATGGCCCGGCGCGCTGGCCGCGGACCCGCCGTCCTCCGCCATCAGCCCGTCCAGCTTCTTCAGCGACTGCAGGCTGCTGTCGACGGTCTCGCTGCTGACGCCCTTGATCTGCATCTGCTTCTCGGCCTGCTTGACGTTCATCTCCGCCAGGTTGACCGTGACCCAGGAACTGGGGATGGCCAGCGACACGCCCTGCGCGCTGCCGCCGATGCGCTGGTAGCCCCCGGTAGCGGCCGGGGGCGCGCCGCCCGTGGCCGACGCGCCCGGCGACGTGCCCGCCGGCGTGGCGGGTGACGCCTGGGACCCCGGCGACTTGGCCGGCGACGTCGGCGACGCCGACGGGGATGAACCTCCGCACGCGCTGATCGCGGCGGCGAGCCCGACGGCGGCGGAAACCGCCAGGAACGAACCCTTCATGGATCCCTCGATGTCTGCGGACCTTGGCTATGGCGGGCCGACCGTAGCAGGCCGATGGCGCCATTCGCCACGAAACATCACCAAAGTAACGAGTACGTCAAGAAGAATCCATCTGACCTGCGCCTCGATGCCGTGACCGCCGGGGCGGGCCCGGCCGGACCGGTGCATTAGGGTGCTGATCGTGACGACGCCCCGGGTGGCCCTCGCCCCCTCCCGCTCCGACTACGCCGAGCAGGCGATCCGCGACGGCGGCGGTGAGCCCGTCGACGCCGACGCCCAGGCCGACGCGCTGATCTGGGTCGACGCGTCCGACCTGAACGGGCTGCGCGAGGCCCTGGCCGCGGCCAGTTCGGCCCGGTGGGTGCAGCTTCCGTGGGCCGGCATCGAGAAGGTCGTGGCGGCCGGGCTGCTCGACTCGCAGCGAGTCTGGACCTCGGCCAAGGGCTGCTACGCCGAACCGGTCGCCGAGCATGCGCTCGCGCTCGCCCTGGCCGGCCTGCGCCTGCTGCGCGAGCGGATCACCGCCCGGTCCTGGGGCAAGCCGGCCGGGACGAGCCTGTACGACCGGCCGGTCACGATCCTCGGCGGCGGCGGGATCACCGTGAGCCTGCTGGAATTGCTCGCGCCGCTGCGCACACCCGTGACCGTGGTCCGGCACCGGCCCGACCCGCTGCCCGGCGCGGCCAGGACCGTGGGCCAGGCCGGGCTGCACGAGGCGCTCGCCGACGCGCAGGTCGTGTTCCTGGCCTTGGCGCTGACGCCGAGCACCGAGCACATCATCGGCGCCGCCGAACTCGCGGCCATGCGACCCGACGCCTGGCTGGTCAACGTGGCCCGCGGGCGCCACGTCGACACCGACGCCCTGGTTGCGGCCCTCGCCGATGGCACCATCGGCGGGGCGGCGCTCGACGTCACCGACCCCGAGCCACTGCCCGACGGCCATCCGCTGTGGGACGCCGAGCGCTGCATCATCACCCCGCACACGGCCGACACGATCGAGATGATCAGGCCCCTGCTGGCCCGCCGCATCCGCGACAACGTGGCCGCCTTCGCCGCCGGCCAGCCCCTGATCGGCCAGGTCGACACCACCCTCGGCTACTAACCCACTCCCCGCCGCATCCCGGCCCACCGCGGCCCCCCGGCCACCCGCGCGCGGCCACGCGCCCCGGCCCCGCACCCGGCGCGCCGGTCCGCGACGCCCCACACGTCACTCCCGCCACCTCAGCCCCGCACCCGCCGCCCTCGCTCCCCGAGCCCACGGATGGATGGACGTTTGGTGCTCGCCGGCGAGCACCAAAGTCACATTCATAACCATGATCGCGAGGCTGGCGTGGCGCGCTTCCCGCTTTCCAAGCATGTGCTTGACAAGCTCGAGCAGCGCGGCGCAGAATTCCAAGCATGTCCTTGGAATCATCCGAGAGCGGGCAGCCGGAGCCGGGCGGCCAGGCGCAAGCCGGCCGGGAGCGGTTTCGGCTGCTGGACGATCCGGTGGCGATCCGGGCGCTGGCGCATCCGCTGCGCCTGGAACTGATGTCGATCACCGGGCACGCGGGGCAGATCACGACCGCCGACGCCGCTCGCGAGCTGGGCATCAGCCACGGGCTGGCCTCGCACCACCTGCGGCAGCTAGCCAAGTACGGGTTCGTCCGGCAGGTCGGGGGCAAGGACCGCCGGGAGCGGCCCTGGCGTCTCACCTACACGTCGATGAGCTGGCGGGAAACGGTCGTGCGGCCGGACGTGGACACCGCCGCCCAGGTGTACGAGGAGGTCCTGGCGGAGCGGGCCGTGGCCGGGCTGCGTAGCTGGCTGCGGCGCCGCGGTAGCTGGCCGGCCCCGTGGCGGCAGCACACCGGCCTCGGCCAGTCCACGGTCTACCTCACGCTGCCCGAACTGGCCGAGCTGGAGCTGGCGATGGAGGCGCTGATCACGCGGTACGTCAACGAGCGGCCCCTCGACGACGTCGGATCGCGCCCGGAGGGCTCCGTGCCGGTGGACATCACCCAGATCATCACGATCCCGCACGGGCCGCCGCCCGGGGAGGCCTGACATGCGCGCGATCTGGCGCGTCCTCGCCGCCCAGCGGGACCTGCGCTTCGTCCTGTCGGCCGGGCTGATCTCCCTGACCGGCGACTGGATCCTGCGGATCGGCCTGACCTACCGGGTCTACGCGCTGACCGGCTCCACGGTCACATCGGCGCTGACCATGGTGGCGTCGTTCCTGCCGCAGATGCTGCTCGGCGCGCTGGCCGGGGTGTTCGCCGACCGCTGGGACCGGCGCCGCACCATGATCGTCGCTGACCTGCTGCTCGCAGCGGGACTGCTGCCGCTGCTGCTGGTACACGGCCGCGGGCAGGTCTGGATCGTCCTCGTCGTGTTGCTGTGGGAGAGTTCCGCGGCGCAGTTCTTCACGCCGGCCGAGCAGGCCATGCTGCCCGGCCTGGTCCGCGACGACGAACTGGTCACCGCGAACGCGGTCAGCGGCCAGATCCAGAACCTGGCCCGCCTGGCCGGATCGGGCCTGGGCGGGGTCATCGCGGCGACCGGCGGGATCACCGCCGTGGCCCTGGCCGACGCGGCCAGTTTCGTGGTCTCCGCGGCGCTGATCGCGCTGATCCGGACCAATGGCCTTGACGCGGCTCCGGGGCCGGCCTGGCGCCCCCGGGCGCGGGCGGCGGCACCAGCCGGGACGCGGGCGGCGGCACCAGCCGGGACGCGGGCGCGGCCCGGGCCAGGCCGGTCGCTGCGGCGGCAGGTCACCGCGCTGCGAGCGGAACTGGGCGTCGGCCTGCGGTGGTCGCTGCACTACCCGGCCGTGCGCTCGCTGACCGTCTTCATCCTGGTGACCAGCACCGGCGAGGGCATCATGAGCACACTGTTCGCGCCGTTCGTGCGGCACGTGCTGCACGGGAGCAGCCAGGCGTACGGGCTCGTCGCCGCCGTACAGGCCGTGGGCGGGATCCTCGGCGGGCTGCTCGCCGCCAGCCTCGGGTCGCGGATCTCGGCCGAGCGCATGCTGAGCTACGGGGCCGTGGCGTTCGGCCTGGTGGACCTGGCCATTTTCCTGTACCCGCTGGGTTACGTCGCGGTGTGGCCCGCCGCGGCCGGCATGGTGATCGTCGGCTTCCC
>DATAVV010000174.1:0-6317 GCA_036267555.1 Streptosporangiaceae bacterium | reverse complement strand
AGGCGTCGCGGCGACAGGCGTCGCGGTGGCACGGGCCACGCTGGCACGGCGTGCGGTGACGCGCGCCGCGCGCTGGGCGTCTACGTGCTCGGGGCCATCGAGCCGGACGACCGCGGCCCCCTGGAGCGGCACCTGGCCCGGTGTGCCTCGTGCCGGGAAGAACTGGCCCGCCTGGCCGACCTGCCGGGCTGGCTGAGCAAGGTTCCGCCCGATGAGGCCGAACGGCTGCTGGACGACCAGGCCGGCGAGCGCGCCAGGTCCAGCCACGGCGGCGGGGCCGCACCCGGGGGACCGCCTCCGCCCCGGCCGGGCCACACGGCGAAACGGGCCAGCCCGGCGGGCCGCGGCGGGCACGGCGGCGCGCGCTGGTGGCGGCGGGCCGGACTGGCGGCGGGCGCCGTGGTCATGGGCGTGGGCGCCGTGGTCGCGTCACGCGCGCTGTACCCGTCCCCCGTCCGACCCGCGGCCGCGGTCCAGCACTGGGCCGCGACGGTCCGCGGCCAGGACCCGCTGACGCACGTCGGCCTGATCGTGCGATACGCGCCCACGCCCTGGGGGCTCGCGCTGGACGTGCGGGTCAGCGGGGTCCCGGACGGGACCAGGTGCGAGCTGCTGGTCGTGAACTCGCGCGGGCAGCGGGTGCCCGCGGGTAGCTGGCTCATCGCGGCCGACGACGAGAGAGCCTGGTACCCGGCATCCTCGTCGGTCCGGGCCTCGGCCATCCGCGGCTTCCTCGTGACTTCCGCGGGCCGGCCCCTGGTCACCGCGCGGCCCGAGACCTACCGCCAGTGACGGTCCGGCTCGCCGTACCAGGGACTCGGCGGTCCCGCCACGCCCGGCCGGACCGGACCCGCAGGCCCGACCGGACCCGCAGGCCCGACCGCACCCGGGGTCGCCGCCGGGGGCGAGGTTGTCCGGCGGCGGCCGCGGCGATACACCAGGACGACGCACGCGAGCAGGGCGAACCCGATGATGCAGGAGATCACGGCCGCGATCATGTTGCCGGTCGCGAACAGCGGGCGGGACGGCATCTGGTCCGCGGCCGGGCCCTGGCCGAAGTAGCGCGCGCCGGTGTAGGCGACCGGCGGCTGGCTCGCGGCGGCGGGCTGCATGGCCGCGGCGGCCCGCAACGCCGCAGCCGCGTTCACCACGCCGTAGCCGACCTCGCTGTTCCAGCCGCCGGCCGGGTGCCGGGCGGTGCTCTCCAGAGCCTGCGCCACCTGGAACGGTGCCAGCCCCGGGTGCCTGGCCACGATCAGCGCGGCCACCCCGGCGACCAGGGCACCGGCCGGGGACGTTCCGGTGCTGGTCGTGGGCGTTCCGTTCACGCTCAGCGCGGGGACGGACACGCCCGGCGCGCTCACCGAGACGTACGAGTGCACGGTGGAGAACGAGGCCCGGGCGCCGTCGGCACCGACCGCCCCGACGGCGATCACCGGGGTGAACATGGCCGGCGCCGACTCGTCGTCCTGGCCGGTGCTGCCGCTGCCCTCGTCGAAGAACGCCGTCGCCGGGCCGCCGTTATTTCCCGATGAGGCCACCACGACCACCCCGTGGGAGACCGCGTTCTGCACCGCCGCGGCTTCCAGTCGGTCGTAGCTGGCGAAACCACCGGTCGAGGTGCCGAGCGACATCGAGATCACCCTGGCGCCGTGCGCGACGGCGTAGTCGATCCCGCTCGCAATCGGATCGCGGCCGTGGGTCTTGCCTTTGCCCCGGTCGGTGATCACGCGGATCCCCAGCACGTGCGCGCCCGGAGCGACGTGCAGGACACACGAGGCCATCTCGGTGCCGTGCACGCCCCACCCGGCGATGGTCCCGCCGGTGATGAACTGCGGCCCGGCCGTGACCTTCCCGCGCAGCCCGGGAAGCCGGGCGTTGACGCCGGTGTCCAGCACGGCGACCGTTACGCCCTGACCGGTGCTGATCGCGTGCGCGGCGGCCAGGTTCAGCTGCGCGTCCTCGGCGGCGCTGCCCGGCAGAGCGGCCGGTGAGGCGGGCGAGATCAGGGCCGCGGCCGACGCGGCGGCGGCCAAACGGAGAAGAGACGTCAGCATGTTCCTGCCTATCGGGTGTCGTTGCCTTCAGAAGACCGCGCTCAGGTGCGCGCTGAAGGCGTCGCTCAGCACGTCGGCGGGGGCCTGCCAGCCGTCCCGGTCGCGCATGTCGCCGCCGGGCTGATGGGCCCAGGGCGCGGGCAGGCTGCCTGCGGTCCGGCCGTCCAGGGAGCCCGTCTCGATCACGAAGCTGTAGTTGTCGGTGACGTCGTCGGCCCCTTTGCTCAGCGGGATCTGGGTCGCCAGCCCGATCACCTCCGCGTCCCGCCAGGTGGCCGCGGCCGTGCCGGGGACCGCGCCGACCCGGACCGCCAGTGCCGGGTTTGGCGACGACTGGTCCTGGCTGAACTCCTGGAAGAACTGCGATGCCTGCCCGGGAGTGACGATGATCGCGATCGTCGCGGCCATCGAACGCGCCTGGTCGAGGTATGTCGCACGCAGCACAGTGCGGCACGCGGGCCCCTGATACGTGGGCGCGAGCGCCGCGTCGCACGTGGATGGCGCAAAGATCCCCACCCGGTCCCACTGGACGCCAGACATGGTCGCGTCGATCGTGGCCGGGAAGATCACGCCGGCCGGTCTCGCCTCCCACACGTTGTCCGACGGGATGTCGAGCTGCGCCGACGTGAGCTCGGGCCGGTCGCTGATCGCCAGCCGGGCCTGACCGATGGTGGCCAGCAGGCACAGCAAGCCGAGGAAGGAGAGCGCGACGATCGCCACCCACCGACCGGGCCCGATGCGGGCGCGTCTGGATCGGGATGCCATGCCCTGCTTTTTACGCCCGGCGCCGGGTTGTCGGGTCGGCTAACCGCCCAACGTGCGACAACCAGAGACAACCCGGTGAGAGAACCCCGGCGAGAGAGCCCGGCCCCGGGCGAAAAAGAATAGGACGCGGAACCGCCAGTTGACCTTCACGCTGGGTGAAGCCGCACAGTGGTGAAGGCCGGGCCGCCTGCCCGGCGGCCGGGCACCCGCCCGGCATCAAAGGGAGCCGTCCATGAGCCTGATGGGGATTAGCGAGTTCGCGAAGCGGTCGTGGCTGTCGCGCCGGGCGCTGCGCCTGTACGACGAGCTGGGGCTGCTCCCGCCCGCCCGGGTGGACGCGGACTCTGGATACCGCTGGTATGCGCCGGAGCAGTTGGACCGGGCCCGCCTGGTGGCGTCCCTGCGCCGGCTGGAGATCCCGCTGGCGCGGATCAAGGCGATCCTGGCCCAGGAAGCGGCCGCGGCCGCCAGGCAGGTCGCCGCGTACTGGGCTGAGGCCGAGACCAGCCATGCGGCCCGCCGCGAGCTGGCTGGCTACCTGATCGGCCGTCTGAACGGAAAGGAACCTGTGATGTACGAGGTCACCATCAGGGACATGCCCGAGCGCCACGTGCTGTGCGCGCTGCGGCACGCCCACACCGCGGAGCACATGGCGGCGACCAAGGACCTGATGGCCCGGCTGGGGCCGGTCGCGAAACCGCAGCCGGGCGACCCGGTCACAGCGCCGTTCGTGGTCTACCACGGGGAGGTGAGCGAGGACAGCGACGGCCCGGTCGAGTATTGCTGGCCAGTTCCGGCCGAGAAGGCCGACGAGCTCGCCGCCCAGTTCGCGGATCTGACCTTGCGCACCGAGCCGGCGCACGAGGAGGCGTTCGTCGACGTGGGTCAGGTCGCTCTGGGCCAGACCAACCTGGAGCCGGTCATCGAGGGCCTCGTCGCGTGGATCAGCGCGCGGGAGCGGCAGGCGTCCGGTGGGCTGCGCCAGATCCTGATGTTCAACCCCCCGTCCGGCGGCCAGGGCACGGCCCTGCAGTGGGGGTTCGCGCTACGCCCGGCGCAGGCTCGGGCGGCCAGGTAGCGGGGCCGGCGGGGCTGACCGGGAACGGCCAGCCCCGCCAGGATCACGGGGACAGGATCACGGGGACAGGATCACGGGGACAGCAGGGTCAGCTCGTGGACAGTGCGAGCACGGTCAACGAGTTGGCCGGGAAGGTGCGGGTGAAATCCGGGCCGGAGGACCCGATCCGGTGACTGGACGGGGACACCGCCATGGGATGCGCGATCGAGTTCATCGCGGACGGCTTGCCGGTGAGCACGGTGACGGTGCCGCCGGACACCGCGGACACCCGGGCCAGGTCGATCGTGACCGTGGTGGCCTTGGCCCCGCGGTTGACCACCGTGAGGTAGGTCGTGCCGCCGGCCTTGGTCGTCGCGACCGTCCAGAGGTTCCCGATGCCGCCGATGATCTGGGACGGCGCGACCGTGTCGGCCAGCTCTGCGCGTTGACGTTCACCAGCAGCGGCGCGTAGGACGGCCCGAGCACGACGTCGGCGTTGCGCTCGATGCCGGTCAGGAACGCCGCCTCGCCGAGCGCCCCGGCCAGGTCACCGGTAGGCGAGCCCTGGGTGACCGCCGACGGACACGAACCCGCCGGGTCCGCGGCCCAGGCCCGCACCCGCCACGGGCCGTGGCGATGCCCGGTGCCCGGCACGGCACGGGGGGCTCCTGCAGGGCGAACAGCTCGCGCCCGTCGGCGGCCGTGTTCGCGGCGAGTAGTCCGACCTGCTGCGCAACCTGCGTCGCGCGTCAGTCAGCAGCCGGTCAGCCAGCAGCGGTCAGCCGGGATTGACGGTCAGCGTGATGTCGGTGCCGACCAATGCCTTGCTGACCGGGCAGGCGCTCTTGGCCTGCTGCGCGATGCTCTCGAACTGCTCGGCCGAGACGCCGTCCGCGGAACCGGTGACGGCCAGCACGATGCCGCTGATCCGGAAACCGCCCGCCGGATCCGGGCCGAGCGTCACGTCCGCGGTCACGTCGAGCGACTGCCCGCTGCCGCCCGCCTGGCCTAGCAGCGCGGAGAACTGCATCGCGAAGCAGGCCGTGTGGGCCGCGGCGATGAGCTCCTCGGGGCTGGTCGTGCCGTCGGCGTCGTCAGCGGCGCGCTTGGGGAAGCTGACCTCGTAGCGGCCGACACCGGAACTGACCAGCTCGACCGTGCCGGTCCCGTCCTGAAGGCCGCCGGTCCAGGTGGTGCGGGCGGTGCGGGTGGGCATGGGGCTCCTCCTTGGCTCTGCGTCCTTGGCTCTGCGTCGAGCCGGCTCGGCGTAGAACTCCGTGACGCTTCTCAGCCTAGGGGAAGCCGGGGGGCCTCAGCCGTCAGCCACGTCGGGCTGCAGTTCGCCGACGAGCCGGCCGGCGGGCAGGTCCAGGTCCCGGGCCAGGCCCGCGCCGACCCGGCGGACCAGCTTCGGGGTCAGCGCGATGGCCACGGCCCCGATCACCAGCCACGCCAGCAGGATGTAGGGGAACAGGTTGTAGGGCGACGCGGGCGCCGGGTAGACGTTGGCGTACAGCACGTAACCGACCAGGATCACCGCGATACCGGGCAGGAACCCGCGCCAGCGCGCGACGCCGAGGCTGCGGTCGAAGACCGCCCGGGTCGCGCCGATGTTCACCATTCCGTACCCGACCAGGATCGCCAGCGTGCCCAGCGTGCCCAGGTACTGCCAGACCTGCAGGCCGGTGGCGCCGAGCCCGCGCAGGATCAGCAGGCATACCGCGTCGACGACGATGACGAGCAGGACCGCGTTGCGCGGCGACCCCGACGGGTGCGCCACCCGGGCCAGCGGGAAGGACGGGGCGCCGTCGCGGGTGACCGCGTAGATCAGGCGCGCCCCGGCCACCGCCGCGCCGAGGCCAGCCCCGAACGCGCTGAACGCCGCGCCCAGTTCGATCACGTTCTGCATCGCGCTGCCCACGTAGGTGTTGGCCAGCTGGAACAGCGGCCCGCCCGAGCCCGCGAACGCGGCCGAGCCCTTGGTGTTGGCGCCGAAGCCGATCGACTGCACGGCGATGCACAGGATGTAGAAGACGGCCAGCGCGACGACCGAGGACCCGATCGCCCGCGGGATGGCCCGCTGCGGGTTCTGGGCCTCCTCGCCCAGCGCGCCGGCGCCCTCGAACCCGGCGAACGCGAGGAAGCCGAACACCGAGCCCAGGATCAGCGCGTGCACGTTGACCCCGGACGGCAGGGTGAAGACGCTGCCGGTGATCGTGCCGCCGTTGAGCCCGTGGCCCTGGCCGACCTTCACCAGGATGACCACGAGCAGGACGACGATCAGGGTGACCGTCACGGCCTCGATGTAGAGCAGGGCCCGGGTCGAGCGCTTGATCACCCCGGCCGAGAACCCCCACATGATCAGGCTGATCGGCAGCGCGAGGTAGATCCAGTCGGCGCCCTTCCACCAGCCCAGGTCCGACAGCACGCCGGCCAGG
>DATAVV010000173.1:0-6675 GCA_036267555.1 Streptosporangiaceae bacterium | reverse complement strand
ACGGCCGCGTACGGCAGGCCCCAGGCGTTGGCGTGGAACATCGGCACCACCGGCAGCACCTTGTCCCGCTCGGACAGCGCGAACGCGTTGCCCATGCACACGCCCATCGAGTGCAGGTACGCGGACCGGTGGCTGTAGACCACGCCCTTCGGGTGGCCGGTGGTTCCGCTGGTGTAGCACATCGCGGCCGCGGTGCGCTCGTCCAGGTCAGGCCAGTCGAACGAGTCCGGCTGGGCCGCGAGCAGGTCTTCGTAGGAGTGCACCGGGCGAGAGTCGCCGGGGAAATTGGCCGGCTCGGCCTGCCGCGTTACGTCTTCTGATCCGGTCACGACGATGTGCCGGATCGTCGGAGCGTGGGGCAGCACCTGGGCCAGCAACGGCAGCAGGGTGGCGTCGACGATGACCACATCGTCCCCGGCATGCGTGGCGATATACCCGATCACCTGCGGGTCGAGGCGGAGGTTCAGCGTGTGCAGCACCGCGCCCATGGACGGGATCGCCAGGTAGGCCTCGAGGTGCTCGGAATTGTTCCACATCAGCGTGGCCACCCGCTGGTCACCGTCCACGCCCAGGCCGCGCAGGGCGTGGGCCAGGCGGGCAGCCCGGGCGCCGGTCGTGCCGTAGTTCTGGCGCCGGCTGCCGGACGGTGTGCAGGTCACCACCTCGCGGTCGGCATAGGCCGAGGTTCCGTATCGCATCAGCGACGTCACGGTCAGCGGAACGTTCATCATCGTGCTCTGCACTGGCCACCTCCTGCAGCGCCTGCTCGCGGCTACCCCGCCCCCGGATGGGCCGCAGCCCATGGGGTGGATAGTGCCACGCTCGCGACGAAACGTCACTTCCCGCCGCGATCAGGCCACCGGGCCGGCTAATCGGATTGAAGGTCCGTGTCGATCCGCAGCTTGGCCACGGCCCGCGAGACCGTGCTCTTGACCGTGCCGAGGCTCACCCCCAGCGCGTCGGCGACCTCCGACTCGGTCATGTCCTCGAAGTACCGCAGCACCACGGCCGCGCGCATCCGCTGCGGCAGCCGGTCGACCGCGCGGCGGAGCGTCTCGGTCAAGTCGCTGGCGCTCGCGTGATCGGCGACCACCTGATCGGGGAGTTCGTCGGTCGGGTACTCCTCGAGCCTGCGCCGTCGCCACCAGGAGATGTGGGTGTTGATCATCGCCCGGCGGACGTACCCGTCCAGCGCCCGGCGGTCCTCGATCCGGTCCCAGGCCAGGTAGGTCTTGGCCAGAGCCGCCTGCACGAGGTCTTCGGCATCGGCGCGGTTGCCGGTCAGCAGGTACGCGGCCCGCAGCAGCGACCCGCTGCGCGCGGTCACGTAGTCACGGAAACCGGGATCGTCGAAACCGGGCCGGGTCCTGCGTGCCCTCGGCACCTGCGTGTGGTGGTGCGGGCCACGGCCCGCGGTACTGCCCTCTTGGTCACCGCCCGTAGCGTCTCGTGTCACCGACCCGGCTGTTTCCGGCCACGCTTCCGCCACGACGTGATCGCCCCCGACGCTCACAGGGACAACGGTACCCAGCCCGGAGGGTCTACAGGCGACTACCCCTTGTAACGGCGAGTCGGCGTGGTGAATATACACAGCCAAGGCGGTGACGCGCCTGACGTACGGGCCCATATGCGTGACCTCGGGCGGGAAAAGGTGCGAACCGCTTGACGTGGGCTGGTCGGTATCAGCATCGTCATGGAGGGAGCTGGGCTCACGGCCCAGGGGAGGGAATGTGGTCGGGCTGGCGGCCCGACCACTTGTTAGTGCTGGTAGGAAGGTCTAAGAAGGTCTGGGGTGTCGGGCTGGGCTGGCCGGCCAGCCGGGGAGATGAGGCTGAGCTCGCTGGCATAGCGGGCATTGAGGCTGGGCGCGCATGGCTCAGCGGACACGCATGGGGCCGGGCTCGCCGCCCGGCAGGGGAGGGCCGATGCTTGACGTTCGCCGGGATCACCGGTGCTGCGACCGTTTCGCGGGAACGTCGACTGCCATGCGCGCGTCACGACGGCGGCTGCTGAAGGCCGCGGTGTTCCAGCCGCACGGGACGCCCGGTGACAGCGCGGCCGACCCCGCGGCGGCAGGCTTCCCGGTACCCGGCACGTTGCCGCGAGTCCTCACCGGGATCGTCCATGACATCAGCCCGCACGTGCTGGTGATCGGAAACGGCGCCAGCCAGACGCGGATCACGCTCACCGCCGCGGCGACTGCCTGGCGCGGCAGTTCCCTCGACCCGGCCGGGTTACGACCCGGCGATCACGCCGTGGTCCGGCTGCATCCCTCACGGCGCCGGGTGGCCGACCGGATCTGGGCCAACATCGGCCGTGTGACCGGGGTCATCATCGAACGCGACGCCGACGACCTGCTCGTCGACGAGGGCAAGACCAAGCCGCGCCAGTTAGTGACGATCCCGTCCAGCGCCAGGGGCCGGATCCGGGTCCGGTTCCCCAGTCTGGAGCCGGGCTTCCTCATCGACGTCATCGGGCTGCGGCGCGCCGGGGTCCTGGAGGCGCGGATCCCGGGCACCTCGCAGCCGGCGTACCCGGTCGACCGGATTCCGGCGCCCGCGATGGTCTCCGGTCACGTGCCGAGCGCGATCAGCGGCTCAGCGACCTGGCATGAGCCGGTCGAGGAGCCGGGCGGCCTGCTGGGTGTGTCGTACCCGGCGATCGACCCGGAGGCCGGCTGCGCCGAGGACCCGGTCGGCAGCCGGCCCGCGCCCCGCTTCGCACGCATGCCTTACCTCGCCATAGGCAGCCTGCTTTTGATCCGTAACGACTGCACCGGCGACTCTTGCATGCTCCCGGTGACCGGCTGCGCCGCTATCGCCCGGCTCTTCAACGACCGATGCGTCACGTGCGGCACCTCACCGCGAGGTCGCGTGGCCGACCTGACCCAGGCCGGTTTCATCGCGCTCGGCGGCGAACTGGACAAGGGGTGCTTCAACGCGACGATCACGATTGGCCACTGACCATGCTGGGCCATGTCGTGCTGGAGGTCAGGGAGGCGCAGGTCCCGCTGCTGTCGGTCATGATCCTCGGCGGGTGCACGGCCAAGCTGGCCCGCGTGCTGCGCGTCGGCTCACTGGATGCCGGGCTCGGGCCCACGGCGCTGTTCCCGCTGCGGCTGCGGCGGCCGGTCGCGATCGTGACCTGCGCCGTGGAGTTCGGTTGCGCGATCGGGCTCATCGTCACCGCGGGCCGGCTCGGCCGCGGGGAGGTCGCGAACTCCGTGCGGCTCGTGACATCCCTGCTGTTCCTCGTGGCCACCTGCGCCCTGCTCGAATTGCGGACCAGCCGCCCCGACGCCGGCTGCGGGTGCTTCGGCGACTTCAGCACGACCCCGGTCAGCAGGCGCACGCTCACCCGGTCGGCGTTCTTCGCCGCCGCCGCGCTCGCCACGATCGGGCTGCCTCCGCTGCAGGCACCGCATCCCAGTCTCGACGCGGCCCGGCTCCTCGGGATCTTCGCGGTCGAGTTCCTCGTCATCGCCGCGCTGTCCCCCGAGGTGGGCGAGGCCCTGGTCCGGCTCGGCTACACCGAGCCCTGCGAGCTGCGCCGGCTGCCCGCGGTGCGGACGCTCACCGCGCTGCGCCGCAGCGGACAGTGGCGCAGGCGGTCCGGCCTGATCACCTCGGAACTGCCCGCCGACATGTGGCGGGAGCTGTGCTGGAGGTACGTGGTGTTCCCGGCCCGGCTCGGTGACCGGGAGGCCGAGATCGTGTTCGCGGTCTACCTGCGACCGCACCGGCCGGTGATTCACGCTGCCCTGGTCGACTCCGAAACCGGTGACGTGCTCCCCTGGCCGGCGGCGGCCGGGCACCGCGTCCCCCGCTGGCTCCTGGTCAGCGGTCACGCCCTGGGTTTGCGCCGCCCTTTCCGGCCGCGGCGCGCATCGCGAGCGCGCCCCGCCCGCCCGGCCGCCCCGCGGCCCGGTAACCGCCTCCCCGCACCGCGCCGGCCCCAGGTCCCGGCCGGATTGCTAGCCGCCCCCACCGACCCCGGCCGCGGCATTCCCGCGCTCCGGATGGATTCCCCGCCCCACCGCGACCCGAATTCCGCCCCGCCGCCCCGACCGCCGCGCGACGATATGCCGTTCTCTAGAGATCTCTAGCTCATTCGCTATACGACTCAAGATATTTACAGACGCCCGGACCGGAGGCGCGAGCCATAGACCGGTTCTCGCCCGGAACCGAGGAACGAGGAACGAGCGCCCGAGCGAGGAGGGAAGAGGGCGGGGACAAGCGTCCCGGCGGCGCAAATTAACTCGGCTGGGCGCGGAGGAACCGGCCGAAATGCGGCACGGTAAAGGCGATCAGGCCGCGTTCCGAGCTGTAGATCAGGCCCTTCTTGATCAGGCTGTCCCGGGCCGGGGAGACGCTGGACGGCTTGCGGCCCAGTTCCTCAGCGACCTGCGCGGTCGGCACCGGTTCGTCGCCCAGTTGCGCCATCGCCCGCATGTACTCGCGCTCGGCCGGGGTGGCGCGCTCGTACCTGCTGCCGAAGAAGCCCACGGCCAGTTCGCTCGCGGCCACCGGGCCAGCCACGCTGACGTCGGCCGCCGTGACCGGGCTCGCCGCGGCCACGTCCCAGGTCACCTTGCCGTAGGCCTGCACGAAGTAGGGGTATCCGTCGGCCGCCGTGTAGAGCGCGTCCAGCGCGTCCTGCTCGAAGTCCGCGCCTTCCCGCCGGGCCGGGGCGAGCAGCGCGTAGTCGGCGGCGTCGCGGTCCAGCCGGTCGATGGACACGTAGCGGAACAGCCGCTCCGAGTAGCTCTTGCTGGCCGACAGCACCGAGGGAAGGTGCGGCAGGCCCGCGCCCACCACGATCAGCGGGCCACCGTTCTGCGACAGTTCGTGGCAGGCGGCGCACAGGGCCGAGACATCGGGCGCCTGCACATCTTGCATCTCGTCCACGAACAGCGCGATGCCCACCGCGAGGTCCGCCGCGACCGAAGCCGCGTCGGTCAGCAGTTCGGTCAGGTCGATCTCGAGATCGCCGGAATCGGCCCGGCCCCGCACCGCGGGGACATCGATGCCCAGGTGCGTCGCCGGGGATCCTTTCGGCGCGGACGGGTCGCGCATGGCGAAAGCCTTGAGCACGCCCAGGAACTCGTCGATGCGGTCCGGGGCGCGGTGCCGGGGAGCGAGTTCGCGCACGGCCATGTGCAGGGCGGCGGCTATCGGCCGGCGGATCGACTGCTCGGGCCTGGCCTCGATTTTTCCGGTGCCCCACAGCCGCTGCATGGCCATGGAACGGAACGCGTTCAGCAGCACGGTCTTGCCTACGCCGCGCAACCCGGTCAGCACCATGCTGCGTTCGGGCCGTCCGCGGGCGACCCGTTCGAGAACGACCTCGAACTGGCCGATCTCACGATCGCGGCCGGCGAGTTCCGGGGGGCGCTGGCCCGCTCCGGGGGCATAGGGATTGCGAACCGGATCCACGCCATCGGATCCTATTGCGCGATCTAGCGCGTTTCCTAGATTGACGTAGAAAGCACTCGTCGGCGTGTCGAGGTGTCTGCCTTTGCCCCTACGGACCCCTGCCCACCTCGGCCGGTCATTGCATCAGCCGGACGTGCGGATGGTCGGGCGATGCTCGGCAGACGCGGACGATCGGGGCGCGATCCGTCGGGCTGCTTCGGCGGGTCCGCCGGACCGCGCCAGGGACGGGGCCACTCATCCTCGGCGCGGCCCGGACGGACGATTCATGCCGCCCGGGCCAGGGCAACGGCCCGGCTTGGGCGGGCCGTTGCTAGTGCAGCCGACCGCGGCTGGCCTGGATCACCGCCACCCCGTACGGGTTGACGTCCCGTTAGCCGGGACCGTGGAGGCGATATTCTTGATCTTGCTGAAGTGCCCGATGAACGACGCTGGTCCATGCGTGGCCGCTGAGGCCGGAGCCGTCATCGCCAGGCTCGCGGCCGCGGCCACGGCCGCCGTCGCCGCGATGACGGGCGCCACTAACCGCTTGAATACTGCCATGCTCGCTCCCCAACAGAGTCAGATGAAAGATCTCGACCGCCGCGAACGCGCGGCGAGCGCGCGGCGAGCGCGCGGCGAGCGGCGAGCGGCACGGGAGGCCCCAGCCCGCGTCGCTACCTGGCATAACGCGGTGGAGCGGCCAATGGTTCAGCGTCGGCGGCTACCGATGTTTGCGGCTTGACTCCGCCTCGTTCAGCCGGGCCAGGAACGCGTTGTAGGCGGCCAGGTGCTCGTCGTCGTCGATTCCGCCCCGCTCATCCCAGCGGAGGGCGGCCGCGGGCACGGCGGCCGCGCCTGAAGCGCCGGCCGCGGCGGTGCCGCCTCCGGCGGGCGCCGGGTGCTCGGCGACCAGGCGGGCCAGGCTGGCCCGGCGGGCCGCCTCGAGCCACCCGTGGCTGCTCGTCGCGGCCCGGTCATCGAGGCTCCACATCATGTACACCAGCATCATCAGGCCGAACATGATGGCGTCGCCGCCGATCCACATCACCGCGCCGCCGAGGTGCAGGTCCGACACCGGGCTGGGCGCCCACGCGGGACGCGGGCCGACCGGGACCCCGGGTGTGCCCGCCGATCCGTAGCCCAGCAGCAGCCCGGTGAACGTGTCCACCGGCATGACCAGGACCAGGATGATGAACCGCACCGGGTAGGTCAGCCGCCACCGGATCGGCTCACTGCCCAGCACGGGCAGGAAGAACAGGTA
>DATAVV010000172.1:0-2206 GCA_036267555.1 Streptosporangiaceae bacterium | reverse complement strand
CAGGCCGGTGTCGAGTACCCGTCCGGCGTTGGCCGGGTCGGCCCGGAACCGGCGCAGCTGCGCGTCGCCGGCCGCCTCGAAGCCGAACCCCACTGCCCACACCGCCGCCCCCAGCCAGGCGAGGCGGCCCAGCGCGGCGTGCTCGTACATGGCCGCCTGCACCGGCAGCGACACGAACCACATGACCCGGCCCTGCGTCCAGTAGATGTAGCGCAGCACGAACACGGCCAGGTTCCCGCGGTTGCGCCGCAGCAGCGAGGCGTACCGCTTGTCCTCGCCCTGCCCGCGGTTGCGGGAGAAGATGTGCGCGCCCAGCCGCAGTCCCCACACCGCGGTGAGCACGAGCACCAGCCCTCGGCGCCCGAAGGAACCAGACCCGGCCGACAAGAAGAACGAGACCAGCGCGATCAGCACGAACCCGAGCGGCCAGATCGTGTCCATGATCGCGTGCACCTTGGTGAGCATCGCGTAAGCGAACGTCCCCAGCATGAGCACGGCCACGACGGCGGCCGTCACCGCCAGGTTGGCAAACAGCGGTCCCCAGCTCACGAAGGCCCCTCCGACATCAGGTCGTTGAACGCGTCAACCGCCACGCGGTACTCATGCGGCTTGCCAGAACCGCTCTCGGCCAGGAGGGCTTGCAGCTGATCCGGGCGAAGATCCGGCTCGTTCGGCAGGAAAATCGTTTCCCACTCCACGACCGATGCCCGGCGCAGCCGGCCTCCGCCGGTGATGACGTACTCGCCGTTGAGCCGGCAGTCCGGGCTGGCCAGCGCGGTCAGCACCGGCGCCACCCGGTCCGGGTCCATCCGCCGGCCCACGGCCGGCGGCGTGGCCCCTTCGGTCATCTGGGTCAGGGCGTAGGGGAGCAGCAGGTTGGTCAGCACGCCCCGGGCCTCGCCCTCGGCCGCCAGCGACCGGCCCAGGGCCAGCAGCGCGCCCTTGCTCGCGGCGTAGGCGGACAGGCCGATGTCCCCGTGCAGCCCGCCGCCCGAGCTGATCAGGATGATCCGGCCGAACCCGGCCGGGCGCATGACCGCCATCGCGGCCCGGGCCAGCCGGACGCTGCCCAGCAGGTTGACCCGGAGGATCTCGGCGAATTCCGCGTCGGGCTGCTTGTGGAACATGCCCGGCGTGCCGACGGCCGCGTTGGCCACGCAGATATCCAGCCGCCCCCAGCGTTCCAGCGCGGCCGCGACCATGGCCTCGCCGCTGGCCGGGTCGGCCGCGTCGCCGTAGTCGGCCACCGCCTCGCCGCCCAGAGCGGCGATCTCGGCGACGACCCGGTCGGCCGCGCCCGCCGCCCGGTGACGGTTGTTGACCACGACCTTCGCGCCCTGCCGGGCCAGCGCCAGGCAGAACGACCGCCCCAGCCCCTTGCCCCCGCCGGACACCACTGCCACCCGGCCCTCGAGCGGCATATATACCGAACGGGGTTCGTTCACCGCGACCTTCCACCTCACGTCCGGGGACGGTAGACGCTCTCCCTTTACTCCGTTTACTGTAGGGTCCCCGCGGCAGTTCCAGAAGGGCAGGCGAGCCGGTCATGACCGAGAGCGAACCCTGGTCGTACCACCCTGACGGATCCCCGGTCTACGCGCTGGCCGACATCATCAGGAAGCGGGCCGCCGTCACCCCGGCCGCGATCGCCCTGGAAGCGGGCGGGCCGACCACGTTCGCCGAACTCGACCGCCGCTCCAGCCAGGTCGCCCAGGCCCTCCAGGCCAAGGATGTGCGCCCCGGCGACCGCGTCGCCTACATCGGGGCCAGCGGGCCCGAGTTCGCCGAGGTCATGTACGGCGCGGCCAAGTGCCGGGCCATCTTCACCGCGGTCAACAACCGGCTCTCGGCCCGCGAGGTGCTGGCCATCCTGGCCGACGCCGAGGCCCGCGTGGTCATCACCGACCCGGCCGCCGCCCCCCTGGTCGCCGACGCCGGCACCCTCGGCTTCGACTGCGACACCCTGGTCACCGACCTCGACTACCGCGCCTGGCGCGACCACGCCCGTGACAGCGATCCCGGCGAGCAGGCCAGCCCGGACGAGACCGCGCTCCTGCTCTATACTTCGGGCACCACCGGCGCGCCCAAGGGCGTCGAGCTGACCGGCCGCAACCTCGGCTGCGCCCTGCACGAACTGCACACCGACATCGGGCTCGATACCACGTCGGTCTGCGCGGCCCCGATCCCGTTCTTCCACATCGCCGGG
>DATAVV010000171.1:0-20971 GCA_036267555.1 Streptosporangiaceae bacterium | reverse complement strand
CGACGGCCTTCCCCTGCCCTTCAAACTGCCCTGACCGGTACGCTTGACCTGGCTGGCCCGCTGCCGGGCCTAGGCCGGCCCCGATAGCTCAGTGGACAGAGCAACTGCCTCCTAAGCAGTAGGTCGCGCGTTCGAGTCGCGCTCGGGGCGCCCGTCAATCCCAGGTCAGACCGCATGATTGTGCGCGGTTCAGCCGACCTCGACGACTTCCCGGACGAGTCCGCGCCCGCTACGCGCCCGCTGGACAGTGCCCGCTGGGCGATCCGCCGTGGCGCTGCGTCGCTCTGCGCTGATCTTCTCTCCGGTCACCTCCTGCATGCCCGGGCCTATGCGTCTGCGATATATTGCACACAATAGGCAAGCTATATACAATGAGATTATGAGCGCTCAGACCCTTGGTTTCGCCGTCCAGGCCGAGGACCGGCCCGTGCTGGACGAGCTGGTGGCGTACTTCGGTGATGGCAACAGGTCGGCTTACCTGCGGGCAACCCTGAAGGTCATGAAGTCGCTCATGATCGCCAGTCAGCTTCGGGAGTCGCAGGCTTACGGGCAGCAGCGCACTGCTGAGCTCGGCATCGAGGCCGCCGACGTCCCGGCACTGGTCCAGGAATTCCTCAAGGGCGGCCGTCCTGGGAAGGGAAAGTGAATCGCCTCGCACCGGCTCCTTCGGCGGTCGTTTACGACATCAACGTTTTAGTGACGGCCGCGGCGAGCGGTAACAGCCCCTTCCGGTCCTGGCCATCTCCGCCGCCGGTCTCCGGCAACCCGTCCGCCGACTGCCTGGGCATCATCGTGGACGCCGCGGAGTTCGCGCTCTGGCTATCTCCCCACATCGCCAGCAACGTGGGCAGGATCCTGAGTGACCTGTTCAAGTGGGAGCAGCCCGAAGTTGACGCCTACCTGGAGACGGTTGTCAGCGCCGCGGAGCATAGCGGCGGAGGCGTCCTGGCCGATGTGCCGCGGACTGTGCACGAGTGCCCGGATCATGAGGACAACCTGATCCTCGATCTGGCTGCTGAGGTTGGAGCGCTCATCATGGTGTCCAATGACTCGGATCTCTTGTCGATGTCGCCATGGCGCGGGACGCCGATCATCGAGCCCACATCCTTCGCGGCCAAGGTAGATGCCATGCGCCGGCACGCTCGACGGCGGTAACCGTCCTCACTGAGCTTGGGTGCGTTAAAAGTGTCAGCCGCACCAACTTGACGAATTGATCCGTAGTTGGGATCAAGGCGGCCTGCTGCGCGGACCGCGCCCGGCGCCAGCGGTGGGCTTAGCGTTGGGACGGCAACCAACACGGATGTGCCTGACGCTATTCATATATGCGAGGCATTTAGGGTGCCGACTTGCTCAAATGCTCATGCACCACTCGCCACCGGCCACCGATGCGACGAACGACGTTCGTGCCATGGCCCTCATGGACTTGGCGTTTCCCGTCCACCATCCCGTCAGACTTAAAGGTATACGTGCAGGCCGAAACCCAGTAACTGCAGGCTACCCATTGCATATTCGAGATGGTGTAGATCTCATCTTGGATGTGAGTCCAAGTGGTTTCAAAAGCTTCTCGGATTGCTGTTTTGCCGTTAAACTGGCCATCAGTAAACCAGAAGGTGGCGTCGTCGGCAATGAATGACGCAACGTTGCTGAAGTCCCGGCTATTGACTACCCGTTCATAAGCTTCGGCGAAGGTATCGAGCTCGTTCTGTAGTTCGATCTGGTCGTTGATAGTGATAGCTTCGCCCTGCATAATGTCGCGTATCGCATAGTCGCCCATGCGGTCAAGATCAGGGTAAGTATTTGGACTGGCGTCATTATTGACGTAGCGAGCTGGTTCAGGAAACAGGTAAATTCTTCCCCAGAACGTATGGGTCCATTCCCACTCCCCCTCGGGCAGGGCATCGAATTCGGCCTGGCTTAGCTCCTTGAGGTCGTACGGTACGACAAGCTCGCCTTTCTTGAAGGCTCTGGCAGCATAGACGCCTCTACCAGCTAGTTTGCCGGGGCCAATGGTGACGCCGCTCATGCTTTTAGCCTAACCCTGGTGCGGGTGTCCAGGGCGCGGCCACCAGCCAGCTCGTGTCTACCGGCCAGCCGGTGGCGGTGTCCCAGGCATTGGTGCCGGGGGGACCGTCGCTGGCGAGGTAGACAGTGTTGTTGAAGTTGCGGATGTACCTGCCGGGGAAATCCACCGACTGGAACGACGTGCCCTGACCGCTGTTGCCGGCCGCCGGGCAGAAGGTCGCGTCCATCGAGAACAGTGGACTGCCGTCATTGGGCTGCAGGTGGAACTGGAAATTCTCGTGCCGCAGGTAGCTCCCGGGCTTGTTGACCGACTCGAACGAGACGCAGCTCGGGTTGGCCAGGCCGGCCGTTTCCACCCAGGTGGCGTCCGCCTTGTCGGTGGCGGAGCTCCCGGCCGTCACGGGCGCGACGACCACGAGGTCGTCAGAGTCGTCGTGCTTGATGTAGCCCGAGTTGCCGCCGGGTGAGGTGGTCTGCACCGAGACCCGCGGACCCGGGTCCAGGGCGAAACCCTGGTTGGCCGCACCAGGCGTGGGATCGTTGGTCGTCGAGAAATCGGCGCAGTTGCTGTCGGTGTCGGTGCCGTCGGGCAGGCGGATGTCGCTCGTCCCGGCGCCACTGGTCAAGACGGGCGCAGGCGCGAAGCAGCCGCTTTGCCCCGTTCCCGACGTGCCCTGGTAACCCTCGGCGGCCCATGGGTCGACGATGGCTCCGTAGTTCAGGCTGTCGGCCACCAGGCCCCGGGCGTCACGCAGCACCATGCTGCCGGAGCTACTGGAGAGGTCGGGGCCCCCGAACCACTGGTCCGGCGCCGGCGATCCCTGGTAGCCCGCGTTCGTCACGGCCGCGTCGATCACGGGCGTGTTGATCGCGTAGCTGCGGCCGAGGGGCTTGTCGAGGGTGACGCTGCTGCCCAGTGCCTGCACGGGCTCGTTGCTCGAGTGCGCGAAGCGCGTCGCTGGGCTGAGGGTGATACCGGTGCCCCTGTCGCTGAAGGGAAGGTTGGACGCGTGATCGAACTTCAGCGGGGCGGTCAGGGTGAGGCCGGTGCCGCTGGCGCCGGAGGTGCCAACCGACGCCACAGTGACCTTCTCGGTCTTCTGGCCGATGTCGAGCCGGATCGTGTCGCCGGCGGTGATGTTGGCGGTCGAGGTGACCTTGAGGCTGGTCGCGCCGGCGGGTGCCGCCGCCGCTAGCTGGGCCTGTGTCCCCGGCGTGCCGACGGCGGTCACCGTGGCGGTTTCCAAGGTGTGGCCGTAGCCGATGGTCATCTTCTGGCCCACCGCGAAGCCCGATGTGCTCGTGACGGGCACGTTGGTCGAGCCGGCGGGGACGGTGATCGGACCGTCGGGCAGTGGCTGCCACAGCGGTGTGCTGAAGTTCCCTGGACTGATGATTGTCGCGTTGCGGCCGTTGCCCGACGAGTCCAGCGCGATTTCACCGGAGTCCTCGTCGAACTTGTACGAGGCAACGTTGCCGGCACCGGGTTGCCCGCTGGCCAGCGTGGCGATCTCGGCGGCGGACAGCGCGTGGTCGTAGATCTGGAAGTCGTCCACGGTGGCGGCCAGGTACGGGTCGCCGCTGAACTGCGAACGGCCGATCCAGTTCTGGTTGGTGCTGCCCAGAGCGGCGGGATTGAGGGTCATGTTGGTGTTGGTCGCCACCGGCTGGCCGTTTACGTACAGCGTCCCGGTGGTGCCGGACAGGGTCACGGCCACGTGCGACCAGGTGTTCAGCGGGAGGTTGCCGGGGCCGGTGAGCTGCTGCTCGGCGCCGTTTCCGTTGGTCGTGATGGCGAAGCGGAGCGGGCCACCGCCGGCGCTGAGCGTGAGGAACATGTAGTCGTTGGTGCCGGTGCCGAAGTCGAACACCCGCGACCAGGCCGTGTTGGCGGACGGGTTGACCCACGCGGAGATCGTGAAGTCGTGCAGCCCGCTGACGATGCCGTTCGGCAGGCTCACGTACTCGCTGTTTCCCGACAGCTTGACGGCGTTGCCGATCTTGCCCGGTACCCGGGGCCCGGTCGCGCCAGAGTTGGTGATGTGGGCGATCGTGCCGGTCTCCGCGGCGGAGCCGGTCCCGATCTGGACCTGCTGGCCGGGGGCGAGGTCGGCCGTGTTACTGAGGTCGACGGTGGTGTCGCCCGCGCGGGCGGGGGCCGCCAGCCCCGAGCTGGAGAGGCCGAGCAGGTAGAAATGATGGCCCGCGAGCCTCGTCCTGGGCGGGACGGTCACCGTCGAGAAGACGGGCTGCTGGGCCGGGTGCTCGGTCAGGGTCCAGTTCGAGAGGTCGACGGTGCTGTCGCCGGCGTTGTAGAGCTCGATGAACGAGTTGGTCAAATTGGTACTGGTGCCGGCCCGGAACTCGTTGATCTTGATCGGGCTCACGTTCCGCACCTGTTCGGTGGTTGTCCCGGATTGCCTGGCGCCGCGCGCCGGGTTCGTCCACGAGGCGTTGCCGATCAGGTCGCCGTTGAAGGGCGCCGGCCCCGAGGTGACCTTGAAGGTCGCACTCACGCTCGCGCCGGGCGCGACCGAATCGAACGTCTGCGAGGTGTGGGTGGTGCCAGCGACGAAGGAGGTCCACCGCTTGCCGGGCACGGAAATGCTCAGCTTCACGCCCACGGCGCGCGACCCGGTGGTGTTCGTGTACGTCACGGTGGAGTCCTGCGAGGACCCCGGTGCGAACGTCTGGAGTCCCGGCGGCGTGGCGGTTGCCGAGGCCGGCGTCAGGCTCAGTTGCTGCACGTCGTACTTGGCGCCCGCGATGTTGGCCTGAACCAGCTGGTCGGTGGCGTCGGTCGGGTACCCGGCGGTCATCACGCCTTCATAAAAGGTGCCCTGGGCGCCGTTGCTGTTGTCGCCGCCGTTGCCCAGGACGATGCCACCTTGCTTCTGCATCGGGTCGTAGGTGGAGTCGACGCGCGGTCCCTGGAACATGGTCGACAGGGCGCCCGACTGCGCGTTGCCGCCCTCGGAGGCCCACTGATGCGGTTCGCCCTTGGCCACGGCGGTCACGAACCGCCAGTTGATGCTCGGCAGGTCAGCGCAGAGCTTGGATGTGCTGCCCGGGTTGACGCAGCCTACGAGGTTGTTCTCCTGGTCGGTCATGATCCACGGACCGGGCGGATTGCCGTGATACCAGGCGGTGGCGTTGCCGTAGTAGGAGGTTTCCATGGTGCCGTCGCCGTCGTCGCGGCTGTCGATCTCGGCGTTGCCGTAGTCGAAGCAGCACCCGTCGTTGAAGTGCTGGCCGTCAATGACCCAGTACATCCCCTCCGGCTGGTCGCCGGTCGCGATGCCGGTGGTGTCGTCGTCGCGAAGGCCCATGCCCGGCTCGATGAAGACGCCGTAGGCCTTGTGGCCGCTGACCGTAATCGGCGCCGCGCCCGCGATCGGGAGGTTGTCGTAGCCGCCTATGGCTGGGCCGCTGAACCCGCCGTGGGGCGCCTGGGTGAGGTTGTTGCCATGGCCGGACTGGTCATAGATCTTGGTGATGAGGCATGTCGTGTTGGCGCAGAAGGCGTCCTGCGCGGCCGCGTCCGCGTATCCGCCGGGGTCCCGGACCGGCGAAGCGCTGGGCTGGACGACGCCGATGTTCCTGACCGCGTGGTCCGATAGGCGCATTACCTGGTAGAGCGGGCCGTTGTAGGAGGCGTACAGCGCCCGGGTGGTGCTGTGGGCGGCCACGCAGGGGGTGCCGCCGGCGGCATAGATGTCACATGGGCCCTGCGGTCTGGGCGGGGGAGCCTGCCTCGTCGTAGGCGCTGCGGGCCCTGCGGGTGCCGCTGTCGCGGCGGGTGCCGCTGTCGCGGTGGCAAACGTGACGCCCACCGGCACGAGCGCAAGGGCTATAGCCGCGGCGAGGGTCCTGAGGCGTATCCGCCGGATGGGGGACCTTAACATGTCGGATTAGCTCCCATCGTTTACCTGCTGGCTGAGCCCGACTTGGCTAGTCCGAGAAGCCAGATGTTAGCGTTAACACAGCTGGCGGCCTACGCGCGCGTTCTCGTGGAGGCCCATCTACTCCATGGTCCGCAAGGCATCTCGCGCGCGCTCGCGTCGGCTGCGGCAAGCGCTCCGTAACCGGTCGTGCGTCGGATTTGTTAGCGCGCACACAGATGAGCCTCAGCCCGCCCGGGGATATCTGTCAAGGGGACCTGGATAACCGCCTGGTGGGCCGTCCTGGCTCGGTTAGACCGTTACGCGGCGGGCGGTGGTGTAGCCGCCGGCCAGCAGGGCCAGGGTGAGTGCGGCTAGGAGACCGGTCAGGCCGGCTGCGGTGAGAGTGGTGAAGAAGTGGCCGATCGCCGGCCAGGCGTGGTCGTTGCTGGTGATTATGACGCCAGTGACGATGACGATGACCTGGGCGGCGACGAAGGCGAGCAGGCCGAGCAGGCTCCAGCGACGGTAGACCAGGCCAATCCACATGCCGTAGATGAACAGCAGGGCCAGGCCCACGAACGAGGTGAGCCAGGTGAGGTACCACGGGCCGGCCAGGATGTAGGCGACCCGGAAGAAGTGCAGGCGCACGCCCCAGCCGTCCGTGGCCTGCTCGATGACCTGCAGTATGGCCAGCAAAAAGCCGTAGACCGCCGCGAGGACGACCGCGAGCAGGGCGGTCCCGGCGTAGTAGGTGCGCCGGCCCACGCCCAGGGCGAGAGCGAACGGGAGCGACCGGAAGATGGCCAGGGCGCCCGCGATGGCGAAGAACAGGTACATCGCGGCGATGTTGGCCGACGGGATTTGCGGGGAGCCATGGCTGCGGCCGGCTGTCGCCGCTATGGCGTAGTAGATGCCGAAGTTGATGGCCAGGACGGCCCAGGGCAGCGCGGTGAGACTGAACCGGTCGGCCATTTGGTAGCGCGCGACCTTGCGCCAGGTGTTCATGCGCTCGTCCTTTCCGGCGCGGGTATCTCTTGCTGGCCGGCGGCGTTGATGACGATCTGCTGCATGGTCAGCGGTTCCAGGTGCAGGTGCAGCGCCCGGGCGCGGGCGCGGTCGGTCTCGTCCAGCGGGCCGGCGATCACGGCCGACTCCTGTCCGGCGATGCGGCGCCGGCTCCAGACCGTGCGCCCGGTGGCGAACTCGGCCACGGCGATGGCCGAGCCGCTGACGCTGGTCGCGGCGCCGCGCAGGTCGTCGGCGGCGGCGTCGAGCACGACGTGCCCGGAGTCGAGTACCACGGCCCGTTCCATGAGCCCGGCGGCCTCGTCGATCAGGTGGGTGGACAACAGCACGGTCCGGGGGTGCTCGGAGTAGTCCGCGAGCAGCCAGTCGTAGAACAACTGCCGGGCCACCGGGTCCAGGCCGGCGTACGGCTCGTCGAACAGGGTGACCTCGGCCCGGGCGGCCAGGCCGATGATGATGCCCAGGGCGGAGCGCATCCCGCGGGACAGGCGCCGTATCGCCTGGGCGGGCGGCAGGCGGAATTCCCCGACCAGCGTCCCGGCTAGGCCGGCGTCCCAGTCCGGGTAGAACCAGGAGGCGGCCCGCAGCGCGTGCTGGACCCGGAAACCCGGCGGCGTCCCGTATTCCGGGTAGCGCTGATCCTCGCGGACGAACACCATCCGGTGCAGCACTGCGTCGCTCTTGACCGGGCTTCGCCCCAGGACGGCGACACTGCCCGCGGAGGGAAACTCGTGCCCGGCGACGATGCGCATCAGCGTGGTCTTGCCCGCGCCGTTGCGGCCGAGCAGCCCGGTGATCGACCCGGGCTCGATGTCGAGGCTGACGTTGTCGAGGGCGAGGTGGCCGCGGTAGCGGCGAGTCAGCCCGGCCACCGAGATCGCTGGCGTCATGGCGTGGTATCTCCCTGCGGGAAGCTGGACTCGCGGATCAGCGCGACCAGCTCATCGGCGTCAATCCCGAGCCGGCTGGCCTCGGCGACCAGCGGCTCCACGTAGCGCTCGGCGAAGCGCTTGCGGCGCTCGGTCAGCAGCCGCACGCGGGCGCCGGCCGCGACGAACATCCCGATGCCGCGGCGCTTCTCCAGCAGCCCGTCGTCGGTCAGCATGCCTAGCCCCTTCGCTGCGGTGGCCGGGTTGATCCGGTAGTAGGCGGCCAGTTCGTTGGTCGAGGGCGCCCGCTCGCCCTCAGGCAGGGTCCCGTCCGCGATCTCGTCGGCAAGCCGCTCGGCGATCTGGACGAACAGGGGAACCCCCTCATCGAGGCCGGCCATCTCCCGCAACCACCCGTTCCCTCGGTAGTTCTGTAGTTCAGCGGTTCATTACTCAAGTAATATACCAATGCGCTTCGGCATCCGTCAACCGGGCCTCCACCAGGGCTGGGAGCATGATCCTTAACGCGGCGGCGCCCCACTGTGGCCGTCCCCCGCCGGGCCGGGCCGGGGGGAGCACGACGGGGCCGCCCGGGCCGCTCGCGCCCGTCGGTTTAAGCGGGGGCGCTGTCCGGCTTTGCTCCGACAAGGTGCGGGGGCCAGCCCGCGGACCGACACCGGGTACGCCGAGAGCGAGTCACGATGAGCGCGCAGGACCCGACGGACCGGATCGAGCGCTCCCGGCTGCTCTACGCGCGCGCTGCTCGAGGGCGAGGCCGGCGCCCTGGATGCGGCCGACCGTGAACTCGACGCGGTCGAGGCCGCTCTGGCCGTCGCCCGCGGCCGGGTCTTGCATGGCCGCTTCCTGGAGCAGCGCGGCGAGGACCCGGAGCAGGCCGCGGAGGACCCGAGGGAACTGGAGCTGTTCGAGCGGGCCGTCGGTCATGGCCGAGGACCTGCGGCACCTGGGGATCGCGGAGCACCGCGCCGGGCGCCCGGAAGCGGCGCAGCAGCGACTGGAGGAGTCGGCCCGGCTTCGCCGCGAGACCGGGCACCGGGCGGGCGTGGCGTCCAACCTGGTCGGGCTGGCGTACATCGCCGCCGGGCAGGGCCGCGGCGAGGACGCGCGGACCCAGCTGGACGAGGCGGCCGCGATCGCCGAGGCCACCGGGGCGCACGGCATCACGCGCCAGGTCGACGAGGCCCGCGCTCAGCTTCGGGCCACCTGACGGTCAGAGCAACGGCACGACCGTGCTGGTGATCAGGAGGATCACCAGCGCGGCGAGGATCACCCGGGCGACCGTCATCAGGGGACTGGTCCGGCGCGTGTTCGGCGGCCGGTAGACCCGGGCGACCCGCGCGGCGTGCGGGCTGAGATGCGGCCCGTAGCCCGAACGCGCCCGCTTCGGCTTGCGGGGTGCCTCCCGGAACTCGGCGAACGGATCGGAAGGCTCGGCCGGCCAGCCCGGCCCGGGCATCTTTGGCGGCCAGTCCGGCCCGAACCGACGTTTCAGCGCTACCTCCCGGTACGACGCACCGCGGTCCATCATCTCATCCGCCGCCCCGGCGGCCCCGCATGCGGGGCGACTTGATCGTCGTCGCCGTGGGACTGGTCATCGCCCTGGCCTTCAGCACTCTGATCTTGGCCTTTACCAACAACATCATCACGCCGCTCGTCAACGCCGTCGCCGGAGGAGGCGCGGCAGGAAAGGGACTGGGCTGGACGCTTAACGGGCAGCGGATCGACCTCGGCGCCTTTATCTCCGCCGTCATCTACTTTGCCATCTTCATGTCCGTGGTCTATTTCTTCATCGTGGTGCCTTACCGGGCTTACATGAAACGAAGGGGTGCCGTCGTGTTCGGGAACCGAAGCCGGTCAGGACGTGCCCGGCGGGCAAGTCGGACGACCTTCCGGCCGACGCGACCAAGTGCAAGTACTGCGCCAGCCCGGTCACGGCCGCCGCGTGAAGGGCGCCGGTCGGTAACCTGGATGCCAGGCCGCCGTCGGCCCTGACGATCTCGGGAGGTGGGCGCCGTGGCCAGCGACCGGGAGGAGCGGAACCGGGTCTTCGGCGTGCCCATCGGCCCGGCTCCTGGCGCCCGGCACGAAACCGATGCCAAGCGCGAAACCAGTGCCCGGCGCGAAACTGGCGCCAAGCGCGAAACCGGCGCCAAGCGCGAAACCGGCCCTAGGCGCGAAAGCGGCGCCGGGCGGCGGCCGGAGTCGCAGCGCGTGCTCGGCTTCCCCGTGGACTGGTTCGGCCCCGGCCACCAGGACGTGCTCGACGCCCTGCGGCACCCGGTCCGCGGTTTCCAGCGCTGGCGCCAGCGGCGCGCGGAGGGTCCCTGACCCGTCCGGCCTAGGCTGGCGGCGTGGCCAAACGACTGCGCGGGCGCCGGGCCGCCCGGGTCATCCTGCTCGACCCCGATGACCGCGTCCTGCTCATGCGGTACGACGACCCTCCGCCCAACGGCAGGCATTGGTCGACTCCGGGCGGGGGCCTGAACGCGGCCGAGCGGTACCCGGCCGCCGCCCTGCGCGAACTGGCCGAGGAGACCGGCTGGAGCGACATCGAACTGCTCAGCGAGGTCTACCGCTACAGCCGCGTCATGGAATTCGCCGGGAAGACGATCCGCCAGAGCGAGCGGCTGTACCTGGCCAGGACCGATCAGGCCTGCCGGGCGATCCATGGCGTGGAAGCCATGCACGCCAGCGACGGGATCGCCGCCTGGCGCTGGTGGACCCTGGCCGAACTCGACGCCACCCGCGAGCAGGTCTGGCCGCCCGGCCTGGCCGGCCTGATCCGGGCCTCGATGTGAGGACCGGGCCGGCCGGCCGCTCACAGATCCGGGCTCAGCAGCCCGCGCCCGACGGCGCTCGCCTGGTCCCGCCAGATGGCCATGGCCGTGTTCATCCGCAGGAAGCCGAGCTTGGCGTAGAAGCCCTCGTTACCGGGCAGCGTGTACAGGATGATCTTCTGGTGCTCGCCGGACAGGGCCACGAGCCTGCGGACGATCGCCTTACCGAGGCCGCGCCCCTGGTGGTCGGGGTGGACGGCCACGTCCGCGATGTAGGCGGTGTCGACACCGTCGGCCAGGACCCGGCCGGCCCCCACCAGCACGCCGCCGGCGTAGACAAAACACCGGAACATGCTGTTGCCGAAGACCGTGGCCAGCGCGGCGGGTTCCTTGTGGCCGAGCGGCGCGATCACGTACAGGTGGGATAGCTCGTCCAGGTCGACGGCGCCGATGTCGTCGGCCCACGAGTACCCGCCCGCGCCCTGGTTCACTGGTGACCTCCTCTGGTGGCCGCGCTGGCCGGCCGGCTTCGATGGACCCAGGCGCCGCGGGCCCGTGGCGCCGGGCCCGCATCCGGGTACATGATCGACAAGGCTCTCGCAGGGAAGACCGGTCCGATGAACGCCCAATGCGCGACAAACTCCGCTCTCGCCGACATCGTGCGCCATGCCCGGCATCTGCTGCTCGACTTCGACGGCCCGGTCTGCGCACTGTTCGCGAGGGCACCCACGGCTCCGGTGGCCGGCCGGCTCCGCGCGGTGCTCAGCGCCAGGGGCATCAGGATGTCCCCGGCCATCGAGGAGACCAGCGACTGGTTCGCGATCATGTCGTTCGCGGTTTCGGCCGGCCTCGAGGCCGGCTCGCAGGTCGAGGCCGAACTGGCCCGGTCCGAATGCGACGCGGTGGCCACGGCCGAGCCCGCCGAGCACCTGACCGACGTCCTCGCCGCGTGTGACCATTCGGGCCGGCTGGTCGCTGTCGTCAGCAACAACTCGGCGCGGGCGGTCCGCCAGTACCTCACCCGGCACAACCTAGACCAGCGGATCCCCGTGGTCGTCGCGCGCACCGGCCCGGACACCGGCAAGCTCAAGCCCAGCCCGCACTTCATCGAGGCCGCCGCGGCCGGGCTCGCGGCCGCGCCGGCCGACTGCGCCGTGGTCGGCGACTCGCCGGCCGACATCGGGGCGGCCCGGGCGGCCGGGTCACCCGCGATCGGCTACGCGGCGGCGCCCTCCGACCGCGCGCGCCTGGCCGCCGCCGGGGCGGACGCCATCGTCTCCAGCCTGTCGGATCTCGCGCTGGCGCTGCGGGCCACCGAGCCCGGGCCGGAAACGCGGCCGGCGTGACGGCCCCCGATCCCTCCGGCCCGCCCCGCCAGCCGGCCCGGCCACCGGTCCGGCCGGCGCCGCTGAGCACGGCCTGGGCGCGCAGCCGACAGACGCCGCTGCGCCAGTTCCTGCGCACCGAGACCGGCAGCGCGGCGATCCTGCTGGCCGCCACGATCGCCGCCCTGATCTGGGCGAACGCGAACCAGGCGTCGTACGAGGCCTGCTGGGCCACGCGGCTGTCGATCCGGCTCGGCTCGGCCGGGCTCTCCGACGACCTGCAAGGCTGGCTGAACTCCGGGCTGATGGCGTTCTTCTTCCTGGTCGCCGGGCTGGAGGCGCGCCGCGAGTTCGACATGGGAGAACTGCGCGAGCGGCGGCGGCTGGCCCTGCCGCTGCTGATCGGCCTGGGCGGGATGATCGTGCCGATCGGCATCTACCTGGCCATCAACGCGGGCCACCCCACGGTCACGGGCTGGGGCACGGCCATGTCCACCGACACCGCGTTCGCGCTCGGCATGCTGGCCCTGGTCGGCCCGAACGTTCCCGACCGGGTGCGCACCTACCTGCTCACGTTCGCGATCGTCGACGACGTGGCCGGGATCGCGGTCATCGCGGTGGTCTACAGCGGCCACATCGACCTGGTCGCGCTCGCGGTGGGCGTGGCGTTGCTGGCCGTGGTGGCGCTGGCGCGGGCCCTGGGCATCCGGCGCGGCGTGCTCTACGTCGCGCTCGGCGCGGCGGCCTGGGTCGCGTTCTTCCAGTCGGGCGTCGACCCGCTGGTGGTCGGCCTGGCCATGGGCCTGCTCACGGTCGCGCATCCGGCCGCGCGCCGCGACCTGGAGCGGGCCTCCGAGGGGTTCCGGCTGGTCCGCGAGCAGCCCACGCCGGAACTGGCGCGCTCCGCGCGGGAGAGCGTGCGCGTCGCGATCTCGCCGAACGACCGGATGCAGCAGATCTTCCATCCCTGGTCGAGCTACCTGATCGTGCCGCTGTTCGCGCTGGCCAACGCCGGCGTGACGGTTAGCGGGGGCTTCCTGGCCCGCGCCTTCACCACGCCGGTCACGCTGGGCATCCTGCTCGGCTACGTGATCGGCAAGCCGGTCGGGACCGTGGGCTCGGCCTGGCTGCTCACCCGGCTCAGCCGCGGGCGCATCCGGCCGCCGGTCGGCTGGGCCGCGGTGACCGGCGCCGGCGCGATCGCCGGGATCGGCCTGATCGTCTCGCTGCTGATCGCCTCGCTCGCGTTCCATGGCGAGCAACTCGCCGAAGCCAAGGTGGGCGTGCTCTCGGGCGCGCTCTGCGCCTCGGTGCTGACCTGGATCATCTTCCGGCTGACCGCGCTGCTGCCGAAGCGGCTGCGGGCGCGGGCGCTGCTCGGCGCGTCCGAGTCCGTCATCGATCTCGCGGTGCCGGTCGACCCGCGCCGCGACCACGTGCGCGGCCCGGCCAAGGCCCCGGTCACGCTCATCGAGTACGGCGACTTCGAGTGCCCGTACTGCGGTCAGGCCGAGCCGGTGATCAGGGAACTGCTGGCCGACTACGGCGACCTGAGGTACGTGTGGCGGCACCTGCCCCTGGCCGACGTGCATCCGCACGCCCAGCTTGCGGCCGAGGGCTCCGAGGCCGCGGCCCGGCAGGGCAAGTTCTGGGAGATGCACGACCAGTTGCTCGAGCATCAGGGCGCGCTCACCGCCGAGGACCTCATCGGCTACGCGAGCGACCTCGGCCTGGCGGCCGGGCAGTTCGCCCGCGACCTGTCCCGGGGCGCCGGGGCGGCCCGGATCGACGAGGACGCGGACTCCGCTGACGTCAGCGGCGTGTCGGGCACACCGACGTTCTTCATCAACGGGCGGCGCCACCACGGGGCGTTCGACCTCGACACGCTCTCCGACGCGGTGCGCACGGCCCGGGCCAGGGAGATGCTCAGCCGGGCCCGGCCGGCCGGCGCCGGATGACCGCTGGCGCCCGCGGGCCGGCCGCGGGGCCTTGGCGCGGGCCCGGTGCCCGGCTGAGAGACTGGGGGCAGGCAACCAGGAGGGATGGATCATGACCGGTTCGGGCAGCGCGGCAGCGGCGGGCACCATCGAGATCGGCGGCGATCTGGTGGTGAACCGGCTGGGCTTCGGCGCGATGCGGATCACTGGCGAGGGCGTCTGGGGTGATCCGCCCGACCTGGACCGGGCCCTCGCGGCCCTGCGGCAGGCCGTCGGACTCGGCGTCAACTTCATCGACACGGCCGACTCCTACGGCCCGGATGTCAGCGAGCGGCTGATCGCCGAGGCGCTTTCCCCCTACCCCGACGACCTGGTCATCGCGACCAAGGGCGGCCTGGTCCGGCCCGGGCCGGGCCGCTGGGAGGTCGACGGCCGGCCCGGGCACCTGCGCCAGCAGTGCGAGGGGAGCCTGCAGCGGCTGCGGCTGGACCAGATCCCGCTGTATCAGTTGCACCGGCCCGACTCCCGCGTTCCGCTGGCCGAGTCGATCGGCGCGCTCGTCCAGCTCAAGGACGAGGGCAAGATCCGGCACATCGGGGTGTCCAACGTGACGGAGGACCAGTTGCGGGAGGCCCAGCAGATCACCCCCATCGTCTCGGTGCAGAACCGGTACAACGCCGCCGACCGCAAGTCCGAGTCGATGGTGGACACCTGTGAGATCGAGCAGATCGCGTTCCTGCCCTGGGCACCGATCCAGCAGGCCGAGGGGAACCCGGCCGTGGCCGAGGCGGCCAAGCGGCACGACGCCAGCCAGCGCCAGATCGTGCTGGCCTGGCTGCTGGCCCGGTCACCGCAGATCCTGCCCATACCCGGCAGCGGATCGGCCGAGCACGTCGCGACCAACGTGGCCGCGGCGTCCATCAGGCTGGACGACGCCGAGGTGGCGGCGATCACCAGGGGCCGCTGACCGGCGTCAGAAGACGGCAAGCTCCCGCGCGGAGGCGCCGTCCAGCCGGTAGTCGCCGCGTGCGGCCGGCCGCCCGGCGAACAGCCGCATCAGCGTGGCGTGGTCGGTGCGCAAGGTGGCCGTCGGCCGCCCGGGCACGGCCACGCCGAGCCGGAGCGTGCCGTCCGGCAGGCTGGTCTCGACCAGCGGGACCTCCCGCCGGCGGGTCCGGGTGACGAGCAGCGCGCACGCGTCGTCGATGCCGTCGCTGGCGTAGGCCAGCGACTCGCCCAGGGCGTCGCGCACGTCGCCGCCGTGCACCCACTCGCCGAGAGCGATCACGTCCAGCCTGCCCCCGGCGTCGCGGATCACGGGCCCGGCGGCCAGGTAGCCGCTCCGGAGTTCCGACAGGACCCGGCTCAGCGGCCAGGCCCGCCGCTCCGCCACGTCGATCTCGTTGAGTTCGGGGGTAAAGGCGTGCAGCCGGCCGGTGGCCGCCCGGGTCAGGGCGGCCGAGCAATGCGACAGAACGTCCCGCACCGACCAGTCCGGGCACGCGGTCGGCCGGTCAAAGGCCGCCTCCGGGGTGCGGGCCAGGATCGGCAGCAATGCGTCGTGCTCGGCCTGCAGCAGCCGCACCGGGCGCTGCGGGTCGCGTTGGTCCAGGGATTCATCGGGCCGCGTCACGCCCTCATCATGCTGTATCTGCATCTGCCCGGGGGCTCCGGGGGGGCGACCCCCCGGGACGCGCCGCGGTGCTTGTCTGGGCGACCCCGGGAACCTCGCAAAGGCGCCGGCCCACCGCATGATCTCGTTGCGAGGGGGTCGGGCCTATGCTGCAATGGCTGCCATGCCGCGCCCGACGCCTGTGCCGCGACTGATACGGGCGAATAATGTCCGCGCGCTGCCTTATGTGGCTGTCATCCTGGTGCTCGTTCTCGGCGGCATCCTGATCGGCACCGGGGTGGCTTCGCTGCTGCGGGGCCGGGCCCTGGTGGCCGAGTTGCGGGCGCACAGCGCGACCTCGACCGCCGTGGTCACCCGGTACGTTCCCGAGCAGGTGCAGGCCAGCGCGGGGATGAACGATATCCCCGAGGCCGCGTTCGGGTTCAGCCTCCCGGACGGCACGCTGGCGCTCACGGCCGACACGACGTTCGACGGCGCGTTCTCGGCGGAGCCGCCCCCGGGCAACGGCACCCGGTACGTGGTCGTGCGCTACGACCCGCGCAACGTCGACGCGGTGCTGCCCGCGGCGGTCGTGGCGCACCCGTCCTACGCCCGCGCGACCGCGCAGGCCGCCGAGGGGGCGGCCCTGATCGCGGTCGCGCTGGCCGCGGGGATCTGGTGGTGGCGGCGCGAGCGGCGGCGGCGGGCGGGGCGCCGGGAAACCATGTTCCGGGCCTTGCTGGCCCCGGCCGCGCCGGGCCGCCCGGACCAGGTCACCCGGACCGCAGGAACGCCTCAAGCGCCCGGCAGTACGGCGCGATCGTGGTGATGTCGACGTGCTCGTCGGCGCCGTGCTGGCCGCCGCCGCCGACGCCGAAGATCACGGCGTCGATGCCCCGCTGGGAGTAGAAGCGCCCGTCGGCCGCGCCGTGCTTGCGCAGGAAGTCGGGGCGGTACCCCTGGTCCCGCACGGCCCGCGCCAGCCTGGCGATCTCGGGGCGGCCCGGGTCGGCGTGATGCGGCGGGTCGGCGTGGGCGACGGCCGGCGTGACGCCCGGCGCGCAGAAGGCGGCCAGGTGGGCGGTAACCTGCTCGGCGGTCCGGCCGCTGAAGTCGGTGTCCTGCGGCGGGTAGCGGATGTCCAGCCACGCCTGCGCCAGCGCCGGGATCTGGTTGAGCGCCGTGTTGGGGGTCTCGATCCTGGCCAGGTTGACGGTGGTGCGCCAGGCTTCCCCTTCGGGGATGGGGTAGGCGGCCAGGATGGCGTCCACGCTGCGGATGAGCTTGAGCAGGGCGTTGTCGCCGAGCCACGGGTACGCGCCGTGGGCGCCGCGGCCGGCGGCCCGCAGGTTCACGGTGACCATGCCCTTGGAATCGGTCACGATGCGCAGCCCGCTCTGTTCGCCGATGATCGCGAAATCCGCGCTGACGCCCTGGTCAAGCTGGTGCAGCGTGCCGTCCCGGCCGCCGGTCTCCTCGTCGGTGACCAGTTGCAGCCCGACCGGGTAGGGCAGGGCCGGAGCCACGTCGCGGAACACCTGGGCCGCGGCCAGCGCCGAGACCTTCATGTCCTGGGCGCCCCGTGCGTACAGGCGGGCGCCGTCGCGGCGCGGCCGGAACTGGTCCGGCAGGCCCGGCACCACGTCCAGGTGCGCGTTGAGTATGACCCTGAAATGCGGCCGCCGCGGGCCGGGATAGACCAGCGCGCTCGGCTTGCCCCCGGACTCGAACCGCTCGACCGTGAAACCGGGCCCGACAAAGTCGAGCACCAGGCCGAGCGCCCGGTGCAGGTCCTCGGGGCGGTCGGCGGTCGACGCCACGGCCAGCAGGTCGCAGGCCGCGCCCAGGAACGACTCGGTGTCCACCGCACCATCCTCCCCGAGCCCGCCAGAAACACCATCCGCCCGGCGCCCGGGCTCGGCCCAGGTCCCGTCCGGGGCCGCCAGAGACACCATCCGCTCCGGTGCCCAGGCCCCGCCGGGGCGCGCCGGAAAGGAGATATAAAGAAAAGCTTAATATAATCTTAAATCGGTTTGTTCTGGCTTGACGGCGGATGTCGGGGAAAGAACTATCTAAGCACGTAAACCCGCTGGTGCTGGCGATTGTCATGTCGCGCGGAATCCATCCGCCTGGCAAATGCAATTTCGCCCGCAATCTGCTCCGGATAGCGAGAATAAACGATGCTGCTCTCATCCTCTGGCTACCTGGTCCTGGCCGCGGTTCTCGCCGTCTCCGGCGTGATCAAGCTCCGGCATCCCTGGGTGTTCGCCGGGCAGGTCGCGAACTACCGGATCCTGCCCGCCCCGCTGGTCCGGCCCGCCGCGATCGCGCTGGCGCTGGCCGAGGCGGGCGGCGCGGTGCTGCTCGCCGCGCCCGGGACCCGGCTGGTCGGCCTGATCCTCGCGACCACGCTGACCGGCGGCTTCCTGGCCGCGATGGCGCTGGCCCTGGCGCGCGGGCAGCGGATCCCGTGCGCGTGCTTCGGCGGCACGGGCGAGCTGGCCATGGTCGGGCTGCCGTCCCTGCTGCGGACCGCGCTGCTCGCGGCCATCGCCGTGGTGTCGCTGGCGGCCCGGGGCGCCGGGCCGCCAGCGGCCGGCCTGGGCGAGCAGGCACTGGCCGCCGCGCTCATGCTCGTGCTGGTGTTCCTGCTCGCCGAGACCGCGCGGCTGCTGCCAGGCCGGCTCGCGCGGGCCGCCGTCGCGACCCAGGGGGAGCAGGCGTGACCGCGCTGTGGACCGTGATCGCCCTGCTGTCGGTCATCGTGGTGATCGACTCCGTCGCCATCATCGCGCTGACCAGGCAGGTAGGGCTGCTGCACCTGCGCTCGGAGCCGCGGGCGCCCGCCGCGCCGCCGGCCCGGCGCGGGCCGGAGCCGGGGCGCCGCCTGCAGTTCGACGAGGCGCCCGTGGCCGGCACCGGCGCCCCGGAACCCGACCTGGTCCTCTACGGCTTCGTCCGGCCCGAGTGCGGCAGTTGCGCGGCGGCCCTGCCCGCGTTCACCTCGATCGCCTCGGCCATGCGAGCCGGCGAGCGGACCGTGCTGGTCAGCGACGCCGACGAGGTCAAGACCCGTGCCTACCTGGGCCGGCATGGCGTCACTCTGCCGCTGGTCGCCGGGCCGGGTCTGCTGCAGGCCAACGACATCCCCGGCACTCCGTACGCGGTGGTCACCGACCGCGCCGGGACCGTAATCGCGGCCAGTGCCGCCTTCAGCGCCGGCCAGCTGGAGACCGTGCTGGACCAGGCACGACAGGCGAGCCGGGTTTCCGCGGCATGAGCCAGCAACGTGGGGCGGCACCAGGTAACCAGTGAGGAGGAAGGCAATGTCGTTCGACAGCATCACAGACGCGGCCGCCCGGCGGCTGGCACGCCCGCACAGCCGCAGGAGGGTACTCGGCCTGATCGGTGGGGCCGCGGCCGCGGTCGGGCTCGGAACGGCCGGGTGGCCGGGCCGGGCGTCGGCGGCCGGGTCCGCTACGTTCACGTTCGTGAACAACACCGGCCAGACGATCTGGCCGGGCGCGCTCGGCAACGCGGGCCAGGCGATCCCGAACGGGGGCGGCTGGGAACTCGCCTCCGGGCAGAGCATGACGGTAACCGTGCCGGACACGTGGGCGGGCCGGTTCTGGGCCCGCACCTACTGCACGTTCAACTCGTCGGGCTCGGGTTCGTGCGAGACCGGCGACTGCGGCGGCGTGCTCGCGTGCAACGGCGCGGGCGGGACGCCCAACGTTTCGCTGGCCGAGTTCACCCTCGGCGGCGGCACGTCGAGCGACTTCTACGACGTCAGCTTCGTGGACGCGTTCAACATCCCGGTCACGGTGGCCCCGGTCGGCGGGACCACCAGCTCCAGCAACCCGTACCAGTGCGGCACCGCGGGATGCAACGTCAACCTCAATCCGGCCTGCCCCAGCGCGCTGGCCGACATCGACTCCAGCGGCAACACCATCGCCTGCCTGTCCGCCTGCTCGGAGTTCGGCACCGACCAGTACTGCTGTGCCGGCGCGTACAACTCGCCGTCCACGTGTACTCCCGCCACCTGGCCGGTGGACTACGCCGCCTACTTCAAGCAGAGCTGCCCGGCCGCCTACAGCTACGCCTTCGACGACCCGACAAGCACGTTCACGTGCTCCGGCGCCAGCGGCTACGTCCTCACGTTCTGGCCGTTCAGCGCAACCGGAACCGGCGGGGGAGGCGGCGGGGGCGGGGGCGGCGCCACCAGTGCGCGCTCGACCATCGCGGCCTCGGACTACACCGCGCAAAGCGACACGCAGACCGAGTCGACCAGCGATACCGGCGGCGGGTTGGACGTCGGCTGGATCCAGAACGGATCCTGGCTGCAGTACGACAACGTCGACTTCAGCTCCAACCCGTGCACCCAGTTCATCGCCCGGGTGGCCTCGGGCGCGGCGGCCGGCATCGGCGGCCTGGTCGAGGTCCGTCTCGACAGCCTTTCTAACGCGGCCGTCGGCAGCTTCTCGGTCGGCAGCACCGGCGGCTGGCAGGACTGGGAGACCGTGCCGGCCAACATCTCGTCAACCACCGGCGTGCACACCGTCTACCTGGCGTTCGTCTCGGGTCAGGGCGCCGACTTCGTGAACGTCCACTGGTTCACGTTCTCCTGAAACGGGCCACCGAACGCGCGGGCGGCGCGGGTACCCAGCACCCCGCGCCGCCCGCGTCATGTCCGGCTCAGGTCATGACCAGCCCCACTGCTGGTTCGAGGCGTCGGCGCAGGTGCCGAGCTCCAGTTGGGCGTCGTTGGCGGTGCTGGCGCTAGTCACCTGCAGGCACAGGCCGGATTGCTCGGAGACCAGCATGTGCTTGATGCTGAAGCTCCACTGCTGGTTCTCGCCGCCGTTGCACGACCACAGGTCGACGAGAGTCCCCGGCGTCTTGCCCTGGCCCTTGGCCTCGAGGCAGTACTTGCCGCCGTCCACGGTGAGCTGGCCGGACGCGGTGTAGGTCCACTCCTGGCCGGAGCCGGCGTTGCAGGTGTAGATCTCCTCCTTGGTGCCGTTGGCGAAGGCATCCTTGGCGGTGTCCACGCACTTGCCGGAGGGCCCGCCCTTCAGCTCGCCGGCGCTGTGCGTGGTGTTGCTGACATTCCACGCGCTGTTGGGGGTGGGCAGCGCGTACCAGCTGTTGTCGCAGCCCAGGTCGGCGCCCCGGGGGTAGGCCAGGTTCATGCTGGAGTTGGAAGTGGTGGCAGCGGTCCAGCTTCCGCCCTGGCTGAGCTGGTACTGCAGGCCGGTGCTCTCGAAGACGTCGCCCTTGGTGATCGTGCAGTAGTCGCCCTCGCCGGTGCTGGTGTTGTAGTCGGTGTAGACCTCGTTCATGTCCCAGCCGCCGCCGCTGTTGCTGAGTTTGCCGGTGTCGGAGCTGGTGTAGAACGTGTCCCATTCGCTGGTCGTGTAGTTGTACAGGTAGGCGGTCCAGGTGTTGGCGGCCGGGTTGGTCTGGGTGTTCTGGACGGTGTAGTAGTACTGGCCGCT
>DATAVV010000170.1:0-11340 GCA_036267555.1 Streptosporangiaceae bacterium | reverse complement strand
TCAGCACGTTCCCCGTCGACATCAACGGCAGCCGCGGCCCCGAGCTCAGGATGCCCGCGCACCCGGCCAACGAGATGCCGCCCGGGGTCTCGCTGCCGCCCGAGCGCGAGGCGCTCGACCCGGACGACTACCGGGGCGGGTTCGCGATCTGGAGCGGCACCTCGTTCTCGGCGCCGCTGGTGGCCGCGCGCATCACCAAGGCGCTGCTGGACCAGGCGTCCGACCCGGCACTGGGCCTGGGCCTGCCCGGGGCGCAGGCGGCGACGGCCCGGGCCCAGGCGGCGCTGGCGGATCTGCGGGCCGGGCAGGGCCTGGACGGGCCGGGCTGATCACCGTGAACCTCGCGATGACGCCTGGAGACGCCGGCGGCGGCGCAGCCGCTTACGGCCTGATGGACGAGGTCGACGTCCGGCTGCTCGCCGACATTCGCGCGATATTCGAGGCGATCGACCCCATGCCGCCCGACTTCCCGGACCGGATCCGCTTCGGTCTGGCCCTGCGCGACCTGGAGATCGAGATGGCCTGGCTGGCCGAAGAGGAGGATCTGGCCCTGGCCGTCCGCGGCGCCGAGCAGAACCGCACGGTCACGTTCGACAGCGACAGTCTGACCGTCATGATCCGTATCGACGTCAACCGGGACGGCACGGCCCGCCTCGACGGCTGGCTCGCGCCCGCCCAGCGCCGTCAGGTCGAGATCAAGACCGCCGCGGACTCCCTCAGCGTGGCCAGCGACGAGCAGGGCCGCTTCGCGTTCGCCCGGGTGCCGCGCGGCGTCGCGCGGCTGCTGGTCCGGCCGGCCGCGCGCGACCTGGACGAGCCGGCGGGAGAGCCGGACACAGCCGCGCGGACCGTGGTAACCCCGGCCCTCGTCCTCTGAGGCGGCACACACCCCTAGGAGGCGCCTGCCGAATGCCTCGCGCCGAGCGGCGCACCGCTCACGGCGAGACCTCGCTGGCCCGTGCCGAGAAGCAGGCCCGCGAGGCGCGTCAGCGTGGCCTGCAGGCGGGCAACGCCGGGCGCCCGGCCGTCGGGGCCCGCTACCTGCGCACCGGCCTGCGCGGGCTGGGGTGGGCCGAAGACGGCCGCGAGCCCGACGCCGGGCGGATCCACCCAGCCCATCACGCCCTGGCCGCCCGGCTGCTGATGATCCTGGCCGCCTGGGAGTCCGAGCAGGGCCGCACCGAGTACGGGCTGCGGCTGCTGGACCGGGCCGAAGCCCTGGTCGCCTCGGCCGACCGCGGCGTGCTGCTGGGCCAGCGTGGCCTGCTCTACATGCGCACCTGGCGCGGTGACGACGCGCTGAAGATGCTGGACGAGGCGATAACGCTGCTGGACGGGAACGCCTCGGAGACCGCGAGCTTCGCGTACGCGCTGCTCAACCGCAGCTTCTCCTACCTCAACATCGGCTTCGCCCGCCGGGCGCGCGCCGACCTGGTCCGGTGCCGGCGCGTCGCGGCCACCGAAGGATACGACCTGATCGCGGCCAAGGCCCTGCACAACCTGGGCTACTGCGACCTGCTCGAAGGTGACATCCCCGCCGCGCTGCAGCTTTTCAACGCGGCCGCCGGCGCGTACCGGCTGTCCGCGCCCGGCTACCTGCCCGTGCTCGCGACCGACAAGGCCCGCGCGCTGCTCGCGGTCGGCCTGGCCGGGGACGCCGCCAGCGAGCTGGATAGCGCGATCGCCTCGTTCCGGCGCCAGCGGCTCAATCACGACCTCGCGGACGCGGAGCTGGCCCGGGCCCAGGCGGCCCTGGCCGTGGGCGACCTGGCCGCCGCGGGCCGGCTGGCGGCCCTGGCCGAACGCCGTTTCCGCCGCCGGGGCAACGAGGCGTGCGCGGGCCTGGCCGAGCTCACCCAGCTACGCGCCCGTGCGCTGGCCCGGGGGCGCCCGGCACCGATCGCCGCGGCGGCGCTGGTGCTCGCCGGGCACCTGCGCGACTGCGGGCTGAAGGACGACGGGGACCGGGCCGACCTGCTCGCGGCCAGAACGCTGCTCGCGGCCGGCCGTCCCGGCGAGGCTGCCCGCCGGATCGCGGCCGTGCGCCGCCGCGGGCCCGCCGTGCCGCTGGACGTCAGCCTGATGCGCCGGCTGACCCGGGCCGAGCTGGCGGAGCGGGAAGGGCGTCCCGGAGCGGCGCTGGCCGAGCTGCGGGCCGGCCTGGCCATGGTGCACGCCCGCCGCGGCCGGCTGGGCAGCATCGACCTGCAGACCGGGGCCGCCGCGCTCGGCGCGGACCTGGCCGCGGCCGGGCTGCGGCTGGCCCTGGACCGCGGCTCCGCCCCGCTGGTGTTCGCCTGGCTGGAACGCTCCCGCGCGCAGGCGTTCCGGGCCCGGCCGGTCCGGCCCCCGGCCGATCCCCGGGCCGTGGCGGTCCTGGCCGAACTGCGTCAGCTCAGCCTCCTGATCCGCAACGCGGAGCTGAACGGCAACCGTGACCCGGCCATGATCGCCCGGCGCACCGAGCTGCAGCGCGAGATCAGGGAACACGGCTGGCAGGCCGGCGGCCTCGGCCAGGCCAGCGCCCAGGCCAGCCTGGGCGAGGTGGCCGCGGGCCTCCAGGCCAGCGGCCGGAGCCTGGTGGGCATCCTGGGCCGCCACGGCCGGATGGTCGCGGTCGTGGTGCGGCGCGGATCGGTGCGCCTGGTCCGGCTCGGTGACGCCGAGGCCGCGGCCGAGGCCGCCCGGCGGCTGAACGTGGACCTGGATACCCTGGCCGGGCGGCGGCTGCCCGAGCGGCTGGAGATCGTGATCTGCGAGTCGATCCGGCACCAGACCGAGGTGCTCACGGCCGAGATCGTGGCGCCGCTGCTGCCACTGGTCGGTGACGACGGCCTCGTCCTCATCCCGGCCGGGCCACTGGCGAGCATCCCCTGGAGCGTGCTCCCCGACCTGCGCGGCCGCCCGGTCACGGTGTGCTCGTCCGCGTCGTCCTGGCTGACCGCCTGGCGCCGCGGGCTGGCTGCCACGGCCGGGCCGCGGGCCAGGGCGCCGCTGCTGGTCGCGGGGCCGCACCTGGAACACGCCGCCGGGGAGATCAGCGCGATCGCCAACGTCTATCCGGGCTGCCGCCCGCTGCTCGAGGAAACCGCCACCGTGAGCGCGACGCTGCGCGCCCTGGACGGCGCGCCGCTCGCGCACCTGGCCGCGCACGGGCACCACGACCGGGAGAACGTCCTGTTTTCCCGGCTCGACCTGGCCGACGGGCCGCTCATGGCCTACGACATCCAGCAACTGGCCGCCGCTCCGAAACAGGTGGTGCTGTCCTCCTGCGACGTGGGCCGGACCGTCGTGCGGCCCGGCGAGGAGATCCTCGGCTTCACCGCGGCTCTGCTCTACGTCGGCACGGCCAACGTGATCTCGAGCGTCACCCGGGTCGCCGACTCCGCTGCCGTCGGCACGATGACCGTCTACCACAAGCTGCTCGCAACGGGTGCCCGGCCGGCCGAGGCGCTCGCCCAGGCCGCCCAGACCGAGCGGTTCAGCCCGTTCGTGTGCTTCGGCGCGGGCTGACCGGACGCCGGCCGTCGGCAGATTACTTCGGGCCGCGCCGTCCGTCTGCATTGTGAGCGCCGTCCCGGTCACCAGCGGCGAGACGCTCAAGCACCTGGCCGAGGCCTGGAGCACGAAGTGGGACGGGCGCTGGCAGTTCGAGGCCGGTGACAGCGGCTTCCTGAACCCGGAGGGAGTTGTCCAGGCCACGGTGTACGCGGTACGGCCCGCCAAGGTCCTGGCGTTCGCCAAGGGCTCCTTCGGGCATACCTCGCACCGGTTCCCGGCCGCCTGACGGTAGAACGGTGGGGTGCCAGAGCTTCCCGAGGTCGAGACCGCCCGCCGCCTGATCGAAGACCGCGCCCTGCGCCGGCGCATCGTCGACGTCGACGACACCGACACGTTCGTGTGCCGCCCGCACCCCCCGGGCCAGATCCGCGACGCGCTGGTCGGCCGCACGCTCACCGCGGCCTGCCGCCGCGGCAAGACCATGTGGTGCCCCACCTCCGGGCTCGGCCGGTCCCGGACACCCGGCCCGGACCTGGGCATTCACCTGGGAATGAGCGGCCGCATCATCGTGGTGTCGGCCGGCGGCGATGCGGCCGAGGGCGGCGGGCCGCGCCGCCGCGACGCGCAGCCGCACAAGTCGGAGTGGGACCGCTTCACGCTCGAGTTCGACGACGGCGGCCGCCTGGCGCTGTTCGACAAGCGCCGGCTGGGCCGCGTCCGCCTGGACCCCGATCTCGGCGCGCTCGGGCCCGACGCCGAGCAGGTCACGCCGGCCGAGTTCCGCGACCTGATCAGCCGGGGGACGATCGCGGTCAAGGCCCGGCTGCTCGACCAGTCCAAGATCGCCGGGGTCGGCAACCTGCTGGCCGACGAGATCCTCTGGCAGGCCAAGGTGCCGCCCGCCGCCCGCGTGAACACCCTGCACCCCGCGGACGCCGACCGCCTCTACCGCGCCCTGCGGTCCGCCCTGGCCACCGCGAAGGCCAAGGGCGGGGCGCATACCGGCGACGTCATCGCTGCGCGCCACCCGGGCGGCACCTGCCCGCGCTGCGGCGCCGAGATGAAGCACGCCTTCGTGGGCGGTCGCTCGACCTGGTGGTGCTCGCGCGAACAAGCCTGAGATTCAGCTTTAACGCGGCACCTCGCCCGGTCAGGCAGCCCCTGGCCCGGTCTGGCCGGCGGCACCTCGCCCGGTCGCAGCGCCCCGGCCGGTCTGGCGCCCGGGCCGGTCCGTGCCTGGCCGGCGGGTTGCCAGACCGCGCCGTTAGGCTCGGCGTGTGAAACGAGCGATCGACGTGGCGCCCTTTGACCAGCTCTCCGACCCGCAGGTCCTGGCCGACCTGGCGGCCGCCGCCGAGGATCGCGGCTGGGACGGCTTCTTCGTGTGGGACCACATCGCCTACCGGCCGCCGGTGCGCGCCGTGGCCGACCCGTGGGTCAGCCTGGCCGCGGTCGCGTGCGCGACCAGCCGGGTGCGGATCGGGCCGATGGTCACCCCGCTGTCGCGGCGGCGCGTGCACAAGCTGGCCAGGGAGACGGTCACCCTGGACCGGCTGAGCTCGGGCCGCCTGACGCTCGGCGTCGGCCTGGGCAGCGTGCGCAATAACGAACTCGAGCCGTTCGGCGAGATCACCGACCCGCGCGAGCGAGCCCAGCGGCTGGACCAGGGCCTGGACGACCTGGCCCGGTACTGGGCCGGGGACTTCGAGCCGGTGCCGGTGCAGCGGCCGAGGATCCCGGTGTGGGTGGCGGCCGAGTGGCCGAACCGGCGGCCGGTGCGCCGGGCGGCCCGCTGGGACGGCCTGTTCCCGATCAACCTGCCCGGCCCGGACGCGCTGGCCGAACTCGTCGCCGAGGCCCGAGCGCTGCGCCCGGCCGGCGCCCCGTTCGACGTGATCACGGAACTGGACCCGGAGGAGGACCTGGGGCCGTGGGAGCGGGCCGGCCTGACCTGGGCGGTCACCGACTTCGGCCTGCAACCCGACCCGGTCCGCGTGCGCGAGGTCATCGACGCGGGCCCGGGCTGACCGGGGCTCCCGGCCGGCTTCAGGCTGGCGGTCAGGGCTCGGCCGACAGCACCTTCCGCGGGTGGCTGCCGTCGACGTAGCCGAGGAACGGCGGGTAGATGTTGTAGCCGAGCAGTTCCTGGAGCCGCTGCGGTAGCTGCCTGACCACCGCGCGCGGCACCGCGAGGCAGTGGTTCTCCTGCGGCCGCAGCCAGGCCGAGGCGTACTCCAGGATCACGCCCAGGCGCGCCCGGCCGGTCTGGTTGGCGCCGCCGCCGTGCCAGAGGCTGCCGAGGTAGAACATGACCGAGCCCGGCGACATCGTGGCGATCGCGACCGGGTCGTCGGCGGTCGGCGGGCGGCCCGGCTCCCAGCGGTGGCTGCCCGGGATGAACCGGGTGGCGCCGTTCTCGGCCGTGAACTCGTCCAGCGGCCACATCGTGTTGACCACCACCGGCGGGTGCGGCTCCGGCAGTGGGTACACCGCGTCGTCGCGGTGCAGCATCTGGGCCTGCTCGCCCGGCCCGATACGGATGCCCACCGGGGCGCTGAGCTGGTAGTGGCCCAGGACCTGGTCCAGCACCTCCAGCAGCAGCGGATGCACCGCGATCTGGTCGAATGTGCGGGTCTTGGCGAACAGGGCGTACACCCGCTGGGTGGTATGCCCCTCGAACGCGTTGCGTCCGGTCGGCACCGTCCGCAGCACCCGGTCCAGGTCGTCGGCGGCCGCCCGGACCTCGTCGGGGGTGATGAGGCCGGAGACGACCACATAGCCGTCCTCGGTCAGCCGCCGCGCCACATCCTGGCCGCTGGATGTCGCGCCCGGCATCGGCTCCATTGCCACCTCCCGAGCCTAACCCGGATGATCGCCCGCGGTATCTCGGCTTAACGTAGGGAGCAGCAACTTTTGACCACATGGGAGGCGGGCGTGCAGCAGGTTCTTACGTTCTGGCGGTCCGCGGTCGTGATCCGGCACTGGTTCGAGATCGACCTGGACGACGCCTCGATGGAGCACGGCGCCCGGATCGAACTGCGGGAACTGGTGCGGGGGCCGCACCGGGGGAGCGAATCGGCGTCGCAGCTCATCACGGCCGACCGGCCGCTGTGGCGAGCCGACCTGTTCGACCGCCTAGTCGACGAGCCCGCCAGCTACAGGGTCGCGCACTACCACCCGGAGTTCGCCGGGAACGAGCCCTCCGGCCGCAACTGGGATCCGCGCCTGTCCGCCGACCCGTGGGGCTGGCTGCACGACCAGTTCGCCGACCTGGGTATCGCGGCCGGGAGCACCATCCCGGACCTGGACCCGCAGGACGCCAGCGAACTCAGCGGCCTCGTCGAAACGGTTGTTTCCATGGCTCGGCAGTTCGCCCCGGAGCGGTGCCATTCGGCAGACCAGTGCTACGGCCTGACGCGGGACGCGCGGACGTCGGTCCAGCTCATGATCGAGTACCTGCGCCGCCCAGACCTGCTCGACACCGACCGGGTCGCGCCCTACCGCGAAGCGGTGCCGACCTAGGGCGGCCTCGGGGCGGGCTACGCGAGCCGGCGGCCCGCGATCCAGATCAGTGCGAACGAGCCGAACGTCGCGGCCGCGAACGCGCCGAGCACGGCGGGCACGCTGGCCAGGCCGGCCACGGACACCACGACCGCGACCGCGGCCGGGCCGGCCACGCCGCCGCCGAACGAACTGAGCAGCGCCCACGAGGTGGCGTGCCGCCCCCCGGAGAAGGCCGTGCCGATCCAGTCCAGGCCGGTGGGGAAGATCGGCCCGGCCGCGAAGCCGGCCACGATGTAGCCGGCGGGCGCGAGCGCCGGGATCGCGGTCAGGGCCAGCGCGACCGTCAGCAGCCCGCCTGCGGCCAGGACGATGCGCGGCGCCGGAATGACCCGGCTGACCGGGACGACCAGGAGCCGGGCCACGGTCATCGCGCCCCAGAACGCCGATGTCACCACCGTGGCCGATCGCGGCGAGTAGTGCAGGCCGACCAGGGTCGCCGGGATCCAGCCCGCGGTGCCCGACTCGGTCCCCACGTACAGCAGGTACGCGAGCGCGATCGCGCCGATCGCGCCGCGCTGCCAGCCCGGCGCCGGTCGCCGCACGGGGCTGCCAGGGCGGGCGGGGCTGCCAGGGCGCGCGGGGCCGCCGGGCCGGTCCGGGCTGTCGGTCCGGGCAGGTTTCTCGGGGTGGGCAAAGTTGCCGGTCCGGGCCGGCCGCGGCTGGTCTTCGGGCAGGCCGCGCGCCGCGTCCTGGTCCGCCGCCGGGGCGGGTAGTGGCCCGGCGCCTCGGGGGTCCGCCCCTCGCGGCGCGGGGCGGACGCCGGAAAGGCCAGCCGCCAGCGCGCAGCAGGCCGCGGCGGCGATCCCGAAGCCCCAGGTCAACGTGGCAGCGCCCAGCCATCCGGCCACAGCCGGGCCGAGTACGGCACCGGCCCCGAACGCCGCGTTAAGGATGTTCAAACGCGCGGCCCGGCCGCGGCGTGCGGTCCGGGACATGAGCGTGTTGAGGCTGAAGTCGGTGCCCCCGAAACCGGCGCCGGCCAGGTACACGCCGACGAGCAGCGCCGGCCAGGTCCGGGCCAGGGCGATCGTCAGCGAGCCTGCGACCAGGACGGTGAGCGCGAACGTCGCGATGGGCAGGTGCGGGGCCCAGCGCAGGATGGCCAGCTCCCCGAGGACGCCAGTCAGCGCCCCGGCGAACTGGACGCTGATCACGGTGCCGGCTACCGGGAGCGAGACCCCGAACCCGCTGGCGATCGGATGCAGCAGCGGGCCGAAGACCGCGTCGGTCGCGCCGATCAGGATGAAGGCGCCCAGGGACGCGGCGAAGGCCAGGCGCGTGAACGAAATCGTCTCCGGCGGCGTCACCCGGGCCGTACCGACATCGCGCCTAAGCCGGCATCCGGTTCACGGGTCCCGGTCGCGGCGCAGCCGGTCGAGCACCGCGTCGGGTTGCTCGGTGGTGACCCGGATCATCGCCCGCATCGCGTCCGCCAGCGGCAGGCGGGGGACGTCGAGCGTGACCGCGGCCGAATCGGCCCACTGGGTTAGCTGCCGGTAAAGCTCGGGGCTCAGGTCGAGCGTGATCCGCACCGGCTTCGACCGGATCGCGGTCTTCCCGGCCGGCCGCGTGTCCGGCTGGCTGCGCCGGGCGGCCGCGGCCGCCATCTGTGCCTTGCGCTGCTCCCGCTGCGACGTCATGGGTTCGGTGCCGTCATGGCCGGGTCGAGCACAGGGGGGTGCAACGCTCGATCACGTCGTGAGCCACCTGACGCCAGATCTCCCGGCCGGTGCCGGGGATCGGCATGCCGAAACTCTGCGCGTAGATCTCCAGCCGCGGCACGGCCGTCTCCAGCACGTCGTAGCCGAGGCCCTGCAGCGCCTCCCGGGCGTCGGCCGTGGAACTGGCCCGCGCGACACAGCGGTTCAGCAGCACCGCCGAGCGGGCCGGCCGGTCCCGGTTCCCGCACACCTCGCTGATCTCGTCACGCATCGGCGTGGTCCGGTTGATCTCGATGGGGCTCGGCGCGCACGGGATCAGGATCTGATCCGCGTACCGCAGCGCCGACCGGGCGATGCCGATGTGGTCTTCAAGTTGCGGAGCGTCGATGATAACGACGTCGTCACCCCGCGCGATCTCGGGCACACGTCGGTGAAGTTCCCGCGAGGGCAGGGCTACGATCCGGAACGGAAACGCCGTCTGAGGCGGCATTCCCGGGTACATGGCCGCGAGATCGGACCATTCCAGAGCGCTCCCCGAAGGGTCCGCATCCACGAGCAAGACCCTGTTCCCAGCCTCCGCGAAAACGTGCGCCAGCCAGACCGCCGATGTTGTCTTGCCCGTGCCCGGCTTTAGGTTGGCAAGGGCGAGGCGGATCCCCGTCATCCAGGCAGTATTGCAGCGTGGGCCGCTTTGCGGTAGACGATCGCTCCCCTGCTGCCACCCCGTACCCGCCCCGAAACACAGCGCAACCGCCCTGATCAAAGCCATACCGGCCGCAGTACGTACTGCACTACTGCATGCGCCCGTACACCCAGGACTCCGCTGCTCGCCTCCGGGCCCGCCCACCTCCCCATCCCCCCTCACCCCGCCGAGCTTCCCTCCTCGCTCGTCACTCGTTCGCAAGCCGCTCGCTTCTCGGACGGCGCAGCAGCGCGGTGAGTCAAAACCTCGCCCGCTCACCCGATGCGCTAAACCGCCCGTGACCAGGCTTAATTGACTTACAGCAGCATTTACGGCAAATCTGAACAGATGGTGGTGTAGTTCCGGAACTCTACTTAGACAGTAAGTTAAGTAGGTAATAGGTGGGTTGGGACGCTGAAGGAGAGGACCGGTATGCGCATCTGTCGCCGTTGGGCCCTGGCCGCCGCCTTAGTGCTGTCGCTGGCCGTGGCCGCGTGCTCGGGGGGCTCGCCCGGGTCGGCCGGCAGCGGCGGCACGGGGCCGCAGGGCCAGCCGCGCCACGGCGGAACCGTCACGATCGCCTGGCCGGCCTCGCCGAACTTCATCTTCCCGCTGGTGCCCGCCACGAACAGCGACGGCTTCAACGAGAACCTGACCTCGCTGATGTGGCCTTACCTGGTCTATCCCGGCGACGGGGCCAAGTCGATCGTGAACCCGCGGGAGAGCCTGTTCACGTCCATCAGCTACAGCGGCGGGGACCGGACGGTCACCATCGACCTCAAGCCGTGGAAGTGGTCCGACGGCGCGCCTATAACCAGCCGGGACTTCACGTTCGTCTACAACCTGCTCAAGGCGGGCAAGAGCAACTGGAACGGCTACGTCCCCGGGCTGTTCCCCGACGACGTGGCCAGCGTGTCCACGCCCGGCCCGCACACCGTGGTGCTGCACCTGACCCGCTCCTACAACCCGGCCTTCTACACCGATGACGTGCTGAACACCGTTCCCTTGCTGCCCCAGCACGCCTGGGACAAGACGTCGGCCACCGGAGCGGTCGGCAACTACGACGAGACCGCCGCCGGGGCCAAGGCCGTCTACGCCTTCCTGCAGAAGGAGGGCGGCCAGATGACCACGTTCGCGACCAACCCGCTGTGGAAGGTCGTGGACGGGCCGTGGGCGCTGTCGTCCTTCCAGGCCAGCACCGGCCAGTTCACCTACGTGGCGAACAAGCACTACTCCGGCCCGGACAAGCCGCACCTGGCCAAGGTCGTCAACGAGCCGTTCACCTCGGACACGGCCGAACTGGACGCGCTGCGCGGGGGCAGCAGCCTGGACGTGGGCAACCTGCCGCTCAACGACATCAAGCAGGAGGGCGTGCTCAAGGCCAGCGGCTACTCGATAGCCACCGCGTACGTCCCGGGCGTGGCCGAGATCATCCCGAACCTCTACAACACCGGCGCCGGGCCGGTCCTGCGCCAGCTATACGTCCGGCAGGCCATGGAGGAACTGATCAACCGCAAGCAGATCACGGCCAAGGTCTACTCCGGGCTAGCCGACCCGGGCAACGGGCCGGTGCCGCTCCAGGCGATCAGTTCCTGGGTCTCGCCGCTGGAGAAGGCGGGCGGCCCCTACCCGTACTCGCCGTCGGCGGCGATAGCGCTGCTCAAGGCGCACGGCTGGAAGGTTACCCCCGGCGGCACGTCCACCTGCCAGCGGCCGGGCAGCGGAGCCTCCGACTGCGGGGCCGGCATCGCCGCGGGCCAGCCGCTGGGCTTCCAGCTCATCTACTCGTCGGGGATCGCCAGCATGGACGAGCAGAACGCCGCCATCCAGTCCTCCGAGGCGCAGGCCGGAGTCAAGATCGCCCTGAAGTCCGAGCCGTTCAACACGCTGTCCGGCACCGTGGGCATCTGCACCGCGTCCTCGCACCCGGCG
>DATAVV010000169.1:0-11724 GCA_036267555.1 Streptosporangiaceae bacterium | reverse complement strand
CCGGCGTTCGGGCTGCTGAAGCTGTACGACGATGCGCTGCCGCACGTCTACGGCTACCTGCTGGCGCGCTGCGGCGACACCGGCCTGGCCGAGGACCTTACGGCCGAGTCGTTCCTGGCCGCCGTGCACGCGGTCCGCAAGCCGGGCGCGCCCGGTCCGTCGATCCCGTGGCTGATCGGGGTGGCCCGGCACAAGCTCGCCGACCACTGGCGCCGGGTCGAGCGGGAGCAGCGCGGGTTGCGCCTGCTGGACGGGGAGCCGGCTCGCGTCGACGACCCGTGGGAGACGGTCGTCGACCAGATCCGCGCCCGCGAGGTGCTCAACCGGCTCGGCGCGCACCACCGGGCCGCGCTCACGCTGCGCTACCTCGACGGGCTGTCGGTGCCCGAGGTAGCCCGGCACCTGGACCGCACGCTGCACGGCACCGAGGCGCTGCTAGTCCGGGCCCGCGCCGCGTTCCGCCGGATCTACGAGGGAGAGGAGGGCTCGTGATGACGGATCCGTTCGAGGCTCTGCGCGAGCCCGTCACGCCTGCCGATCCCGACCCCGAGTTCGCCCGGCGGCTGCGGATGCGGCTGACCCGGGAGGTTTTCGCATCCCCAGGAGGAACCATGTCCCAGCAGACCGTCGCGGCCCGGGCCGAGCGCGAGCCCGCCCGGCCGGCGGCCCTGACCCCCTACATCGTCGTGTCCGACGCTCGGCGCGCCATGGACTGGTACGTCGAGGTGTTCGGCGCGCAGCGCCGCGGGGACCTCCACGTCAACGCGGACGGCACGATCGGCCACGCCGAGGTCGGCATCGGCGACGCGGTGCTGATGTTCTCCGAAGCTTCCGACCTGTGGCCCGACGTGCCCGTGCGCGCGCCCGACTCTCCCGCGACGTTCAGCCACACCCTCCACCTGGCGGTCGACGACGTCGACGCGAGTACCGAGCGGGCCCGGCGCGGCGGCGCCTCGGTGGAACGGGAGCCGACCGACCAGTTCTACGGTCGCGCCTCGGTGATCGTCGACCCGTTCGGGCACCGCTGGACGCTGATCAGGCCGCCGGCCCGGGCCACCGGTCCGGGCCAGGGCGATGTCGCGAACCTGACGATGGTGGCGCCGGACCCGCGCCGGGCCAAGGAGTTCTACGAGGCCGTGCTGCAGGTGCCGTTTCTCCCCGGCCACCCCGGCACGTGGCGCACCGACCAGATCACGCCGCCGCTGAGCATCTTTTCGTCGCAGGGCGCGGAGCCCGAGGTCCAGCCGTCCTACCGCGTCGACGACATCGGGGCCGCGGTCGAGCGGGTCCGGGCGGCCGGCGGCCGCGCCGGCGAGCCCGAGCGCAGGCGGTTCGGACTGACCGCCGAGTGCGCCGACGACCAGGGCGCGACGTTCCGCCTCTTCCAGCCGGCCGACCGCCCGGAGCGCTAGAACGCAGCTGGCCGCCGGCCGGGTCCCGCCGGCCACCGGGGTGGCGGCGCCAAAGAGACCGGCGTAGCGAGTGGTTCAGTGCTGCCCTGGACGAGGGAGCGTTCGACGGGGGTGCGGATCGCGGAGGTATTCGCCGTCCAGCCAGAGTGTGGGGCCGATGTTGCCCGCACGGTCGAACACGTGGTGGTGGTCGATACCGAGGAACCAGTCGCGGCTGCGAAGCATCGCCGCCAGTGGCGTGCTGACCGCGGCCTGAACGACCGGCACGTCTGCCCGGGCCCGCTGCTTTCGCTTCCCTGTACGGCATGCTCACCGACCGCTTCGGCATCACCTGGATCGTCGGCGTCGACACTCCGCAAAGCAACTGATCGTCGCTGCTGGCGGGGCGCCGGCCAGCCGGGCAAGCCGCGTGAACGCTTGAACAAGGGCGGCTAGCACCAGGTGCCCGGCCGGCCGCGTCTCGCGGGGAGCCCCGCCCACAGGTTCTCGAACGGGATCGTCGTCGCGTGCGCCCGGTGGATCGCCTGCCAGGCCGGCTTGTCCGCCGCGTTAAGGCCGATCCGGCGGAGGTAGGCGTCGAAGTCGAGCATCAAGCGAACGGTACCGGGGGGTCAGCCGGCGGTGCGCGGGGTGACGAGGCCGGTCTGGTAGGCGAAGACGGCGAGTTGCGCGCGGTCGCGGGCACCGAGTTTGATCATCGCCCGGCTGACGTGGGTCTTGGCGGTGGCGGGGCTGAGCACCAGGCTGTCGGCGATCTCGTCGTTGCTCAGCCCGTGCGCGACCAGGGCCACAACCTCGCGTTCCCTGTTGGTGAGCTTCTCCATTCCCGCCGCGGCGACCGCGTCCGGCGGTCGGGCGACGAATTCGCCGATCAGGCGGCGGGTGACCGCCGGGGACAGCAGCGCGTCCCCGCGCATGACGACCCGCAGCGCCTGCACCAGTTCGGCAGGCTGGGTGTCTTTCAGCAAGAACCCGAAGGCGCCCGCCCGCAACGCGGCGAAGATGTACTCGTCGAGCCCGAAGTTGGTGAGGATCACCACGCGCACGCCGTCCAGCCGCTCGTCCGCGGCGATCTCCCTGGTCGCGCCGACACCGTCGAGTACCGGCATCTGAATGTCCACCAGCGCGATGTCCGGGCGGTGCTCGGCGGCCAGCGCCACCGCCTGCCGGCCGTCTGCGGCCTCGGCGACCACCTCCATGTCGTCTTCGGCTTCGAGCAGCGCCCGGATACCGCTGCGGATGAGCGCCTGGTCGTCGGCCAGCAGGATCCTGATCACGACGGTGCCCGCGCGGGGAGTTCGGCGCGCACCCGGAAGCCGCCGGTGTCCTGCGGCCCGGCCTGGAGCCGGCCGCCGAGCGCGGACACCCGTTCCCGCATGCCGACGAGGCCCAGCCCAGGACCTGACGGCCGGGTGCCGTCGCCGGCGGCAGTGCCGTTGCCGTCGTCGGCGACCTGGACCGAGAGGGTTTGCGGCGTGTACCGCAGGTGAACCGACGCGGAGGCATGGCCGGCGTGACGGCTCACGTTGGTGAGCGCTTCCTGCACGATCCGGTAGGCGGCCTGGTCCACTTCGGGCGGAAGCGGCCGCTCCTCGCCGGTCACGGTCACTGTCACCGGGAGGCCGGCCGCCCGTGCGCGTGCTACCAGGCTGTCCATCTGGCGCAGACCGCTGCCGTCGCCATCCTCCTCGCGCAGCACGCCGAGCGTCGCGCGCAGTTCCCGTACGGCGTCCGCGCCCGCCTCCTGGATCGCCAGCAGCGGCGGCGGCGCTTCCTCACCGCGCTTACGCGCCAGGTGCACGGCCACGCCGGCCTGGACCTGGATCACCGAGATGCTGTGCGTCAGGGAATCGTGCAGTTCACGGGCGATCCGCAGCCGCTCCTCCATCGTCTTGCGCCGGGCGGTCTCGTCCCGTGTCCGTTCCGCCTCTTCGGCCCGCTGCTCGACCTCGCGGACGTGCAGTTGCCACATGCGGAACGTCACGACCATGACGCCCGCCGAGATGAGCCATCCGGCCGCGTAGAACCTTCCCCGGCCGTGGTCAGTACGCATCCTCCGAGCGTACGTGTCCTGCCCGCGAGCGCATCCTCCCGGCGTAGCTATTGCCGGCTACTCCCCGCGCGGTACGCCGGCACCCGGTGGCATCCCCGCTGACCAGGAAATAGTCGCTTCCTGTGCATGACGACGGCGGGCCGTCCGGCCGGCAGCATCGGTGGCATGGAAATGACATCTTCGGCAAACCCCGACCCCCGCCGGTGGCTGATCCTCGGCACCGTCGGCCTCGCCCAGCTCATGGTCGTGCTGGACGTCACGATCGTGAACATCGCGCTGCCGTCCGCGCAGCGCGCCCTGGGCTTCACTACCGTGGACCGGCAGTGGGTGGTGACCGCCTACGCGCTGGCGTTCGGCAGCCTGCTGCTGTTCGGCGGGCGGCTGGGCGACCTGATCGGGCGCAAGATCACGTTCCTCACCGGGGCGCTCGGCTTCGCCGCCGCGTCGGCCGCCGGCGGGGCGGCCACCGGTTTCGGCATGCTGGTCGCGGCGCGCGCCGCCCAGGGCGCGTTCGGCGCGCTGCTCGCGCCCGCGGCCCTGTCGATCCTGTCCACGACGTTCAGCGACCCGAAGGAGCGCGGCAAGGCGTTCGGCGTCTACGGCGCGATCGTGGGCGCCGGCGGCGCGATCGGCCTGGTGCTCGGCGGGATCCTGACCGAGTACCTGTCCTGGCGCTGGTGCCTGTACGTGAACCTGATCTTCGCGGGCCTCACCGTGACCGGGGCGGCGCTGCTGCTCAGGCAGCAGCGCGCCCGCACCAGGCCGCGGCTGGACCTGCCGGGGGTGGCGCTCGTGTCGGCCTCGATGTTCTGCCTGGTCTACGGATTCTCTAACGCGGCAAGCCACAACTGGGGCACGCCGTCCACCTATGGTTTCCTGGCCGCCGGCGCGGCGCTGCTCGCCGCGTTCGCGTTCTGGCAGGGCCGCGCGGCCAGCCCGCTGCTGCCACCCCGGGTGGTGCTCGACCGCAACCGGGCCGGCGCCTGCGTGGCCGTGCTGACCGCGGGCGCGGGCATGTTCGGCATCTTCCTGTTCCTCACCTACTACATGCAGCAGACCCTGGGCTACTCCCCGGTGGTCAGCGGCGTCGCCTTCCTGCCGGTGATCGCGATGGTGGTGGTGGCCGCCAACCTGGCCAACGTGGTGCTGCTGCCCCGGGTCGGCCCCAAGCCGCTGGTCACCGCCGGCCTGCTGCTGGCCGCGGGCGGCATGATGTGGCTGACCAGGATCGGCCTGCACTCGGGCTACGCGTCGGCGGTGCTCGGGCCGCTGCTGGTGGCCGGCCTGGGCTTCGGCTTCACGATCGCGCCGTCGATGAACACCGGGACGTTCGGCGTGGCGCCGCAGGACGCGGGCGTGGCCTCGGCCACGCTCAACACCGGCCAGCAGATCGGCGGCTCGATCGGCACCTCGCTGCTCAACACGATCTTCGCCAGCGCGGTGGCGCACTACCTGACCAGCCACCTGAGCCCGGCCACCCTGGTCCACGGGCACCCCGCGCCGTCCCTGACCGGGATGTCGCTGATCCACGGCTACACCACCGCGTTCTGGGTCGCGGCGGCCATCTTCGGCGCGGGCGCGGTGATTTCCGGCACGCTGCTGCGCCGCGCTGGGAGCGGCCGGCTGACAGCACCCGCCGCTGCCTGGCTGATGGCGGGCCCCCGTAATGCATGAGATCATCCCGGACTATGCGCAAAGACCTGCGGCAATCTCCTGAGTATGCTGCGGTCGCCGAGCATCTGCGGCGGCTGCACGAGCCCGCTTTCGGCAGGCCGCATCGTGTCACCGACCTCGTCTCGACGGCTGACGCCAGCCGCATCGTGGTGACGGGGTCGGTCTATGCCGAACTCGAAGGGCTGCCACGCACCGCCCTGTACGAGGTGCGAGACGGCGCGCTGCGCGCGCTGACCTCCAGCGGCGGGTCAGCCAAGGCCGCCCGGCTCGCGCCGGACGGGTCATGCCTGGCTTTCCTGTCCGACCGGGCTAAGGCTGAGGTGTTCCAGCTCTACCTGCTGGCCGACGGGCAGCTCGGCGAGGCCCGCCCCGCGCCCGCTGTCCCCGGCACGGTCGAGTATCTCGCGTGGTCACCGGACGGCAGCCGGATCCTGCTAGGGGTCGCCGGGCTCGGAGCGGAGATGGCTGACGCGCAGGGATCGGGAACGGCCGGCTCGAGTGAGCCCGGGCTGCCGTCCTGGTACCCGGAGGTCGAGGCCGGGACGCCAGAGGATGCCTGGCGCAGCCTGTGGCTCTACACCCTGTCCTCCGGCGAGATCGCCAGGATCTCGCCCGACGGGCTGAACGTCTGGGAGGCGGCCTGGTCCGGCCCCTGGCATGTGCTGGCCATCACCAGCGAGCGGCCCGGCGAGGACGACTGGTACTCGGCGGTGCTCAGCCGGCTCGACGTCTCGACGGGTGAGACGACCGAACTGCTCCGCAGTGACGTCCAGCTCGGGCTGCCCGCCGGGACGTCCGACGGCAGGCGGGCGGCCGTGGTAGCGGCCGTGTGCAGCGACCGGTGGATCGTGGCGGGTGAGCTGATCCTGCTGGACCTGGTGGCCGGCACCAGATGCGCGGTAGACACCGCCGGGACGGACGTCACCGCGATCCAGTGGATCGACGGAACGCGGCTCGGCTACATCGGCCAGCGCCATCTGGACAGTGTGGCCGGGATCACCGACGCCGGGCCGGGACCCCTGCCGGAGACGATCACCGCCAAGGAACTGGTCGCGTCCGAGCAGTCCTGGGCGAGCTGGTTCTACCCGGCCGGTGCCTTCATCTCCGACAGCCGGGTCGTCGTGGTCCGGGACGACTACGACACGCCACAGCAGGTCGCGATCGTTGGCGCGGGGGCCGACCAGGTGCTGGCCTCCCTGGCCCATGCCGGCACCGACTACATCCGGTCGGTCGCGGGCTCGGCGGCGAACGTGAGCTGGAGCGCACCGGACGGGACAGCGATCGAAGGAGTCCTGTGCACGCCGGCCGGGACCGGGCCGTTCCCGCTGGTCCTGGACGTTCACGGCGGGCCGATCGGGGCCTACCAGCGGAGCTGGGCGATGGGCAGCTACGCGGTGCCCCTGCTGGTCTCCCGCGGATATGCCGTCCTGCTCCCGAACCCGCGCGGCAGCTCCGGGCGGGGCCAGGAGTTCGCGGCTGCGGTCGTCGGGGACATGGGCGGCGCGGACACCCACGACTACCTGTCCGGAATCGACGCGATGGTCGAGCGCGGGATCGCCGATCCGGCCCGGATCGGCACGATGGGCGTCAGCTACGGCGGGTTCATGTCGGCCTGGCTGGTCACCCAGGACCAGCGGTTCAAAGCCGCCGTGGCCGGCTCGCCCGTGACCGAGTGGTACAGCTTCACGTTCACGACCAACATCCCCCGCTGGGGACTGTGGTTCCTGGACAACGCCGATCCCGAGGAAACCGGCAACCAGGTGCACGCACGCAGTCCGGTTATGCACGCACGCGAAGCCAGGACGCCGACCCTGCTCACGGCGGGCGCGAAGGACCGGTGCACGCCGGCCGGCCAGGCCAGGGAGTTCTATCAGGCATTGACCGGCCATGGCGTCGACTCAGAACTGGTGATCTACCCAGGGGAAGGACACGGCGTCAGCCGGTTCCCGGCCGTCACTGACTACCTGACCCGGCTCGTGACCTGGTTCGAGAGATACATGCCGGCCTGACCCCGTGTCACCCGGACGCCCCAGACGACCAGGGGATCACGACGATCTTCTTGCCGGGTGAGGACGCCTGTGCCTCCCACGCCCGCGCGGCTTCGTCCAGCGAATACGTGGCCGTCGGCAGCGCGAACGAGCCATCCGCGGCGAGAGCCGCGACGTGGTGGTAACTGGCGATGACGTCGGCCGGGTTCACTGCCGTTCCGCTGAAGCCGATGAGCGTTCGCTGCCCGGCGCGGAGCAGCTCGACATGGAATGGGGCCCCGTCGCCGGCCGCTGCGCCGACGTTCAGGTAGCGCCCGCCTGGCTTCAGGCAGGCCAATGCCGGCTCTGCCCAGGGACCCCATACCGGGTCGGCGACCAGGTCCACAGGGCCCCCGAGCGAGGCCAGCTGCTCGGATAGCGGCTCCTCGCCAAGTACCGCCACGCCGTCTGCATCGGGGACTTGGGCAAGGCGCTCGGGATTGCGGCCGGCTGCGATGACGCGCTTGGCGCCAGCTAGCCGCGCAAGCTGGAGAATGGCTGTGCCCAGGGGACCCGTCGCTCCCAGAACCAGAACGCTTTCGCCCGCCTGGAGTCCCGCTTTGCGAAGCGCCAGGTCCGCGCTGGTGCCGACGGCGCCAATCGCCGCGGCGACGACGCTGTCCAGTCCGTCCGGGACTGGCATGCACGTCGCGCGGCTGGCCAGCAGGAGCTCAGCCAGCCCCCCGTGGACGCCCGGCACTAGGCCGGCGGGGGCCACGGCGCGCACTCGAAGGCCCTGATCAGGTCCGGCCGCTATCGTCCCGACCGCCTCGAGGCCGGGAACATACGGGAGCTGTGGTGGCCCAGCGCGATGGTTCCCCGCCGCGACGTGCAGGTCGATCGCGTTCAGGGCTGTCGCTTCGACCTTGACAAGTACCTGGTCGCCGTTGGCTGGCGACGGGTCGGGACGGGCGGTCACGCGCGGTGCGGTGCCGAGCGTGTCGATTACTGCGGCCTTCACTGCTGCTGCTCCTTCGCGGCGGGCGTGCGGTTCTGGGGGCGGCTGGTCGGCGGGCGTGAGCGAGTCGAGGAGTTCCTCGACGATCTGGGTGAGCCGCAGTTCGGTGGACGGCACCGTCCCGGCCGCGGGGACTGGCCGTGGCCCGGCCAGTCGATGCTGATGGTGCGGAACCGGCCGGGGATCAGTTCGCGGACCTCGTCGTAGTCGTGGTGGTCATGGCCGGCGCTGGGCAGCAGGACGATCGGGTCGCCGCTGCCGTGCGCGTCGTACGCGACCGTTCCCGCGGATGTCGACAGGGTTGTCATGGATCGAGCCTAACACTTTGACTGACCGGTCGGTCACGTTACTTAGCTCTTCGGTTTCGCGGACGTATACTCCGCGCGATGACCGAAGGAACCAGGGCAGCCGCCGCGCTGCAGACACGCGAGGCCCTGCTCGACGCCGGCGCGGCACTGGCGGAGCAGCACGGCCTCGCAGGCGTCAGCGTGAACATGGTGGTCGCCCGGGCAGGAGTCGCCAAAGGGACCTTCTACGTCCACTTCAAGGACCGCGCGGCGTTCGTCGATGCCATGCACGCGCGCTTCCACGCCCGGGTCGAGGTCGTGGTCGCCGGGGCGATCGCGGGACTGCCGCCAGGCGCCGAGCGTCTCTACCGCGGCTTCGAGGCCTACCTCGACGTCTCGCTCGCGAACAGGGGCGTAAAGGCACTGTCGCTCGAGACCCGCTCGGACCCGGCCATGCAAGGCTCGATGGAAGCGCGCCGCCAACGCCTCGCCGCAGCAGGCGTGGCCGACGTGGAGGCCATGGGCTGGGACGACGCCGAGGCGGCGGCGCAACTGCTGGCCGCGATGACCAAGGAGATCTCAGTACTGGAATTCGACGCCGGCCGCCGGCTTCCGGCGCCACGGCGCGCCCTGAAGCGGTTCCTCGGGATCATCCAGAACGGCGGCTCGGGCGCGCTATGACCTAAGGGGGCCGGTGGACGCACGGCGAGAGCACGAGCTGATCAAGGGCTGGCGCGCCGGTACCGGAGGTAGACGACCTGCGAGAAGGTCTGCGTCTCGAGGAGTTCGAGATCGAGTCTTTTCGGCAATGGTGAGAAGTACGGGGTGCCGCCCCCCAGCACGACGGGACTTACGAACAGCCGGTACTCATCGATGAGGTCTTTCTCGGCAAGGGAGGCGGCGAGCCTGGCACCGCCGACCGACACGATGCCGGCGCCGGGCTGATTCTTCAGCTCGCAGACCTCGTCAGCGACATCACGGCGCGCCAGGCGGGCGTTACCTTCCACCGTCGTCAAGCTGGTCGAGAACACCACTTTCGGGATGGCCTTCCAGAGCCGGGCGAACTCAAGGGCCCGGGGATCCGGCCAGTTCTGCTCGGCCGTCTCCCACCCCAGCATGTCCTCGTAGAGACCTCGCCCAGTCAGGTGCCCCGTGAGTTCCCGGGTCTGCTCGTTGTGGAACCGCATCAGTTCCTCGTCAGGCGCGGCCCAGTCGATGGCGCCGTCCGGTCCGGCGATGTGACCGTCCAGCGACACGGACATGGAATAGATCAAGGTGGGCATTAGGGCTCCTTCTTGGCGCGTCGCCGGTCATCAGCGAGGGGGACGGTCTGCGTTAGAAAACGACTGTAAGCTTCCCGAGGTATGACCGTCCCTGCTGATTCGGCCAAAGATCAGGTTCAAACGGCCACGACCGGCCTGGTGGACCTGCGGGAAAGTGGTCGCTGGGCGGGAGGCAGCCACATGTATGACGGTGGCGAGCAACTGGTCACTGGCTGGCACTTTCACGACGTGCACGAGATCGAGTACGCCTGCCGTGGGGTGGTGGAGGTCAAGACGCCGGCCGGTCACTACCTGCTGCCACCCCACCAAGCCGCGTGGATCCCGGCGGGCCTGCGGCATCAGACGACGCTGAACGCTGACGGGCGGACCCTCGCGGTGCTCTTTGAGCCAGGACTCGTTCCGGCGGCCGGCGACCGGGTCCGGATAATTGCCGTCTCCGCGCTGCTTCGCGAGATGATGCTCTACTCGGTGCGATGGCCGATCTCGCGGACCGGGTCGGAAGCGGAAGCAGACTCGTTCTTTCAGGCCCTGGGGTATGTGGTCGCGGACGCACTGGAGGACGAGAGGCCGTTGAACTTGCCGGTCTCGGCCGATCCGGTTGTCACCGCGGCCACCGACTACACCCGCGCTCACCTTGACCGCGTCGCGGTCAGTGACGTGACCCGCGCGGTCGGGGTCTCGGAACGAACATTGCGCCGTATCTTCAGCACCCACCTGGGCATGTCGTGGCGAAGCTACCTGCTGCGTGCCCGTGTGCTTCGTTCCATGGCCCTGCTGTCCCAGCCGGACCGTTCCGTCCTCGAGGTGTCCATTGCCGTGGGTTTCGACGACGTCGGGGCGTTCGCTCGATCGTTCGCCAGGCACTGCGGGGAGACCCCCTCCGCCTACAAACGACGAATCAGTGGAACACCTTGAGTCGCCCGTCAGCTGCACCGGCCGCTACCGGCGCCCGGCCCTAAGCAGTGGGTGTTCTATCAGCGCGACGAGGCCCGTATCGCCGTGGTGAAGGAGCTGCTGAGCGGTGACTGGTGACGTCAGGCCGGCTCCCGCGCCCGCGGACTGGGATGCCTACGACCGCCTGATCGCGGATCTGGACGCATCCGGAGCTCGCTACCGGCTGATTGAGCATGCGCCCGAAGGGCGCACCGAGCTGGTCAGCGCGCTGCGCGGGCACGCTCTGGCCAGTGCCGCGAAGTGCCTCATCCTCCTGGTCAAGATCGGCAAGAAGCAAACGCGCTACGTGCTGGCCGTGGTGCCGGGCGACGCCCGGCTGGACCTGGTGGCGGTCAAAGCGCTGCTGGGCGCCAGCTACGTCGCGTTCGCCGATACCGGCAAGGCCGAGCAGCTCGCGGGCAGCGTCACCGGCACGGTGCTGCCGTTCAGCTATGACGAGCGGCTGGAGCTGATCGCGGACCCGGCGCTGCTGGATCGCGGCGAGCTGTACTTCAACGCCGGGCGGCTGGACCGCTCGATCGCGCTGGCCAGCGAGGACTACCTGCGTCTGGCCGGTCCCCGCATCGCCCGCATCATCGCCACCTGACCCGCCTAACCAACGGAATGGCCTTGACGGAAGGCGATCGGAGGGTTTGCATAAGGTGCGATCCGGGCTATCCGGGCGCTGCCTCGCTGAGGGGTCTCATTGCTGCTGGTGTCGCGACGCCGGTTCCACGGCGGGCTGGCGGCGGCCGCCGCCGCGCTCCTCGGCGCCGGCCTGCTGGGTGCCGCTCCCGCTGGCGCCACGATCGCGCCTGGCGTGCGCGCGGTGCTGCTGCCCGTGCCCCATGCTGCGGCCGGGACGGCGCTGTCGACGTCGGTCGTGGCCGTGACCCCGCTGGGGGCGATGGCGGGCACCACGTCCAGCCTGCGAACCCTGCCGGACGGCGGCTTCGTGGGAGACAGCAACGCCGAGCGGTGGCTGCCGGCCGGGCCGCGCACCTGGATCCGCCAGCAGCTGCCCCGGCCGCCAGGCACCACGGACGCGAAGGCCGCGGGCCTGACCGACCTGGCCGAGGTGGGCGGGTCGTGGGACA
>DATAVV010000168.1:0-5533 GCA_036267555.1 Streptosporangiaceae bacterium | reverse complement strand
CTGCTGGAAGCCATCCGCCTGTTCGACGTGTACACCGGCGAGCAGGCGGGCGAGGGGGCCAAGTCGCTGGCCTACACGCTGCGGTTCCGGGCTCCGGACCGCACCCTGACGGCCGAGGAGGTCACCGCGGCCAGGGACGCGGCCGTGGCCGAGGCCGCCCTTCGCACCGGGGCCGTGCTGCGCAGCGGATCCTGACGCGGGCCGCTACCGGGCCAGGAAGCCGGCGACCAGGGCCACGAACTGATCCGGGCGTTCCAGGTGCGGCGAATGCCCGCAGTCGGCTAGCAGGTGCTCCTCGTAGCGGCCTCCGGCCGCGCGGTAGCGGTCGAGCATCGCTCGCATCTGGCCGACCATGGGCTGCGGCGGGTAGACCCCGGCTCCGGGCCAGCCAGGCACCGTGCCGAGCAGGCCGAGTTGGCCCAGGTCGACCGCGGAGGCGTCGGACACGATCTGGTCGCTGCCGCCGCGCACCCACAGCACGTCCGGGCCGTCGGTGACCTGCGCGAAGGCGGAGACGTCGCAGAACCGCGGGGAGATCGCGTTGTTGATGCCCCGGGTGCCGGGCGCCGTGCCCGGCCAGTTGGCCGAGACCACGGCGTCGCCGGGGTAGAAGTCGTCGCCCGTGGCCATGTCCAGCATCGCGTCGACCAGTTCGTCCTCGAGTTGGGCGAGCAGCACGAACGGGGGCTTGCCGTACAGCGTGGTGAGCACCTGGCGCGGTGAGGCGGGGTCGTCGCCGGTCCGGTCGCCCGCGGCGATGCGCCGCACCATCTCGGGGTGCGCGGTGCCCCCGCCCGACCCGGCGAAATCCGGCCAGCAGGGCGTGCCATCGGTGTCCCTGGTGCCGCCGAAGCCGTACGGCGACATCGGGCTCTCCAGCACGATCGAGGCCACCGCGCCCGGGTGGTCGATCGCGTACCGCAGGACGACCGCGCCCCCGAGCGACCAGCCGAGGAGGTGCACGCGCTGCCCGTCCGGCACCAGGCTGCCCTCGGTCAGCAGCGCGTGCAGGTCGTCGGCGAAGTCGCGCACGCCGCGCCGCGCGTCGACCGGAACCCGCTCCGAGAGCCCGAACCCGCGCAGGTCGGGCGCCAGGCAGCGGTAGTCGCGGCCCAGCACGCCCATGACCGGGGCGAAGAACCGGCCGGACGAGACGTTGCCGTGCACCAGCACGAGTGCGGGCGCGTCCGACGACCCGGCCGTGAGCACGTGGGTAAGAAGCCGGGAGGTGGGCACGTCGGCGTGGTGCACCGCACCGGATATCCGTGACACGGCCGGGGCTTAGGCCGGGGCGGGCAGGATCGCGAGGATCTCGGTGCCGCCGTTCACGCACTTGGACGCCTGGCCGGTCTTGAGCACCACCGGCGTCGCGAACCCCTGGCAGGTCCAGCCCTGCACGTGGACCGGTGCGCCGCCGCCGGTGCCGGGCACCTGGCCGGACGCGATCGCCTTGGCGTAGTCGCGCTCGACGGCCAGCGCCGTGGCGCACGGCACGTGGCCGTGCGCGATCTGGATGCTCACCGGCACGTTCGCGGCGGTCTTGGTCATCCCGCAGGCGGTCATGCCGGTCGTGCCGGAATTGCCGTTCGAGCTGGTTGTCTTCCCGGACGATCCCGATGACCCGCAGCCGGTGGCAGCCAGCAGCGCCACCGTGACCAGCGAGACCATCACGACGCAGCGTGCGGGGATGGTCCACCGCTCGCTGGCCGGGGCCTGGGGCCGGCGAACGCGCATGGCCGTCTCCTCTCCGCGACCCCTCATCATGCCCGCTGTCGGACCCGGAGCCCAAGCCGACTCCCCGTTTTGTTACTGGCCCGTTGGGCCGCGGCCGGGGCGGTGCATGTTGAACGCGGCGCACCGCGACCGTTTGCATATTAAGTCACTCGACTGCATAATCATTCATACGGCGAACGGTGGCGGCGGCGGCGCGGGTCACCCGCGGGGCGACGGAGGTTCTGATGGGCGCGCGGGTAGCCGTGGCAGGCGGGAGCGGATACGCCGGCGGCGAACTGCTCCGGCTGCTCGCCGGGCATCCCGACCTCGAGATCGGCCCGGTCACCGGCCAGAGCAGCGCGGGGCACCCGATCGCGGAAGTGCATCCCCACCTGGCGGGCGCGCCGCCGGTGGCCGGACGCGCGTTCGACACCGCCGACGCGGTCGCTGGCTCCGGATGCGACCTCGTGTTCATGGCCCTGCCCGCGGGGGAGTCCGCGCGGCTGGCCGCCGACCTCGGCTCCGGCACCCGCATCGTCGACCTGGGACCCGATTTCCGGCTGGCCGACGCCGGCGCCTGGGCCAGGCACTACGCCACGCCGCACGCCGGCCGCTGGACCACGGGCCTGCCGGAACTGCCCGGGGCGAAGGACCTCATCAAGGCCGCCACGCGGGTCGCCGTGCCCGGCTGCTACGCGACGGCCTGCATCATCGCGCTCACGCCGCTGGTGGCGGCGGGACTCGCCGGGCCGCGCGACATCGTGATCGTCGCCGCGTCGGGTACATCGGGCGCCGGGCGCTCGCTGCGGGCCGACCTGCTGGCCAGCGAGGTGATGGGCGCGGTCTCGGCCTACCAGGCCGGCGGCACGCACCGGCATACCCCCGAGATCGAGCAGGCGATCAACGAGGCCACGGGGGTGAAGGACACGACAGTGTCCTTCACCCCGGTGCTCGCGCCCATGCCGCGCGGGATCCTCGCCACCGCCACGGCGCGCCTGACCTCCGCCGCGGACGGCGATCCCGCCGCACTCGCGCGCGCGGCCCTGGCGCAGGCCTACGCGGCCTCACCGTTCGTCTGCCTGCTGCCCGAGGGGCGCTGGCCGACCACGGCTGCCGTGGCCGGATCGAACGGCGTCCACCTGCAGGCCACGGCCGACCTGCGGACCGGCCGGGCCACGGTCGTGGCGGCCATCGACAACCTCGGCAAGGGCGCCGCGGGCCAGGCCATCCAGAACGCCAACCTCATGCTCGGCCTGCCCGAAGCGGCCGGCCTGTCCGCGAGCGGAGTCGCGCCGTGACCGTCACCGCGCCGGGCGGGTTCCGGGCCGCCGGCCTCGCGGTCGGCATCAAGCAGTCCGGCCAGCCGGACCTGGCCATCGTGATCAACGACGGCCCCTCGGACGCCGCGGCGGGTGTGTTCACCGCCAACCGGGTCAAGGCCGCGCCGGTGCTCTGGACCCAGCAGGTCGCGGCGGGCGGCCGGGTCAGGGCCGTTGTGCTCAACTCGGGCGGGGCCAACGCCTGCACCGGTCCCGAGGGCTTCGCCGACACCCACCACACGGCCGAGCGGCTGGCCAAGGCGCTGTCCGCGTCGGCCGGGGAGATCGCGGTATGCTCGACCGGGCTGATCGGGGACCGGCTGCCCATGGACCGGTTGCTGCCCGGCGTGGACTCGGTGGCGGCCGCCGCGTCGGCCGGCGGCGGCGCCGCCGCGGCGGACGCGATCAGGACCACCGACACGGTCCCGAAGACCTGCCAGGTCAGCGGGTCCGGCTACACGATCGGCGGCATGGCCAAGGGCGCCGCCATGCTCGCCCCGGCGCTGGCCACCATGCTCGCGGTGCTGACCACCGACGCGGACCTGCCCGCGGCCGAACTCGACGCCGCGCTGCGCACGGCCACCGCCGCCACGTTCGACCGCCTGGACACCGACGGCTGCATGTCGACCAACGACACCGTGCTGCTGCTCGCCAGCGGCGCGTCCGGCGTCCGGCCCGACACCGGCGAGTTCGCCGCCCGGCTCGCCGGCTGCTGCGGGGACCTGGCCCGCCAGATGCAACTCGACGCCGAGGGCGCGGGCAAGGCGATCGACATCGAGGTGACCGGCGCGGCCAGCGTGGACGACGCGGTCACCGTGGGCCGCGCCGTCGCCCGCAGCGCCCTGCTCAAGTGCGCGATCGCGGGCGAGGACCCGAACTGGGGCCGGGTGCTGGCCGCGGCGGGGACCACGGCTGCCGCGTTCGAGCCCGACCGGATCAACGTGGCGATCAACGGGGTCTGGGTCTGCAGGAACGGGTACGCGGCGCAGGACCGGTCCGGTGTCGACCTGCGGCCCAGGGACGTGACCATCACCGTGGACCTGTCCGCCGGCCCGCACGCGGCGACGATCCGCACCACCGACCTGACGGAAGCCTACGTGCACGAGAACTCGGCGTACTCGACGTGACCGTCGGCCGTGTCGACGGGCCGCACGTCGGGCGGGGCGCGGGGCAGGGCGACGCGCTGGCCAAGGCGGCCACGCTGATCGAGGCGCTGCCCTGGCTGGAGGAGTTCCACGGCGCGACGGTCGTCATCAAATTCGGCGGTCACGCCATGACCGACGAGGCGCTGTGCTTCGCGTTCGCGCAGGATGTCGTGTTCCTGCGGTACGCGGGCCTGCGCCCGGTCGTGGTGCACGGCGGCGGGCCGCAGATCAGCGAGCACCTCGGTCGGCTCGGCATCCCGAGCACGTTCGCCGCCGGACTGCGGGTGACCACGCCCGAGACCATGGACGTGGTCCGGATGGTGCTGACCGGGCAGGTGAACCGCGACCTGATCGGGCTGATCAACCGGCACGGCCCGTTCGCCCTCGGGATGTCGGGGGAGGACGCCAACCTGCTCACCGCGACCCGTGCCCGGGCCACGGTGGACGGCGCGCCGGTGGACCTCGGCCAGGTCGGCGACATCGCCGCCGTCGATCCTGGGGCGGTCAGGGCACTGATCGCCGACGGCCGCATCCCGGTCATCTCGAGCGTGGCCAGGGGCGAGGCCGGCGAGGTCTACAACGTGAACGCGGACACCGCGGCCGCCGCGGTCGCGGTGGCGCTCGGGGCCGCGAAGCTGATCCTGCTCACCGACGTGGCCGGGCTCTACGCGGACTGGCCGGGCGACCAGGCCGCCGGGCCGCCGGGCGAGGTGATCAGCGAGCTCGGCGCGGACGAACTCGCCGCGATGCTGCCCGGCCTGGACGGCGGCATGATCCCGAAGATGGCAGCCTGCCTGACCGCGGTGCGCGGCGGCGTGCCCCGGGCCCACGTGCTCGATGGCCGGCTGCCGCACGCCGTCCTGCTGGAGATCTTCACCGACTCGGGGATCGGCACCATGGTGGTGCCGCAGACACACCAGCCGTGACCGGCACCGGCCACGGCCTTGGGAGGACCGCATGACCGCCACGCAGCAACTCCAGGACCGGTACACCGCCGCGCTCATGGGCAACTACGGCCTGCCGCCCGTCGCGCTCGCCCGCGGCGAGGGGTGCGTGGTGTGGGACGTGGACGGCCGCGCCTACCTGGACCTGCTCGCCGGCATCGCGGTCAGCGCGCTCGGGCACGCGCACCCGGCGCTGGTCGCGGCCGTGACCGAGCAGGCCGGGCGGCTGGCCCACTGCTCCAACCTGTACCTGCACGAGCCGCAGGTGAAGCTCGCGGAGCGGCTCCTGGGCCTGCTCGGCACCGACGGGCGCGTGTTCTTCGCCAACTCCGGCGCCGAGGCCAACGAGGCCGCGGTCAAGCTGGTCCGGCGCCGCCAGGGCCCGCAGCGGCCGGTGTTCGTCGCGGCCGAG
>DATAVV010000167.1:0-22146 GCA_036267555.1 Streptosporangiaceae bacterium | reverse complement strand
CTGCTGTTCCGGTCCGGGCAGAGCGAGTACGCGATCAACGGGGATCATTGCCGGCTGCTCGACGTGCAGGAACTGCTCTCCGACACCGGCCTGGGCCGCGAGATGCACGTGATCGTCGGCCAGGGTCAGCTCGATCAGGTGCTGAACGCCGGGCCGGACGCGCGGCGGGCGCTGATCGAGGAGGCCGCCGGTGTCCTCAAGCACCGCAGGCGCAAGGAGAAGGCCCTGCGCAAGCTGGAGGCGATGCAGGCCAACCTGACCCGGCTGGTCGACCTGACCGCGGAGATCGGGCGCCGGCTCAAGCCGCTCGGTCGGCAGGCGGAGATCGCCCGCAAGGCCGCGGTGATCCAGGCCGACCTGCGCGACGCCCGGCTGCGGCTGCTGGCCGACGACTACGCGACGCTGGCCGACGAACTCGAGCGCGACGCCAGCGACGAAGCGGCCAAGGCCGCGCGGCGGGCCGAACTTGAGGCCGGCCTGGCGCAGGCCCGGTCGGCCGAGGCCGAACTGGAAGCCGCCGAGCAGCAGCACGCGCCGCGGCTGGCCGCGGCCCAGGAGGCATTCTTCGGGCTCTCCAGTCTTTCCGAGCGCCTCAAGGGCGTGCTCAGCCTGGCCACCGAGCGGCACCGGCACCTTTCCGCTCCCCCGGAGCCGCCGCGGCCCGGCCGGGACCCCGACGAGCTTGACGCCGAAGCGGCGGCGCTGCGCGAGCAGGAGGACGCGCTGAACCAGCGGCTGGCCGAGGCCAGGGAACAGCTGGGCAACGTTGTGGCCGAGCGGACCGCCGCCGAGGGCGCGCTGGCCGAGACCGAGCGCCGGCTGGCCGCCGAGTCCCGCGCCGCGGTCCAGCGCGCCGAGCGGCTGGCCCGGCTGCGCAGCCAGGTCGGAGCGGCGCGCAGCAGGCTGGCCGCGGCCCAGGAAGAGGCGGGCCGGCTCAGTGCCGCCCACGAGCAGGCCCGCGAGCGCACCGAGCATGCCCAGCAGGAATACGGCGAGCTTCAGGACGTGGTCGCCGGCCGCGAGCAGGGCCGCGCCGACCTGGCCGCCGCGCACGAGCGCGCCGCGGCCGCGCTCAAGCAGGCTTCGCAGCGGGTGACGGGGATGCGCACCGCCGAGCACGAGGCCAGCGACGCCCGGTCGGCGCTGCGGGCCAGGACCGAGGCTCTCCACGAGGCGGTACGGCGCGGCGCCGACGCGTCCGGGGCGCTGCTGGCTGAGGGGGGCCGGTTCACCGGGGTCCTCGGTTCGGTGGCTGACCTGCTGACCGTGCAGGAAGGAGCGGCCGACGCGATCACCGCCGCGCTCGGGGCCGCGGCCAGCGCCGTGGCCGTGAGCGGCCTGGACGCCGCCGTGACCATACTGGCCACGCTCAAGAGCGAGGACGCCGGGCAGGCCGTGCTGATGATCGCGGCCGACCGGCCCGGGGCCGGGTTCTCCGGGAACGGGTCCGGCGCGGGGGACGCCAGGGTGGCGGGGAGCCGCGTTACGTATGCCCTTGATCTGGTCAAGGCACCAGGCGAGCTCGCGGGGGCGGTCGAGCAGCTACTGGCCGGCGTCCTGGTCGCCGACGACCTGCAGCAGGGCCTCGAACTGGTGCGCGAGGACCCGCAGCGGCGCGTCGTGACCATGGACGGGGACCTGATCGGCGCACACTGGGCGCGCGGAGGGTCGACCGGTGCGCCGAGCCTGCTCGGGCTGCGCGAGACCGCGCAGCAGGCCGCCGCGCAGCTCAGCGACGCCGAGCACCGGTGCCAGCGGGCCGAGCGGGACCTGGCCGACGCCATCGAGGACGAGGACGCGGCGCGGCAGGTGCTGGCCGAGGCGCTCGCCGGGCTGCAGGAGGCCGACGCCGCGGCCGCGGAGACCTCGGGCCGGCTGGGGGCGCTGGCCGGCGCCGCGAAAGCCGCGCAGGACGAGGCCGGGCGGATGGCCGCCGCGATCGCGGCCGCCGAGCGCGCCCGGGAGAAAGACCTCGCTCAGCTCGCCGACCTGCAGGGCAGGCTGGCCGTCCAGGAGGCCGAGGGCCCGGACGACGCCGAGGACGGCGCCGCGGCCGAGGGCGCCATGCCGGACGAGCCAGCGGCCGATAAGAACGACCTGGCTGCGGCGGCCATGGCCGCGAGGAACACCGAGATGGAGGCCAGGCTCGAGGTCCGGACCGTGGAGGAACGCCTCCGCGCCGTGGCCGGGCGCGGCGACGCTCTCGCGTCGGCGGCCACGGCCGAGCGCCAGGCCATCCAGCGGGCCAAGACCAGGGCCGTGCGCCGGGCCCAGGAGGCGGCGGTGGCCGACGCGGTCGCCACCGGGGCCACGTTCGCGCTGGCCGCCATCGAGCGGTCCCGGGCGCTGGCCGACGCCGAGCGGCAGGCCGCGGAGCAGGCCAGCCGGGGACGCGATACCGAGCTCAAGGCGGTCCGGGCCAGGATCCGCGAGCTTTCCACCGAACTCGACTCCGCGGTCAGCACCGCGCACGGGGCCGAGATGGAGCGAGCCGCCCGCCGGATGAGGCTGGAGCAGATCGCGGCCCGGGCGGTCGAGGAGTTCGCCATCGAGCCAGACGCGCTGGTCGCCGAGTACGGCCCCGAGGCCGAGATCCCGCCCGCCGAAGAGGGCCAGATGCCGACCGCTTACGACCGGGCCGCGCAGGAGCGGCGGGCGCAGACCGCGCAGCGGCTCTTCGACCAGCTAGGCAAGGTGAACCCGCTGGCCCTGGAGGAGTTCTCCGCCCTGGAGGAGCGGCATGCGTTCCTGTCGACCCAGCTCGAGGACCTGAAGAAGACCCGCCGTGACCTGCTGACCGTGATCAAGGAAGTCGACGACCGGGTGCAGCAGGTGTTCGCGTCGGCGTACGAGGACACGGCCAGGGAGTTCGAGGACATCATCGGCCGGCTGTTCCCCGGCGGCGAGGGCCGGCTGTTCCTGACCGAGCCCGACGACCTGCTCGTCACCGGGATCGAGATCGAGGCCAGGCCGCCGGGGAAGAAGGTCAAGCGGCTGTCGCTGCTGTCCGGCGGCGAGCGGGCGCTGACCGCGATCGCCTTCGTCGTGGCCATCTTCAAGGCCAGGCCGTCGCCGTTCTACGTCCTCGACGAGGTCGAGGCCGCGCTCGACGACGCCAACCTGCAGCGGCTGCTGCAGATCTTTGCCGAGCTCAGGGACCACTCCCAGCTGGTCATCGTCACGCACCAGCAGCGGACCATGGAGATCGCGGACACCCTGTACGGGATCAGCATGCGAGGCGACGGGGTCTCGACCGTGATCAGCCAGCGGATGCGGGAGCCGGAGAGCGCCTGACCGGCGGGCGGCCTCTGCTGGCCTGCGACACTTTGTCTGCGAAACTGGGGCGGTCATGGAAACGCTGATAATCATCCTCGTCGTTATCGTCGTCGTGGTCGGTGGTGGTGGTGGGACGTTCCTGGTCCGCTCCCGCCGCCGGGCGCTGCCCTCGCGGGACCAGGTTCCGGGGGCCGGGCCGCAGGCGGGTCAGGCGGGTCAGGCCGGGCCGGTCGGCTCGGCAGGCTCGGCTGCCGCGACCGCCGCGCCCGAAGCGGGCGCGCTGCCGCCCGACGTGGCCGCTCCGGCCGCTCCCCGGGCCCCGGAGGTCGAGAAGCCGCCGCCGTCGGCGGGCCGGCTGGTCCGCCTGCGCAGCAGGCTGGCGCGCTCGCAGTCCGCGTTCGGCGGCGTCCTGCTCAGCCTGCTCTCCTCCGACCGTCTGGACGAGCAGACATGGGAGGAGATCGAGGAGACCCTGATCACGGCCGACATGGGCGTGACCCCGGCCCGCGAGATCGTCGACAATCTGCGCACCGAGGTCAAGGTCGTCGGCAGCCGGGACGCCGACGAGGTCAGGTCCCTGCTGCGCGGGCTGCTGCTGGCCCAGGTCAGCCCGGACATGGACCGGACGCTGCACACCGCCCGGCACGGCGACCGGCCCGCCGTCGTCCTCGTCGTCGGGGTCAACGGGACCGGGAAGACCACGACCTGCGCCAAGCTGGCCCGGGCGCTGATCGGCGACGGGGAGACCGTGCTGCTCGGCGCGGCCGACACCTTCCGCGCCGCCGCGGTGGACCAGTTGCAGACGTGGGGCGACCGGGTCGGCGCCCAGGTCGTGCGCTCGGACCGGGACGGCGCCGACCCGGCGAGCGTGGCGTTCGATGCGGTCAACCAGGGCGTCGAGCGCGGCGTCGACGTGGTGATCGTGGACACGGCGGGACGGCTGCACACCAAGGCCGGCCTGATGGACGAGCTGGGCAAGATCAAGCGGGTGATCTCCCGGCACGCCACGGTGGACGAGGTCCTGCTGGTGCTCGACGCCACCACCGGCCAGAACGGGCTGCGGCAGGCTCGCGTGTTCGCCGAGGCGGTCGACGTCACCGGGGTGGTCCTGACCAAGCTGGACGGCACCGCCAAGGGCGGGATCGTGATCGCCGTGCAACGCGACCTGGGCGTTCCGGTCAAGCTGGTCGGCCTGGGCGAGGGCCCGGACGACCTCGCCCCGTTCGAGCCTGAGGCGTTCGTCGACGCCATCATCGGCGGCTAGCCCGTCACCTGGCCGCCCGGGGGATACGGCCTCGCGGTTATCGTCCTCAGACCCGCACAGATGTCCACGTGGTCGTGCTGACGCGCGCCGACCCGCGCCCCGCCCGGCCCGCGCCCCGCCCGGCCCGCGCCGCCGGTCGGCGCGTCGGCGTGCCATCGGCCTGCGCTGGCGCCAAGCTGAAAAAGCCGGTGTCAGATGGTCACTTTACGATTACGGACACCAGTCCGCCGGTCACCCGATATATCCTGCAAGAGGCCGGATGCAATTTGCCGTTGGCTAGTCCCTTCCGGGGGGGAGGATCGTTGGATACTGCGCGCCTGAAGGAAAGCTTCGCCCGGGTGGCCATGCACGGCGACGAGGTGGCGCTGTTCTTCTTCTCCGACCTGTTCCTCAGGTACCCGGAGAGCCGGGACCTCTTCCCGGTCTCGATGGCCGCGCAGCGTGATTACCTGCTGCAGGCGCTGGCCAGGATCGTGGCCCTCATCGGGGACGCGGACCAGCTCACGGCCTACCTGCAGGCATTAGGCCGGGCTCACCGGAAGTACGGCACGGTGCCCGACCACTACGAACCGGTCGGCAGCAGCCTGATCGCGACGTTAGCCCACTTCAGCGGTGACGGCTGGACGCCGGAACTGGCCGCCGACTGGCACGCGGCCTACGGCCTCGTCGCGCAGGTCATGACCGACGCCGCGGCCGAAGACGCCAGGACGAACCCGCCGTTCTGGGAAGCGACCGTCCTGTCCCATGAGATGCGGACCTTCGACACCGCGGTGTTCCGCGTCGTCACCCTGGACACCCTCAGCTACCTGCCGGGTCAGTCGGTCGCCGTCGAGTGCGACCTGCGTCCCAGGATCTGGCGTCGCTACTCGATCGCCAACGCGCCGCGTGACGACGCGACGCTGGAGTTTCACGTCCGCGTGATCGAAGGCGGCGCGCTGAGCATGGCGCTGGTCCGGGGGCTCAGCCCCGGCTCGCGACTGCGGCTGGGCCCGCCGGCGGGCTCGCTCACGCTCGACACCGGCTCCGGCCGTGACGTCCTGCTCGTGGGGAGCAGCACCGGCCTGGCCCCGCTGAAGGCCATCGCCGGTCAGATCGCGGATCTTGCCAGCCCGCCGCGGGCGCACCTGTTCGCCGGGGCCCAGCAGGCCGAGGCCCTCTACGACCTGCCGGGCCTGGAAAAGCTCGGCGCGCGGTCGCCCTGGCTGACCATCACGCCGTGCGTTTCCGCCGACCCCGGCTATCAGGGGGAACGCGGCATGCTGCCGGATGTTGTCGCGCGCTCGGGAGCCTGGGCCGACCACGATGCCTACCTCGCCGGGCCCACGCTCATGGTGAAAGCGATGACAGCCAGGCTGACTTCTCTGGGCGTTCCCGCGGCCCAGATTCACGTCGAAGACTTCGGTTGGAGCGAGCCATGCCCGTGATCTCAGGAACCGACAACAGGCTGACCCCGGACGCGGTCCAGGCTGTCACCTTCCCGTCCGCGCGGATCGGCCGTCGGGGCCTTGACGAAGAACACGTCCGGGCGTTCTGCGGCCAGGTCGAACGGGAACTGGTCCGGCTGTTCAACGAGAGGACTTCGCTGACCGACGAGGTACAGCGACTGCGGCGGCGCGTGCTCGGCCTGTCCGGTGACGATGGCGAATCCGGATACCGGCAGGACGACGCTCACGTCCAGGCGGTGCGCATCCTGTCCAAGGCCCAGCAGACCGCCGACCGCTACGTGGCCGACGCCCAGGAGTACAGCAGGCAGCTAGCCCAGGACGCCCGGCGGCGCCGGGACGAGATCCTGGCCGAGGCCAAGTCGCACGCCGCGCTGGTGCTCGACGACGCGCACGGCGAGGCCAGCCGGGCCGCCGAGGTAGCCCTGGCCGCCCCGGTCGGCCTGCCGGGCACCGACCGCAGGGAAGTCGAGGCCGAACTGGCCTACCTGCGCACGTTCAGTGACATATACCGCACGCACCTGCGGGCGTACCTGGACGTGCTGCTGCGCAACGTCGAGGAATGGGAGCGGGCCGAGAAAACCTCCCTGGCCGCCGCCCGCGCCAGCCTGCCGCTCCCGCCCCACATTCCGCAGCCTCCGCCGGTGACCGGATAGCCTGGAGCGCGAGCCGCGCCCAGGATGTTGCACACCCGGTCTGATCGCGGGCCGGGACAATGCGCTTGCTGGTGCGCGCCCATCAGTTACAGGCCATGCGCGAGGACGGCAGCCAGACGTGTTCGAGACACTTTCCGATCGACTGACCCAGGTTTTCTCCTCGCTGCGCGGGCAGGGCCGGCTCTCCGCCGCGGACATCGATGCCACCTGCCGCGAGATCAGGATCGCCCTGCTGGAAGCCGATGTCGCGCTACCGGTGGTCCGGCAGTTCATCGCGCACGTCAGGGAGCGGGCGTCCGGTGAAGAAGTCTCCCAGGCCCTGAACCCGGCGCAGCAGGTCATCAAGATCGTCAACGAGGAGCTCATCGAGATCCTGGGCGGTGAGGCGCGGCGGCTGCGTTTCGCCAAGGTGCCGCCCACCGTGATCATTCTGGCGGGCCTGCAGGGCGCCGGTAAGACGACGCTCGCGGCCAAGCTGGCGCTGTGGCTGCGCCAGCAGGGGAACACCCCGATGCTGGTGGCGGCCGACCTGCAGCGGCCCAACGCCGTCCAGCAGCTTCAGGTCCTGGGCGAGCGCGCCGGGGTGCCCGTCTACGCCCCCTTGCCGGGCAACGGCGTCGGCGACCCGGTCGCGGTGGCCCGGGACTCGATCGAAGAAGCCAAGCGCCGGATGCAGAACATCGTCATCGTCGACACCGCTGGCCGGCTGGGCATCGACGCCGAGATGATGCAGCAGGCCGCCTCGATCAGGGACGCCACCGACCCGGACGAGATCCTGTTCGTGGTTGACGCCATGATCGGCCAGGACGCGGTGTCCACCGCGCAGGCGTTCCTCGACGGCGTCGGGTACGACGGGGTGATCCTTACCAAGCTCGACGGCGACGCCCGGGGCGGCGCGGCCCTGTCGATCGCCCAGGTCACCGGCAGGCCCGTGATGTTCGCCTCGTCGGGTGAGAAGCTCGAGGACTTCGACATCTTCCACCCCGACCGGATGGCGTCCCGGATCCTCGACCTCGGGGACATCCTCACGCTGATCGAGCAGGCCGAGCGCACCTTCGACCAGGACCAGGCGGCCTCGATGGCCGAGAAACTGGCTTCGGGCGAGGGCTTCACGCTCGAGGACTTCGTCGAGCAACTGGCCATGGTGCGCAAGCTCGGGCCGATCGGGAACCTGCTGGGCATGCTGCCCGGTGCCGCGCAGAACCGCGAGTTGCTCGAGCAGGTTAACGACTCGGACCTGGACCGGGCGGCCGCGATCGTGAACTCCATGACCCGTGAGGAGCGGCGCAACCCGAAGATCATCAACGGGTCGCGGCGCGCGCGGATCGCGAACGGTTCTGGCGTCACCGTGGGCGAGGTGAGCAACCTCATCACGAGGTTCCTCGAGGGCCAGAAGATGATGAAGCAGATGATGGGCTCCATGCCCGGCATGCGGCGCGGTGCGGGCAAGGCCGCCCGCAAGTCGAAGAAGAAGGGCAAGGGCGGCCGTCCCGGCGGCAACACCGTCACCCGGCCCGCGACGCCCGGCCGCCCGGGCGGGCTGCCCGCCGGCCAGGGCCCGGCCGCGCTGCCGGGCGGGTTCCGCGGGCTGACCGAGGGCCTCGAAGACGGCTCCTTCAAGCTCCCGCCCGGTCTCGGCACGCCCCCGCCGAACCTGCCCCCCGGCCTGCGCGGCCCCCAAGGCACTCAAGGCCCCCGCCGCAACCGCCCCGGCAAAAAAGGCCGCTAGGTAGGGCTGCCCTCGGAGCGAGGTCGGTTTCCCCCCGCGCCGTCACACCAGCCAAAGGCCGGTCTGGGCCGTAGCGAGGGGCGATTTCTCCCCTACGCTGCCAGGCTGCCAAAGACGGGTTCTCGCCCGGAACCGAGTAGCGAGGAACGAGTGACGAGGTGGAGGGCCCGCACCGGAGGGCCGCGCCGCCGCAATGGACTGAGGAGCGATTGCGAGAGGGACGAGCGCGAGAGGGACGATTGCGAGAGGGACGAGGGAAGCTCGGCGGAGTGAAGGGGTATGGGGAGGTGGGCGGGGGCCCGGAGGCGCAAGGCAAACACAGCCCCGGAGGCGCAAAGCAACACCATGATGGCGCGTGCGCTCGGCGCGTCTGGCAGAATATGACGGCGACGGCAGCTTTCGCGGGACCCTCTCTCACCCGCTGAGCCGCTTCCATGGGCAGCGCCGCCGGTCCCCACCCGGCGCGGACGCCGCCCGCCAAAACGAAGACTGCTTGGGAGAAGACCGCATCCGTGGCTGTAAAGATAAAGCTAAAGCGCCTGGGGAAGATCCGGGCGCCCTACTACAGGATCATCGTGGCCGACGCCCGCACCAAGCGGGACGGCCGCGCGATCGAGGAGATCGGTAAGTACCACCCCAAGGCCGAGCCGTCGTTCATCGAGGTCGACTCGGAACGGGCTCAGCACTGGCTGTCGGTCGGGGCACAGCCCACCGACCCGGTCCGGAAGATCCTTGAGATCACCGGCGACTGGCAGAAGTTCAAGGGCCTGCCCGGTACCGAGGGAACCCTGAAGGTGGCCGCGCCCAAGGAGAGCCGCAAGGACATCTTCGCCGCCGCGGTCAAGGAGACGCTGGGGGGCAGCACCGCGCCCGCAAAGGGCAAGGGCAGGTCCTCGAGCAAGGACTCCTCCTCGAGCAAGGACTCCGACGACAAGTCCGAGAAGGCCGGCAAGGCGTCGGGCAAGGGTGCTTCGTCAGCCAAGGCTGACAAGCCCGCCCGGGCGAAGGCTTCCGAGGCGAAGACGTCCGAGGCGAAGACGTCCGAGGCATCGGGCAAGGCCAAGTCCGCCGGGGACGACGGGGCGAAGGACAAGCCGAAGGCGACCAAGGGTGCCAAGGGCGGCGCCGCGGATGCTCAGGCCGAGGCTTCGGCCGACGCCGCGTCGGAGCCTGCTGCGCAGACGGCCGACTCGGAGTCTGCGAGCGGAGCCTGACGTGCTCGAAGAGGCCCTTGAGCACCTGGTACGCGGCATCGTGGAGTTTCCTGACGACGTCCGCGTAGACAGTCGCGGGCTGCGCCGGGGCCGGGTCCTCGAGGTCCGCGTGCACCCTTCGGACCTGGGCAAGGTCATCGGCCGTGGCGGCCGGACCGCCAGGGCGCTGCGGACCGTGATCGGCTCGCTGGCCGGCAACGCCTACGTCAGGGTCGACCTTCTGGACACCGACGAGATCCGCTAGGCAGGCATGCAGCTTGTCGTCGGCCGGGTGGGCCGGCCGCACGGACTCCGCGGCGAGATGACCGTGCAGGTGCACACCGACGACCCGGACCTCAGGCTCTCGGCAGGCTCCGTTCTTGCGACGGAGCCTGCCGGGCAGGGTCCGCTGACGGTCTCGTCGGCCCGCTGGCACTCGGGCCGCCTGCTGCTTTCGTTCGAGGGTTACGCGGACCGCGACAGCGCCGAGGACCTGCGCGGCACGTTGCTGGTAATGGACTCGGCCGACGTGGGCCCGACCGCGGACCCGGACGAGTTCCACGACTACGAACTGATCGGGCTCGAGGTGCTGACCGTTGGCGGGGAACCCGTCGGGGTGGTGGCTGACGTGCTGCATCAGGGCCAGGACCTGCTGGTTGTCCAGCCGGCGGGGCCTGGGACGGCGGGCGGACGTCATCAGATCCTGGTCCCGTTCGTCGCGGCGATCGTGCCCGATGTCGACGTCAAGGCCGGGCGCCTGGTGATCGACCCGCCATCCGGCCTGCTCGACCTTGACCCGGCGGGCTGACCGGGGGGCCGCCGTGCTGCGCATCGATATCATCACGATCTTTCCCGAGTACTTCGCCCCGCTGGGTGTCTCCCTGATCGGCAAGGCGGCTCAGCGCGGGGACATCGAGTTCGGCGTGCACGACCTGCGGTCGTGGACGCACGACCCGCACCACTCGGTGGACGACACCCCGTTCGGCGGCGGCCCGGGGATGGTGATGAAGCCCGAGCCCTGGGGTGAGGCCATCGACGCCCTGATCCCGGCCGGCCGGGCGGCCCGGCTGGTGGTGCCGAGCCCGGCCGGGGTGCCGTTCACCCAGGAAGTGGCGGCCGGATACGCCCGCGAGAGCCACCTCGTCTTCGCCTGCGGCAGGTACGAAGGGATCGACGCACGCGTGGCGGACGAGGCGCGCTCCCGGATGCCGGTGGACGAGGTGACGATCGGCGATTACGTGCTCGCCGGGGGAGAACTCGCCGTGCTGGTGATGACCGAGGCGGTCTGCAGGCTGCTGCCCGGCGTCATGGGCAACGCCGAATCCGCGGCGGACGACTCGTTCGGCGGCGGAGCCGGGCCCATGGCCGGGCTCGTCGAGGGCCCCGCGTACACCAGGCCGCGCGTCTGGCGCGGCCGGGAGATTCCGCCGGTGCTGCTATCGGGTGATCATGCGGCCATCGCCCGGTGGCGGCGCGATGCCGCGCTGCGCCGGACCGCGGTCAACCGGCCCGATCTTGCCGCCCGGCTCGTCGCCCGCCGGGGGGAAGCCACCCGCCACAGGGAGCCGGGGGGCGGCCAGAGCGGGCAGGGCGGCCAGAGCGGGCAGGGCGGCGGGGGCGGAGAAACCCCCGCGGGGGACCGGGAGACCGCCGCTGACGGCCTGGACGCCCGTGACCGCCAGGTACTGTATGAGGCTGGCTTTCCACTCAGTGGCCAAGATATGGCAGACTGAATCCGCCGCCCCGCCAGATACGAGTCAGCAGGGCGCGGCCGGGTGCACTGCGCCATGGCCCCCAGACCGATTGAGCGCGTTCGCAGGCGTGCGCGTGATGATTGATGAGGAACTGCAGCGATGCACACCGCGATTGCCGAGCTGGAACAGGCACAGGTCCGATCCGATATCCCGGAGTTCCGCCCGGGTGACACCCTCAAGGTGCACGTCCGGGTCAAGGAAGGCAACCGCTCCCGGATCCAGGTCTTCCAGGGCGTCGTCCTGCGCCGCCAGGGCGGCGGTGCCCGCGAGACCTTCACGGTCCGCAAGATCAGCTACGGCGTCGGCGTGGAACGTACGTTCCCGGTGCACAGCCCGTCCCTCGACAAGATCGAGGTCGTGACCCGCGGCCGGGTGCGCCGGGCCAAGCTGTACTACCTGCGTTCGCTGCGGGGCAAGGCGGCCCGGATCAGGGAGCGCCGCGAGCCCGTGGCCCGTTAAGGTCGGCTCATCGCTCGGATGGCCGGCGAAGGTCCGGCCGGGACCGCTCATACGCCGCGGCACCGGAGCCCTCGATCCGGCGGCGCCTTCGCGCCTGCCTGGTCCAGCCTGGCGGGCGGCAAGCGCCGGCGCCAGTCACGGCGGTCGCTGGCGCACGACTCGGATCAGGTGCCGGGCGGCGCGGCCGGCCTTCGGCCGTTCCCGGCCGCGCCCGACGGGTCCAGGGCGGACGGGTCCAGGGCGGACGGGGCTCACCGGGCCGCGTGGAGCCACGACGAGCATGGCGGTACCGGTCCCGACTCGGAGCTGAGAGGTTCGCCCGTGGCCGGCGGGGCCGCTCAGGACGAGAACTCCGGGCCGGGCTCTGGGCCACGTGACCCAGACACCAGGGCTGCGCACCAACGCCGGAGGAACCGGTCGTTCTGGCACGAACTGCCGCTGCTGGTGATCGTCGCGCTGGTGATCGCGCTGGTGGTCAAGACGTTCGTGGTTCAGGCCTTCTTCATACCGTCGTCCTCGATGGAGAACACGCTCGACATCGGGGACAAGGTGCTGGTCAACAAGGTGGTCTATCACTTCCGCTCGATCCAGTCGGGCGACATCATCGTGTTCAACGGGGACGGCTCGTGGGAGCCGGAGCCGGCGGCGGCCAAGTCCAGCCCGGACCCCGTGGTCCGGGTGTATGACGTGACCCTGGGCCGGCTCTTCCAGTCGATCCGGGGCCTGTTCGGGACCGCTCCCGGGCAGACGGACTTCATCAAGCGGGTGATCGGCGTGCCGGGCGACCACGTGGCCTGCTGCAACGTCGGCGGTGACGTGACCGTGAACGGCGTGGCCCTGCACGAGGGGTCCTACCTGTACCCGGGCAATGCCCCGTCAACGCAGCGATTCAGCATCACGGTGCCGCCCGGCCGGCTCTGGGTGATGGGCGATCACCGCGGCGTGTCCTGGGACTCCCGCGGGCACATGCAGGACCCGGGGGACGGGACCATCCCGGAGAACATGGTGGTCGGCCGGGCATTCATGATCGTCTGGCCGCCGAGCCGGTGGCGGCTCCTGCAGATCCCGTCCACCTTCGGCCAGCCCGGCATCGCCACCGCTCAGGCCCTGGCCACGTCGCTGGGCGGGGCCACGCCTTACGCGCCGCTGGGTGCCGGGTTCGCCGTCGCCGTCCCGCTGACCTTGGTGCGGCGCAGGCTGCGCCATCGTCTGCTGTCTGGTGGGCTGCTGTCTCGTGGCTGGCGGTCGGGCGGTGCCTGGCTGCGAAGCGTGCTAGGTCACCCGGGCCGTGGCTGACGTCATAGCCAGCGCGGGCGCGGTGCAGCGACTGCCCGGCTATACGCCGCGGCGCGGCAACGGCCTGATCGGATTCGAGCGGGTCCTGGCCCGCGCCGGCCTCGCGCCGGTGGCCGGGATCGACGAGGCGGGCCGCGGGGCCTGCGCGGGCCCCCTGGTGGTCGCCGCGGTCACGCTGGATCCCCGGCGCCGGGCCGACCCGGAGGGACTTGCCGACTCCAAGGCGCTCACCGCCGCGGCTCGCGAGGCCGCCTACGACGCAGTGGTGGCGTCCGCCCTCGCCTGGCACGTGGTGGTGATCCCGTCCGCCGAGATCGACGCGCTGGGCCTGCACGTGTGCAACATCACTGGTATGCGCCGGGCGCTGGCCGGGCTGGCGAGCAGGCCCGGTTACGTGCTCACCGACGGATTCCCGGTCCGGGGCCTGGCCGTACCCGCGCTGGCCATGTGGAAGGGCGACGAGGTCGCCGCCTGCGTGGCCGCCGCCTCGGTCGTGGCCAAGGTGACGAGGGACCGGATCATGAAGAGCCTGCATCAGCACCACCCGGAGTACGGCTTTTCCCGGCATAAGGGGTATTCCACGCCAAGTCACATGGCCGCGCTCACGGCTCACGGTCCCTGTTCCGAGCACCGCAAGTCCTTTGCCAACGTGATCGGGGTGATGCGCTCGCGCGCGGGCCTGCCGCCGGTGGCCGGCGGACAGGAACTTACCGGCGACGAGGCCGATGTGGCTCAGGAGCCAGCAGGTGAAGAGGCAGAATTGTCCTATGGTTGACCTCATCCGGGCCGCGCCCCCGCGGCGTGCCGGGAACGGAGGGAGCACATGAGCGCGGAGGATCTCGAGAAGTACGAGACGGAGATGGAGCTGCAGCTCTACCGCGAGTACCGCGACGTGGTCGGGCTGTTCAGCCACGTGGTCGAGACTGAGCGCCGGTTCTACCTCACGAACCAGGTTGAGCTCAACGTGCACACCTCGGACAACGGCGAGGTGTACTTCGAGCTCGCGATGCAGGATGCCTGGGTGTGGGACATGTACCGCCCGGCGAGGTTCGTGAAGAACGTCCGGGTCGTCACCTTCAAGGACGTCAACATCGAGGAGCTCGCCAAGAGCGACCTCCAGCTCCCTGACCCCGACGACAAGCAGCAGGGCTTTTCCTAGACCCGGCGGGCATCCAACCACCGCGTGCCGACAATTCGGGGCCGCTTATCCACCGTTGATGCCTGGTCTGCTCCGTTTTCCCCAGGCGACGCGGGCCGGCTGCCGCACGGCCTCCAGTTCCGAGAACGTCGGAACCGGAGGTGGTGAGATTGAACGCCAAGGATGTTCTCGGCAGGCAAGGCGAGCAACTGGCCGTCGAGTACCTGCAGCGAGCCGGGATGCGGATTCTCGACCGGAACTGGCGCTGCGCCGAGGGAGAGATCGACATTGTCGCGGCGGACCGCCGGGTCCTGGTCGCCTGTGAGGTGAAGACCCGTTCCAGCACCCGGTATGGCACCCCGCGTGAGGCCGTGGACTGGCGGAAACGCAGGCGGCTGCGACGGCTGGCGATCCGCTGGGTGGTCGCCAACGGGGTTCTCTTCGACGAGGTGCGCGTCGATGTCGTCGAGGTGCTGAAGGACGGGCGCAACGGGTTCACGGTCGAGCACGTGCGCGGGGTGGGCTAGATGTCGCTGGCGCGCACGCACTCCATCGCGCTGGTCGGCGTCGAGGGCCATCCGGTTGAGATCGAGGCCGACATCGAGAACGGGCTCGTCGGGCTCTTGCTGGTGGGACTGCCCGACACGGCGCTGCGCGAGGCGCGCGACCGGATCCGGTCGGCCGTCGTCAACAGCCGGGAGCGGTGGCCGAACCGCCGGGTCACCGTGGGCCTGTCGCCCGCCAGCCTGCCCAAGCGCGGCAGCAGCTTTGACGTCGGCATCGCGGTCGCGATCCTGAGCGCGGACGGAGCCGTGCCCCCGGCGCGGATCAGCGACCTGATGTGCCTCGGTGAGCTGGGCCTCGACGGCAGGCTCCGCCCGGTGCGCGGCGTGCTGCCCGCGGTGGCCGCCGCGTCGGCGGCCGGCTTCCGGGACGTCGCGGTTCCCGCCGACAACGCGCCCGAGGCGTGCCTGGTGCCGGGAATGCGCGTGCTCAGCGTGCCCAGCCTGGCCGCGCTGCTCGAATGGCTCCGCGACCCGCTCGCGCCGCGGGAAGGGGCGAGCGGCGTGGCGACCGGTGGCGTGCAGGTCTTCGAGGGCGGGACCGTGCCTGAACTGACGCGCGGCCCCGGCTCTGGGCGCGGTCCCGGCCATGGGCGCTATTCCGGCTCTGGCCGTGGTTCCGGGCCCGGGACCGACCCCGGGCGCGATCTGGCCGACCTCGTCGGGCAGCCGACGGCCAGGCGGGCCGCGGAGATCTGCGCGGCGGGCGGCCACCACCTGATGCTGCTGGGCCCGCCGGGCGTCGGCAAGACCATGCTGGCCGAGCGCCTGCCGACCGTGCTGCCCCGGCTGGAGCCCGACGCCGCCCTGGAGGTCACCGCGATCCACTCGATCGCCGGAACCTTGCCGGAGGGGAGCCCGCTGCTGACCGAGCCGCCGTTCTGCGCGCCGCATCACACCTCGACCCGCGCCGCGATCGTCGGCGGGGGCAGCGGTGCGATCAGGCCGGGCGCGGCGTCGCTGGCGCACCATGGCTGCCTCTTCCTGGACGAGGCTCCTGAGTTCTCTCGCGACGTCCTCGACGCGCTTCGTCAGCCGCTGGAATCCGGCGAGGTGGTGCTTGCCCGCTCCGGGCTGACCGCCAGGTTCCCGGCCCGCTTCACGCTGGTGCTCGCGGCCAACCCGTGCCCGTGTTCCAGCGCCGCGTCCAGCCGGGCCGCCTGCACCTGCACGCCGCTGGTCCGCCGCCGGTACCTGGCACGGCTGTCGGGCCCGCTGCTGGACCGGGTCGACGTGAAGGCCGAGTTCCTGCCGGTCGGGAAGGCGGAGTTGCTCAGCGACCGGAAGTTTGTCGAGCCGAGCGCGGTCGTGGCCGAGCGGGTGGCCCAGGCCCGGCAGCGGATGGCGCTGCGGCTGCGGGGCACGTCGTGGCGGCTGAACGCGGAGATACCAGGCCGTGAACTGCGCCGCCGTTATGCCCCGGTGCCTGGTGCCCTGGCTCCGCTGGAGCGGGCCATGGACCTGGGCGAGATCAGCGCCCGCGGAGTCGACCGGGTGATCAGGCTCGCGTGGACCGTCGCCGACCTCGGTGCCGTGGCCCGGCCCACGGCCGCCGAGATCAGCTATGCGCTGGGCCTGTGGCTGGGGGTGAGCCACTGACCGGCGGGCCAGAGCGGGGCCAGCACGGGGCCAGCACGCGGTGGCCGGTGGCGGTCAGTCGCCGGTGGCGGTCAGGATCTCCATCAGGTGACCGTTGGGGTCGTCGAAGTAGACTCCGCGGCCGTCGAACCGGTGATTGATCTGACCAGGCAGGCTGCGATCGGGCTCGGCGTAGTGGCCGACGCCCTCGCCTTCGATGCGGCCGAACGCGGCGTCGAAATCCTGCTCGCTGACCAGGAACGCGCAATGCTGCGGTTCGAATCGTTCGCGGTTCATGTAGTCGAGCGTCACGCCGTTGCTCAACGTCAGCGGAACGAAGCGCCCCGTCGGCGGCCCGACATGCAGCCCGAGGACCCCGGCGAGGAACCCGGCCGACGCGGCCTTGTCGTGCGCGGGCACGATGATGTGGTTGAGCTCAGGGTGCCCTATGGCTCGGGTTTGAGCGGCCTGGGCCGGACCAGCCTGGGCTGCCGGGGCCGCCTGTGACCCCGTCCGGGGCGGGCCGCCCGGCGGCGCGAACGGCGGTGGGCCGCCGACGGGGCTGAGCTGGCACCCGGCCAGCCGCCACCCGTCGCCCTCCCGCACCGCCACGTGCGTGGAGCGGAACTCGCCGTTGACGGGGCGACCCAGGTACTCGGCCTGCTGGACATGGCGGCCGTGCCCGCCCATCTCCCGGCGTGCCCGCCCGGGGCCAGCGTCCGACCCGTCGATCTGGGCCGGGAGAGCCCGCCGTGGGCGTGATGGCCACAGCAAAACCATAGATATCTAACTCTTAGCTGTCAAATGATTTACGGTGACGTCCCTCCCGATGGCTCCCGAGGTGGAAGAAGCGAGGCGGGGCCAGCCGCGTGGCTGCGCGAAGGCGGACCGGCTGCCGCATGCACACCGGTCGAAGCGGTGGAAGTGGCGGGCCTCGGTTGCTGGCAGAGCGCTGAGCCAGGCCGGCGCAGGTGCTGCTGCTTGGCCGCCGGGGGGAAGGTGTTGGCTGGCAGGGCGATGCTGTTTGCCGCCAGGGCCAGGGTGCTTGGCTGGCGGGGGGAGGGTCTTGGCGGGCGGATCTGCTCCGCTGGAGCGGGCGGAGGTGTTGGAACGGGAGCGAGGGAGGCAGCGGTGGCGCGAGCGGAGATCGGTCGTGACCTGGTGATGCGTTTCTATCACCGGCTGTGGAACGAGTGGGACGACGCCGCGGTGGACGACACGCTGTCGGCGGACTTCACGTTCCGCGGCTCGCTGGGCGACCAGACCCGCGGGCGCGACGGGTGGCGGCGCTACCGCGACATGATCCGCTCTGGCTCTCCCGATTTTCACAACGAGATCGTGGACCTGGTGGTTGCCGGTAACCGGGCGGCGGCCCGCCTGCTCTTCAGCGGCACGCACTCCGGCGTGCTGCTGGGCATCGCGCCGACCGGGCGCTCGTTCTCCTACGCGGGCGCGGCCTTCTTCACCGTTGCCGGTGACCGGCTGGCCGAAGCCTGGGTGCTGGGCGACATCGGCGGTTTGCGCACCCGCCTCACCGAGCCCTAGCTCGCACGCGGCACTGGCCAGGATCGGCGTCAGGACCGGGACCCTGGCTCGTGACGGTGACCTGGCCTTGGTCGGCCGTGGCATCCCGGTCGGATATCGCCCGTAACCCGGACACCGGCCGTCCGAATGCGGTCGGGCATTGAAGCATGGGGGACTGACATCCAAGGCGCGGCATCCACAGGCGGTGGCCCATCGCGCTAGGCGTCCACAGGACCAAACCGGCGGCGGCGCCGCGGGTGGCGTTCCGGCACCGTAAGGAGCCGGAGGTGGTGAAAGTGGGCAGCTACAGCAGAAGACCCGGCCCAGGGAGCGCCGACGAACGGCGGGCGGGCCGAACCGGGGTGACGACGTGAGCCCGGTGCCCGAGCAGGAGCGGTTAGCCCGCGCGGCGCTGAGCTTCCTGGCCGAGCCCGCCGACCCGGTGCTCGGCGCGCTGCTGCAGACGTGGCGTCCCGAGGAGATCCTCAATGCGGTTTCCTCTGGAGAGGACCCTCGAGCGGCTCTTCTGAGCATCGAACACGACCAGAGCCTCGAACATGACCAGAGCGGCCAGCCCGCCCGGAGCGGCCAGATGGGTCAGCGTGACCAGAAGGCACTGGACCGCGCTTTCGGCCGGTGGCGCGCCCGGCTGAGCCAGGTGCCGTCGGCGGCGCGAGTGGACGCGTGGGAGGCCAGCGGGTTGCGCTTGGTGTGCCCGGGCGAACCCGAATGGCCCACGCAACTCGACGTGCTGGGCGAAACCAGGCCCGTGGCCCTCTGGCTACGCGGCGACGCGGACCTGCGTTTCGCGTGCCTGCATTCGGTGGCGGTGGTCGGAGCCCGCGCCGCGACCGGCTACGGCCGGCACGTCGCCATGGAAATGGCGGCCACGCTGGCCGAACGTGGCTGGGCGGTGGTCTCGGGCGGCGCATACGGGGTTGACGGCTGCGCCCACCGCGGCGCGCTCGGCGTGGGCGGGCTCACGGTCGCGGTGCTGGCCGGAGGACTCAACTACGGCTATCCCAAGGGCCATTACGAGTTGTTCGGCGCGATCGCGGAGCAAGGAGTCCTGGCCAGCGAGTGGCCACCGGACCGGGCGCCGACCCGGCCCGGTTTCCTCGTGCGCAACCGGGTGATAGCCGCGATCAGTCGCGGCACGGTCGTGGTGGAGGCGGCCCTGCGCAGCGGAGCGCTGAACACAGCGCGGCACGCCCGGGATCTTTGCCGCCCCCTCATGGCGGTGCCGGGGCCGGTGACGTCGGAGGAATCGCGGGGCTGCCACGAGATCATCCGCGAGTGGGGCGCGGTGTGCGTCACCGCGGCGCAGGACGTCATCGAGCATTTGTCCGCGCCGGGGGAGGGGCTGGCGGAACCGCGCCATGGCTCCATACGCCCGCGCGACAGCCTGGATCCGGTAGCCGCGGCCGTGCTCGAAGCGGTTCCCGCGCGAGCCGGAAGCGGGCCCGCCGCGATCGCGATCCACGCCGGAGTGGACCTGGACACCGCCCTGCAGTGCCTGGGCGCGCTGGCCGCCGCCGGGTTCGTGGAACGCTGTGTCCGGGGCTGGCGGGCCAGGAACAACGCCTGACACGCGCCTGGCTGCCCGTTATCGGGCCGGGGCGGCGTGACACTAGGAACGTGAACCCACGGCCTGAGCCGGCACCGACCGGGCGCGCCCCGCACGTGCCGCTCGCCCCGGCGGCCCCCGACACAACAGGCCCCAGGGCGGCCGGGCCTGAGGCCACAGAGCCGGGGACGGCAGAACCCGGGGCAACCCTGCCCGGTTGGGCGGCGGAACGTCTCGCCGGTTTCGAGCGGCACCTGACGGCCGAGCGCGGGCTCTCGCCGCACACGGTGCGCGCCTACCTGGGCGACGTCGGTGCCCTGCTCGAGCACGTGTGCCCGCTGGGCCTCGATGACCTGGCCGGGCTCGATATCGGCCTGATCCGGGCCTGGCTGGCGGCCCAGCACGGCCGGGGGATGGCCCGCACGACGCTGGCCCGCCGGGCGGCGGCCGCTCGGGCCTTCACCGCGTTCGCGCACGCGCGTGGCTGGCTGGACACCGACCCCGGGCCGCTGCTCGGGACGCCCAAGGCAGGCAGGAACCTGCCGAACGTGCTGGCCCAGGAGCAGTTGGCGCAGGTGTTCGCGGCGAGCGAGGGCGCCGCGGACCAGGCCGAGGACGCCCACGCCGCCGCGCTCGCGTGGCGGGACACCGCGATCATGGAACTCCTCTACGCCTCCGGGATCCGGGTCAGCGAACTGTGCGGGCTCGATGTCGGTGACATCGACGACGGGCGCCGGACCGTCCGCGTTCTGGGCAAAGGCCGTAAGGAGCGGGTGGTGCCCATCGGCCTTCCGGCCGCCAGGGCCGTGTGCCAATGGCAGGACGCGGGCCGTCCGCTGCTGGTCACCGAGCGCTCCGGGCCCGCGTTCTACCTGGGGGCTCGCGGCGGACGCCTGGATCCGCGAACCGCGCGGCGGGTCGTGCACGCCAGGATCCAGGCTGCGGACGGCGTGCCCGACGCGGCGCCGCACGGGCTGCGTCACAGCGCGGCCACGCACCTGCTCGAGGGGGGCGCCGATCTTCGTAGCGTGCAGGAGATCCTCGGCCACGCCTCCCTCGCGACGACGCAGATCTACACGCACGTGTCCGTGGAGCGGCTGCTGTCGGCCTACCGTCAGGCGCACCCGCGCGCCTGACGCGGTACCCGGGGCCGCTGCCACGGCGGGCGCCGGCGGCGGGCGCCGCGCGCGTGGCGAGCTCATGCGGCCCGTCCGGGCTGCCCTGACGTCCGCATGCGCGGGCCACCTGGATGTAGAATGCGCACGGGTCTCATTAGTCCGCGCATTGGCGCGCGGATTGATGGCCCTAATTCGCGCGTCCGCTTGCCGCGCGGGCTGTCGGTCCTCCCGGCCGCCCGGCGGAACGTACCTCACCGGTCCGCGGGACTCACCTCCTGCGGCGAGTGCGTACGGACGCCAGGAAACAACCGAGGCGTCCAGGCCGTGCGGCCGGGCGCACGAGAGAAGGGACACCGGCATGGCTCCGGTCGTCACCATGCGACAGCTGCTTGAGAGCGGCGTGCATTTCGGTCACCAGACCCGTCGATGGAACCCGAAGATGAAGCGGTTCATCTTCACCGAGCGCAACGGCATCTACATCATCGATCTCCAGCAGTCGCTGGACTTCATCGACCGCGCCTATGAGTTCATCAAGGAGACCGTCGCCCACGGCGGCTCCGTGCTCTACGTCGGCACCAAGAAGCAGGCCCAGGAGGCGATCGCCGAGCAGGCGCGCCGGGTCGGGATGCCGTTCGTCAACCAGCGCTGGCTCGGCGGCATGCTGACCAACTTCACCACGGTCTACAAGCGGCTGCAGCGGCTGAAGGAACTGGAAGAGATCGACTTCGACGACACGGCAGGCTCCTCCCTCACCAAGAAGGAACTGCTGCACCTGAAGCGCGAGAAGGACAAGCTGGAGCGGTCCCTCGGCGGTATCAGGGACATGGCCCGGGTGCCGAGCGCGCTGTGGGTCGTCGACACCAAGAAGGAGCACATCGCGGTCAGCGAGGCGCGCAAGCTGGGTATCCCGGTGATCGCGATCCTCGACACGAACTGCGACCCCGACGAGGTGACCTACCCGATCCCGGGGAATGACGACGCGATCCGCAGCGTTGCTCTGCTGACCAGGGTGGTGGCCGATGCTGTGGCCGACGGCCTGATCGCGCGGGCCGGCGCGGCGGCGGGCGAGGAGAAGCCGCCCGCGCCCGCCGACGGCGTCCTGGGCGCCGCGGAGCCGCTCGCCGAGTGGGAGCGCGCACTGCTCGAGGGCAGGTCCGCCGATGGCGCGGACACGAGCGCGACCAACGGCACCAACGGCACCGAGGCATCTGCCCAGGCGGCGGCCAGCGAGGCTCCGGCCGAGGCGGCCGGGACCGACGCGGCCGCGGCCGGGACCGACGCCCCCGCGGCCGGGACCGACGCGGCCGGCACCGATGCGACAGAGGGCGCTGCGGTCGGGACCGACGGGACCGAGGCCCCTGCGGCCGGGACCGACGCCGATGCGGCCGGGACCGACGCCGATGCGGCCGGGACCGAGGCCCTTGCGGCCGGGACCGACGCCGCGGCCAGCGCGCCCGCTGATGGCGCGGCCGAGCAGCCGGCGTCCGAGTCGGCCTGACCCGGCACCGGCGCCCGGCGCTCGGCCAGGCTGACCGCTGCCCCACGAGACAGTGAGAAACGAAAGATGAGGACATGGACTACAGCGCGGC
>DATAVV010000166.1:0-10136 GCA_036267555.1 Streptosporangiaceae bacterium | reverse complement strand
CTGGTTCAGGGTCTGCTCGCGCTCGTCGTTGGCGACCACGGCGCCGCTGCCCGCCCGCCGCTGGCCGATCGCGTCGATCTCGTCGATGAAGATGATCGCCGGGGCCCGCTTGCGCGCCTCGCTGAACAGGTCCCGCACCCGGGCCGCGCCGACCCCGACGAACGTCTCCACGAAGGCCGAGCCGGTGACCGAGAAGAACGGCACCTCGGACTCGCCGGCCACGGCCCGCGCCAGCAGCGTCTTGCCGGTGCCGGGTGGCCCGATCATCAGCATGCCGCGCGGGGCCATCGCGCCGGCCCGCTTGTAGCGCTCGGGGTTGCGCAGGAAGTCGATGACCTCGCCGATCTCGGCCTTGACCCCCTCGTAGCCGGCCACATCGCTGAACTTGGTGCTAGGCCGCTCGGCATCGAATACCTTCGCCCGGGACCGGCCCACGCCGAGCACGCCCTGCAGGCCCCCCGCCGCCCCGCTGCCCTTGGCCATCCGCCGGAACAGCCAGAACACGATGATGAAGGGCAGCAGCAGGATCAGCCAGTACAGCAGCTCGGAGCCCAGCCCCGAGCTGGGCGCCGTCGCGTTCACGGTCTTCACGCCGTCCGCGCTCAGCTGCTGGGTAAGCGCCGTCGTGGGCGAACCGGGAATGACGGTCGTGTACGACTTTCCGCTGGTCAGGGTGCCGGACACCGTGGTGTTCGAGCCGCTTGAGCTGTTCGCGAATGTCACGGTCTTGATCTTGTGAGCACTGGCGTCCGAGATGAACTGGGAGTAGTTCAGGCTGACCGGGGTGCTGACGTGTATCCCGGGCAGGAAGAAGTACAGCACCACCACGGCCATCAGGGCGATCGGCCACAGCCAGTGCCGCCATCCCGGCGGCGGCGGCGGCGCCGTGCGAATGGGCTTGTCGCCTGGGGGCGGCGGGTTCGGCTGCTTGCTCATAAACCATTCTTACGCGCTAGCACCCCCAAGCTGGTAACCGGTCCTCGCTCAGCGGAATTGTCAGGTGCCACGGGAGGGGCTCGCCGCGTTCGGCAGAGGGGATCAGCTAGCCGCTGGCGAGCCCTCCACCGCGCTGAGGATCTTGTTGACCTTCTCCTGGATTTCACGCTGTCTGCCCGGCATGTCATTGCTCGCGAAGTTATCCAGGATCGCCAGGACCTGGTCCTGACCGTGCAGGATGTCCAGTTGCTGCTTGCCCATCTCGTGCAGGGCGATGAGCGTCTCGTGGTCCGCGATGGCCCGCTTGTCGCTGGCCGCCTGCGCCCGGTTGGCGCTGACCTGCAGCGAGATCATGATCGACAGCTGCGGCAGGTTCAGGATCGTGAGCAGCAGCGGCCACGGCGTCTTGTCGAACCCGACGACGTTGCCGAGGAACAGCCACGCCACGATGCCGACGGTGATGGCGATGAACACGTACATCGAGCCGCAGAACACGTTCACCGCGTCCGCGATCTTGTCCAGGAGGCTGCTGCCCCGCACGTGGTCGGAGGTGACGAGCCTGGGCTTGTGCTCCTCGGGCGCCTGGCGGATCGCCTCCGCGCGCTCCCTGACGTGAGCGAGGTAGGCATCGGTAGCCTGGACCGCCTCCCGGTCCGTCGCCGGTCTGTGCGGCCGGTGCTGACCGTTGGCGGGGGGCATGGTCTCGGTCGCGGTCATGAGATCCTCCGTAGGGGGCTTTCCAATCCCGGCCGGGACTGCCGGGCGGAAGCGGGTTTGGCACAACGTAGCGCGGTCGGCGCGGCCAGAACTGTTTCAGTGACCCGGGCTTTACCGCCCAGCCAGTTCCCACCCCTGACGCGGGCTTACCGCGCCCCAACTGCCCCATCGCAAGGAGGAGCGAGCCGCGATGGCTTTCTCGATCATCGTCAACGGCACCGAGCGCGAGGTGACGGCCGGCGAAGGCCGGAGCCTGCTCGAGGTGCTCCGGGAAGATCTGGCCGTCACCGGCCCCAAGCTGGGCTGCGGTGAGGGCGCGTGCGGCGCCTGCACCGTGCTGATCGGGCGGCGCGCGGTCACCTCGTGCATCACGCCCGCCGACGAGGCCGCGGGCCAGCGCGTCACGACCGCTGAGGGCCTGGCCGAGGACGGGATCCTGCATCCGGTGCAGCAGGCCTGGCTGGAGACCGGGGCCATGCAGTGCGGGTACTGCACCCCGGGCTGGCTCACCGCGACCGCGGCCCTGCTCAACCGGGCCACGCGCCCCGACGACGCCAGGATCGCGGCCGAACTGGCCGGCAACGTCTGCCGGTGCTGCACCTACCCGCGCATCCGGCGCGCGGTGCGCCGCGCCGCGCAGCTCATGGAGGAGCCCGAACGGCTCGAGCCCGTGCCGCAGGACAGTGCTGGCCTCGGGGGGACCACCCCCCCAGACCCCCCCGGCAACGGCGGTAGAGGCCTCGGGGGGACCACCCCCCCAGACCCCCCCGGCCCGGTGGGCGAGCTCGGCGCCACGCGACCGGGCCCCCTGCAACCAGGAGCGCAGCCCTGGGATCAGGGTGCCAAGGACCAGGCCTCGTTCTTCGAGCAACTCCCCGATGGGCTTGTCACGGTGGTCGCCAGCGACGACGACGCCTGGGTCCACGTGGGCGCCGACGGCGCGGTGACCGCGTTCACCGGCAAGGTCGAGGCGGGCCAGGGCACCCGCACCGCGCTCGGGCTGCTGGTCGCCGAGGAACTCGCCGTGCCGCCCGCCTCGGTGCGCGTGATCATGGGCCACACCGACGTCTCCCCGTTCGACCTGGGCACGTTCGGCAGCCGCTCGATGCCGTTCGCCGCGCCTCCGCTGCGCGCGGCCGCGGCCGCGGCGCGCGAGACGCTGCGAGAGGCGGCCGCGGAGCGATTCGGCTTGCCCGCCGGGGACCTGACCGTGGCGGACGGGATCGTGGCCGGGCCCGACGGCGCGCCGAGCGCCGGGTACGGCGACTTGCTCACGGGAGTCCGGCGGGTCGAGCGGGTGCCCGCGGGCCGGCCGGTGACCCCGCCGGCCGACTGGCGTTCCGCGGGCCGGCCCCTGCGGGCGGCCGGCGCCGCCGACGTGGTCACCGGGGCCAAGCGCTTCCCGGCGGACCTGCGGCTCGACCGCATGCTGCACGGCTGCGTGCTGCGCGCGCCCGCGTTCGGTGCCACGCTGCGCCGCGCCGATACCGCCCCGGCGCGGGCCGTGCCCGGGGTGAGCGTGGTCACCGAGGGCGACTTCATCGGGGTCGTGGCGCCGAGCGCGGCGGCGGCCCGGCGCGGGGTCGGCGCGATCGACGCCGACTGGGACCGCCCGCCGCAGCCGGATCGCGATGAACTGGCCGGCTACCTGCGGTCGCACCCCATCGACGGCGAGGGCTTCAGCGCTGCGTTCCGGCATGAGGAGGGCGACGCCGACGCGGCTCTCGCGACCGCGGCGGTGCGCCTGTCCGGGCACTACACGGCCGCCTACATCGCCCACGTCCCGCTCGAGCCCAGGTCGGCCGTGGCCGACTGGCGCGACGGGCACCTGATCGTCTGGACCGGGACTTCTACGCCGTTCCGCGCCCGGCAGGAGCTGTCCGAAGCCCTGGGCCTGGCCGAAGACCACGTGCACGTCATCGTGCCCGACTACGGCGGGGGGTTCGGCGGCAAACACGGCGCCGCGGTGGCCGCCGAGGCGGCCCGGCTGGCGCGCGCGGCGGGGCGGCCGGTCAAGGTGCAATGGAACCGCCACGAGGAGTTCCACTGGGGCTACCTGCGCCCGGCGGCGCTGATCGATATCGAAAGCGGCGCGGACGAGTCCGGGCAGATCACCGGCTGGACGCACCGGAACGTCAACTCCGGCGCGGTGGGCCTGGCCGCCCCCTACTACCGGCTGCCGCAACAGCGCCTGGAGTACCAGCCGGCCGACTCGCCGCTGCCGCAGGGCGCGTACCGGGCGCTGGCCGCCACCGCCAACACGTTCGCCCGCGAGTCCCACCTGGACGAACTGGCGCACCGGGCCGGTGCCAACCCGCTGGAGTTCCGGCTCCGTCACCTGGCCGACGACCGGCTGGCCGGCGTCCTGCGTGCGGCCGCCGACCGGCTCGGCCGGCCGCCCGGGCCGGGCGCAGCGGGCCACGGCACCGGGATCGCGGTCGGCATGGAAAAGGGGGGCCGGGTCGCCACCGCGGCCGAGGTCAGGGTCGACGGCGACGGGGCACTGCACGTGGACCGGCTGGTCACCGCGTTCGACTGCGGAGCGGTGGTTAACCCGGACAACCTGGCCAATCAGGTCGAGGGCGCGGTCATGATGGGCCTGGGCGGCGCGCTGTTCGAGGCGATCGACTTCGCCGACGGGCAGATACGCAACGCATCGCTGTCCCTGTACCGGGTGCCGCGGCTGCCCGACCTGCCCGAGATCGAGGTGGTCCTGCTCGACCAGCCCGATCAGCCTTCCGCGGGCGGCGGCGAGACCCCGATCATCGCGGTCGCGCCCGCCATCGGCAACGCCATCTTCAGCGCGTGCGGCGTCCGGCTGCGGGACATGCCGCTGGCTCCGCGCGGCGTCGTCGCGATATAGCGGCCGTAGCCAGGTCAGCCGTCCCGGTCGAAGGCCCAGATCCGGGCCGGGACGCCCAGCAGCCTGATCGGGTAGGCGCTGTCCAGGGTTAGCCCCCCGGTCTGCTGCGGGACCGGCGGCGGCACGAGCACGACCACGCGTCCGCCGGGGCGGGTGACGCGCGCCGCTTCCCGCAGCGCGGGGCCGATCCCGTCCCAGCCGACGTGCAGCCGGAACTGCCGCCCGAACGGGAGATTGGCCACCACGGCGCCGAACGTGCCGTCGGGGTAGGGCAGCCTCAGGGCGTCGCCCTTCTGGATGTCGGCCGCGGGAACGTTGGCCCGGGCCGCGCTCACCGCCTCGGGGTCGATGTCGCAGCCGCGGGCCTCCCAGCCGGCAGCGACGGCCTCGGCCACGATCGTGCCCGAGCCGCAGCACGGGTCGAGCAGCGGGCCCGGCCCGGCGTCCGCCCGCGGGCCCGTCCGCCCCGCATCCGCGCTGGCCAGTCGTACCATCGCGGCGGCGACCACGGGCCGCAGGGCCCCGTGCCGCTGCCTGGCGCGTCCCTCGCCGTGCTGGCGCATCCGCTGGTCGGACAGGCGCAGCCCGGACACGAACCACCCGCGGCGGAACTCGACCGCCCACACCTCCAGGTCGGCCGGGTCCGCGATCCGCCACCGCGGGCGCGCGGCCCCGATGGCCCGCTCCAGGGCGGTGCGCAGTTCGGTGCGCTTGAACTGGCTCTCGTCCAGGACCCGGACGACGGCCCGGAACGTCATCGCACTGCTGAGCGGGCGGACCCGGCTGGCCCGGACCGACAGCGCCCGCTCCAGGCCGGCCGGCGGGACCAGCGCCGCCGCCAGCCGGACGGGTGCCGCGCGCCGCGCGGCCGAGATCTCCGCGAACACGTCTTCCGCCAGGCGCAGGTCGTTGAGCCGGAACGCGGCGCCCCGGCCGATCCGGAACGACACCAGGTCGGCCCGGCTATCGCCGCCGGTCTCGCCGTCCGGTTCCAGGCCCGGATGCCCGGCCAGTTCACCGGCGAGCAGCCCGCCGAGACCGGGCACCGTGGCGGCGAAGAACGAAACCCGCCCCTGCTTGCCGTCAGAGCCTGCCGCCGCCACCAGGTGACCGTATCGCTACCCGGCGAGGGAACCGTAACGGGTGGCGGGTGCGTCCAAGGGCATGTAGGTGTCGAAGCGACAAGGATGTGAGGCACATGTTCAGGGCTCGGATCTCCGCCGTAACCGCCGGGCTGGCCGGCCTGGCCATCGCGGGGACGCTCGCGGCGTGCGGCAGCAACACGCCGACCGCGGCGAGGCCGCCCGCGTCATCTCCGTCCGCATCGGCGCAGGCCCCGTCCTCGCCGCCGACGTCGCCCGCGGCCACGCCGCCCTCCGGCGCGGCCGCGCCCCCGATCATCTTCGCGGTCCGACTGGGCGCCAACTTCTCCCCGGGCAGCCTGCACGTGGGCGTGGGGCAGAAGTTCCAGGTGATCGTGAGCCCCAACGTCAAGGCCAGCGGCCTGCCCTCAAGCTGTAACGCCACCCAGCCCACCCCGGCGGCCGGCGGGATGCTGTCGGTGACGTGCACCAACGCCGGCAGCTACCTTTACACCGCCGAGCGGGCCGGCACGGCCGTCCTGGCCGCCATCGTGCGGCCCAACTGCGCCAAGGTCGCCGCGTGCCCGCAGTGGATCAGCCGCGCCACGCTTCGCGTCACTGTTTCGTCCTAGGGGGGAACGATCCCCCCTATACCCCCCCCTGCCGCGTCGCTAGTGCTCCGCGAAACCGTTTTGCCATCCGCTCGGGCCAGCCTCCGGCCGGCCGTCGCGGCTGGCACCGGCCTGATCGGCCGGGCCTCAGGGGGTTCCGAGGAAGCGGGCGCGCATGAACGCTAGGAACTCGGCGTTCGGGAGGGTTTCCCAGGCCTGGATGAAGCCGCGGGTGTCGTTGCCCACCAGGTAGCGAAGCTGATCGGTGCCATCGGTCGCCGCGGCGAGAACGGTCAGGGCGACCTGGCCGGCCGCGACCATGACCGGCGCCGCCATCACGTTCCAGCCTGAGGAGGAGCCCGTGATCAGCACCGTGTTCTTCGCCGCTGCGCCCATGACAGCTCACCGCAGACCGGAGAGCTAGCGCAGCCCGAGGCCGGTGCGGCCGTCGAGTAGCTGGCGGGCGATGTGGAGGTGGCCGGCGTGACACGCCGACTTCTCGATCATGTGCAGCACGACCGAGCGCACGTCCTTGGGTTCCTGCACGTCCGGGTCGCCGTGCTGGCCGCGCGGCCGGGCGGACAGCGGCGTGCGGGCCAGGACGGCGTTGGAGCGCTCGCACTGTCGCGGTAGTAGGCGATCACGTCCGCCGCCGTACGGTCCACACGAACGCCGCCTGCGGGTCGCAGGGCGGCCGGCCTTCGTCCCAGGGCAGGTCCGTCTCGGAGCCGGTCACCGTGCGCTGGAACCAGTGCCGCTCCGCGTCCCCGAGATGCTCGACCAGGCCGGCGGGCGTCCAGCCCGACGGCACCACCGGCCGGCGATCGCCTCGTCTGGGCTCGCGCACTCCAGCACGCTGTACCCGGCGATCTGTTCCTTGGTCTCCGCGAACGGGCCGTCGGTGAGGATGGCGCGGGCGATCATCTCGGCGTCCCAGGCTTCCAGCGTCTGCATGGTCACGACGAACCAGGGCCGCCAGAATGGACGGTGCCCGCCAGTTGCCGGTCGTGGTGCCCCGAGGATCATGGACCCGGCGTCGCTCGCCTTCGCCGGTCATGACTGGTCGATGTCGGCCTCGCCCTGGCGCAGATCGTTCCGGCAAGAGGTCGCGGATGATTAATACGCTGACTTGATCTTGAGGGCGCCCCTGGTTTTCGAGACGGGGCCCAGCCGGCCAGGTTCCTCCTGTCCCGGTCGGCGGTCTGATCCGGCATTGAGGCACACCACCCCACCGGGTCAGCCCAGCCGGTCAGCGGATGACGTCCAGGCCGGTGGCGGAGCGGCCGATGATGCTGCGCTGGATCTCCGAGGTGCCCTCGAAGATCGTGAAAATCTTGGCGTCGCGGTGCCAGCGCTCGACCGGGTAGTCACGGGTGTACCCGTTGCCGCCGAGTATCTGGATGGCCTGCTCGGTGACGCGCACCGCGGTCTCCCCCGCGACCAGCTTGGACATCGAGCCCTCCGCGTGCTCGAACGGCTTGCGCTGGCGGGCCATCCAGGCCGCGCGCCAGGTCAGCAGGCGGGCCGCGTCGACCGAAGCCGCCATGTCCGCGAGCATGAACGCCACGGCCTGGGTCTGGCCGATCGGGCGGCCGAACTGGACGCGGCCCTTGGCGTAGTCGCGGGCGTACTCGTAGGCGGCGCGGGCGACCCCGACCGCCATCGACGCTACGCTGGGGCGCGTGGCCTCGAAGGTCCGCAGCGCGGCCTGCTCGCGGCTGCGGGAGCCCTCCCTGATCCTGGCCAGCCGGCCGTCGAGGCGCTCCTTGTCGCCGACCAGGCAGCGCCCGGGCACGCGCACCTCGTCCAGCACCACCTCGGCCGTGTGCGAGGCGCGGATGCCGTGCTTGCGGAACTTCTGGCCCTGAGACAGCCCCTTCGTGCCCGGCGGGACGATGAACGAGGCCTGGCCCCGGGTGCCCAGGCTGGGGTCAACCGTGGCCACGACGACGTGCACGTTGGCGATGCCGCCGTTGGTGGCCCAGGCCTTGGTCCCGTTCAGCACCCACTCGTCGGTGGCTTCCTGGTAGACGGCCCTGGTCCTGATCGCGCCGATGTCGCTGCCCGCGTCGGGCTCAGATACGCAGAACGCCCCGACCTTGACGTCGTCGGCGTCGCCGAACATCGGCGGCAGCCACTCGGCCATCTGCTCGTTCGTCCCGTTGCCGCTCACGGCCACGGCGGCGAGCCCGGTGCCGACGATCGACAGCGCGATCCCGGCGTCACCCCAGAACAGTTCCTCCCAGGCCACCGGGATGCCCAGGCCGCTCGGCTCGAGCCACTGCTGCGCGAAGAAGTCCAGCGAGTACAGGCCGATCTTGGACGCCTGCTGCAAGATCGGCCAGGGCGTCTCCTCGCGCTCGTCCCACTCGGCGCCGGCCGGCCTGACCACGGTCTCAGCGAACTCATGCACCCAGTCGCGCATCTCCCGCACGTCCGGGCTCAGGTCCATGGAGAAGCCACCGTCGGCTTCGTCGTGCTCGCTGCTCATCGCGCTCCTCAGAAAACGAAGTTACTCAACGGTAACAGACAGCAGCGCCTGTTGCATCAGGTGAGCGGACGACCGTTTATCCTGGCCGACGAACAGCGACGAACCACCAAGCCAGCGTTCTGGGAAGCAGGCACCGCCATGGACTACGGCAGCTACGACCGACTCAATTTCGAGCGCCTGGCCGACGGCGTGCTGCTGATCACGCTCAACCGGCCCGAGGTGTACAACGCCGCCGACGAGATGATGCACAGCCAGCTCGCCCGGGTCTGGGCCGACGTCTCGGCCGACGAGCAGACTCGGGTAGCCGTGGTCACCGGCGCGGGCAAGGCGTTCTCGGCGGGCGGCGACCTGGCCATGGTCCAGCGCATGACCGGAGACCACGAACGCGTGGCACGGATGCTCGCCGAGATGAGCGACCTGGTCTACAACATGATCAACTGCTCAAAGCCGATCGTCTCGGCGATCAACGGCGTCGCCGTGGGCGCCGGGCTGGTCGTGGCGCTGCTCGCGGACATCAGCATCTGCGCCAATGAGGCCCGGCTGGGCGACGGGCACGTCCGTCTCGGCGTGGCCGCCGGTGACCACGCGGCGATCATCTGGCCGCTGCTGTGCGGGATGGCCAAGGCCCGCTACTACCTGCTCACCGGCGAGATGGTAGACGGCGCCGAGGCGGAGCGGATCGGGCTGGTCAGCAAGGCGCTGCCGCGCGAGGAGGTGCTGGAGGAGGCCCTTCGCGTGGCCCAGGGCCTGGCCACCGGGCCGCAGCTGGCCATCAGGCTGACCAAGCGGGCGCTCAATTCCTGGCTCAGGACGGCCGGGCCGATCTTCGACCAGTCCGCGGCGTACGAGATGCTCACATTCATGGGCGAGGACGTCAAGGAGGGCACGGCCGCGCTCGTGCAGAAGCGCAAGCCGGTCTTCGGCTGACCAGGCCCGGCCCGGGGGCCGGGCGGCCGGCCCCGGCGCCGCGTTATGGCCGTCAGTCTTTTTCGTGCCGGTCAAGGAACGTGAACACGTCGGCCTCGTCCACCCCGGGGAAGCTGCCGGTGGGCAGCGCGGACAGGATGTGCGAGTGGGCCCGGGCCGACGGCCACGCCTGGCCCTCCCAGCGCGCGGCCAGGCCGGCCGGCGGCCGCTGGCAGCACTCCCCGTCCGGGCAGGCCGAGGTCAGGCGCTGCAGCGTCTCCCGGCCGCGGAACCAGCGCGAGTGCTCGTACGGCACGCCGAGCGTGATCGCGAATCCGGTCTCGCGGCTCTGGTCCACGAACGCCGCGCACCAGTAGGTCCCGGACGGCGTGTCCGAGTACTGGTAGTGCGGGCTGAACCGGTCGTCGGCCGAGAACACCTGCCGGCCCGACCACAGCCGGCACATCCGCTGGCCCTCGATCGCGCCGGTCGCGTCGGCCGGGAACACGACCCCGTCGTTCTCGTAGGCC
>DATAVV010000165.1:0-22925 GCA_036267555.1 Streptosporangiaceae bacterium | reverse complement strand
TCGTGCAGGCGCTGACCTGGTTCTGGATCACACGCGACTACGACACCGAGGCCGCCGAGTGGGCCGCGGAGATCTTGCCGCTGGCGGGCGACGCGGCGCCGCCGGGCCTGGAGGACGCCTACGCCATCTGCAAGATCATCGCGACCATGGGGCACAGCCGGGACGACATGCCCGGCGACGTCGCGCAGTTCAAGGATGCGCTGGCGGAACTGACCCCGCCGGAGGGGGCCAAGCACCCGCTGCTCACGCTGGCCACGCCGATGCTGGCCGTGCTGAAGGGGGACCCCGACGGCGCGCGGCGCGGGCTGCAGGCGGTCGCGGACCACCCCGACCCCTGGGTCAGGGCGGCGCAGCGGGCACTCGGCGGCCACCTGGCCCTGAACGACGGGGAGATCGACCGGGGGGCCAGCGAACTGGCTCAGGGCTACGACATGTTCCGCGACCTGGGCGACCGATGGGGGCAGATGATCTGCCTGGGCGGCCTGGCCGAGGTGGCGATGGCGCGAGGCCACCCCGCCGAGGCCGTGCGGGCGCTGGAGGAATCACGCTCACTCGCGAACGAAGGGCTCGCCGCCAACTGGAGCCAGACCATCCGCGTCCCCCTGGGCCGCGCACGGGCCCTGGCCGGCGACGTGGTTGGCGCCCGCGCGGACCTGGAACAGGGCGTGGTCGGCGCCGAGCGGCTCGGCGAGTTCGACGACGCGGCCCTGGGCTATGTGCTTCTCGGCGAGATGGCCAGGACCGAGGGCGACCTGGCCGCCGCACGCGAGCAACTGGGACTCGCGCTGGAGGTTATCAATCCTCGCCTGCAGCGGCCGGACATGTTCTCGGTCGCGACGATCGCGTTCAGCCGCATGGGCTGCATCGCCGAGCAAGAAGGCGACCTCGACACCGCTGCTGACTGGCACCGGCGCGCGCTCGGCGCGCTGACCTCCTCGTTCCTGCCGATCTCGTCGGGCGTTCCGATAGCGGTCGCGGTCGAGGGGGTCGCCGCGCTGGCGGCGGCGCGCGGCGAGCACGTCCGGGCCGCCGAACTGCTCGGCCTCGCGCACACGGCGGCGGGCTTCAGCGACCCGTTCAGCCTGGAGGTGAAACGCGTGAAGGCCGCGACCGGCACCGTGCTGGCCGAGGCGGAGTTCGGCGCGGCCTACGCCCGCGGCCGGAGCATGACCCGCAGCGACGCGCTCGCCCTGGTGCCCTAGGGCGGCCAGCTCACCGACGCTCCGCAGGTGGCCTGCCTGGGCGGCCCCGGTGACCCGCGCAGCCGATAAGGAACGACAATAAGGCGGCCCGACCGGGGCATCCTCCGGCCGGGCCGCTTTACCGTGCGCGCAGGCTCACACGCGCCTGCGGTACATCCGCATGGCCAGCGGGAAGACCACGATCACGATCCCGGCCGCCCAGGCCAGCGTGATCAGCACGTTCGAGCCCACCGGGCCGCCAATGGTCAGCGCCCGCACCGCGTTGGCCAGGTGGGTCACCGGGTTGACGCTGACCCAGGCCTGCAGCCAGCCCGGCATCGTGCGGGTGTTGGCCAGCAGCACGCTGCTGCCGAACACCAGCGGCATCGTCCAGATGAACGCGATGCCCTGCACGGTCGCCGGTGACGGCGCGATCAGCCCGATCAGCACCGAGATCCAGCACACCGCCAGGTAGAACACATACGCCAGGGCGTAGGCCGCGATGATGTCCATCGGCCCGGTGTGGAACCGGAACCCGAGCGCGGAGCCGAACCCGGTCAGCACGCCTATCACCACGCAGAACCGGATCGTGTCCCCGATCACCGCCCCGATCAGCGGAGCCGAGCGGGCGATGGGCAGGCTGCGGAACCGGTCGAACACGCCCTTGTGGATGTCCTCGCACAGCGCCGTGCCCAGGCCCATCGTGGCGAACATCGCCATCTGGCCGACCAGGCCGGGCAGCAGGATCTCCAGATACGCGTGGGTGCTGCCCGCCACCACGCCGCCGAACACGTACAGGAACAGGAGCAGGAAGATGATCGGCATCAGCGTGACGTCCATCAGCTTCTCGGGCGAGTGCTTGAGCTGCATGACGTTGCGCCAGGCCAGGGTCAGCGCGTTGGCCAGCGTCTGCCGGAAGCCGATGCGGCGCCGCAGGGCCGGGCGCGCCGGCGTGGATTCCTGTGCCGCCGCGACGGCAGCCTGGGCCGGCTCGGTGATTTGCATGGTCATGCTGCCCTCCCGTTGCGGTCAGCGGTTTCTGCGTTGCCGGATGCGGCCACATCGTCTTCGGCGCGGTGACCGGTGAGCGTCATGAACACCTCGTCCAGGCTGGGCAGGCGCAGGGTCAGTTCGGCCGCCACGATCCCAGCGTCGTCGAGGTGGCGGACGACCACCGGCACCATGGCCGGGTCGGTGATCGCCGCGGTGACCAGGCCGTTGGGCGCGACATCGGGTGCCGTGCCGACAATCTCGGCCACGACGGCCGCGGCCTGCTCGGTCAGCGCCGGGTCGGTGGCGCGCACGGCCAGGGTCTGCCGGCCGGTCCGCGCCTTGAGCTGCTCGGGCGTGCCCGAGGCCACGACGAGGCCGTGGTCGATCACCGCGATCTCGTCGGCGAGTTCGTCCGCCTCGTCCAGGTACTGGGTGGTGAGCAGGACCGTGGCCCCGCCGGCCACGACCCCGCGCACCGTGTCCCACATCTCGCTGCGGCCCCGCGGGTCGAGCCCCGTGGTCGGCTCGTCCAGGAACAGCACCTCGGGCCGGCCCAGCAGGCTCGCGGCCAGGTCCAGCCGCCGCCGCATGCCCCCCGAGTAGGTCTTCACCGCTCGCGACGCCGCACCGGCCAGGTCAAAGCGTTCCAGCATCTGACGGCTCCGGGCGCGGGATTCCGCCCGGCTCAAGCCCAGCAGCCGGCAGATCATGATCAGGTTCTCGGTCCCGGTCAGCTCCTCGTCCACCGAGGCGTACTGGCCGGTGAGCGCGAGCAACTGACGGACCTGGACCGCGTCCGACACCACGTCGTACCCGCAGACGCTGGCGTGCCCGCCGTCCGCCTTCAGCAGCGTGGACAGGATGCGCACGATCGTGGTCTTGCCTGCCCCGTTCGGGCCGAGCAGGGCGAGCACCCGCCCGGCGTCGGCGGAAATGTCCACCCCGGCCAGGGCCTGGGTGTTGCCGAATCGTTTGGTCAGCCCCTCGGCTGCGATAACTGTGGTCATGGTGGCCCTATCTCTTAGCGGTCTTCGCTGATACGCCATGATTAAAAACCGCGCTGACAGGCCACCGTCAGCACGCTGACACGCTGATAAGCGCGCTGACAGCTCAGGTACGAAGGCGCTCAGCCCGGGTCGGCGCCCGTGTCAGCCGCGGCGTCGGCCGCCGGCTCGCGGTCGAGCCGGGCCGAGGCCAGCGGCCGCCCGCCGTCGCTGCCGTCCCCGCCGCCGTTCACGTTCAGCAGCCAGGCCCAGGCGTGGCCGGGCTCGTGCGTCGCCACCAGCCGGGGTTCGCAGCCCGGCAGCGCGGGCCGGTGGTACTCCAGTTCCGCATGGGCCGGCCGCCAGCCAAGCCCGGCCAGCACGTCCTCGACGGCGGCCCAGTGAACGGCGTTGTTCACGTGACCGGAGGCGTCGAAGTCCGCGGCCCGCAGCGGCCAGGGCTCGCCCGCGGCCGTCCCGGGCGGCCTGGGGTGGGACAGCCGCGCGGACACGGTGCGGCCCGCGGCGCTCGGCCCGTAGATGCGGTGGAACTCCTCGCCCAGCGGGCACGGCTGGCCGGTGCCCACGTCCACGGCCACCCAGACCGCCCGGGCCCGGACCAGGTCGCGGCCTTCGCCGGCCAGGGTCGTGGTGCGCTCGGCCCACCGGGGCCCGGTCGCCGAGCAGAACGTCCGCACGGTCAGCCGCTGGCCGAGCCGCGGGTAGGCCGCGATGCGCAGCGCGCACCGGCGCACCACCCAGCCGTACGCCGCGTGCCAGCCCGCGTCGGTCAGGTCGTCCTCGGCCGCTTCCTGGAGGTACCGGGCCACGGCGTCGAGGCGCAGCCGCCCGTCGGCGTTGACGTCGGTGCCCCGCACGGCCCGCCTGCGGGTGAACACGCGAGGCTCCGCGCCGGCGTCCGGCCCGGAGCAGGACACGTTCATCCCGCTATTCTCCCGTGTCACGAGCCCAGCAGCGTGTCGCGGTGCTGCCACGCTGTGCGCAGCAGCGCGGCCCCGGCCGCCTGCATGGGCTCGTGGCGCGTGAAGCGCTCAACTTCCTCATGCCTGAACGCGGCGCCGACGGCCGGTCCGGCCGCCCCTGGCCCGGTCACGATGCGGCCCTCGTCGTTGGCGGCGACCAGCCCGGCGAACGTGACGTCGAACAGGCCGGCGCCGAACACGGCCACGGTCAGCATGTCGCAGGACAGCGTCAGCGGATCGATGCCCAGGCCCAGCCAGAACACCCGCAGCGACCCGGCCCGGCGCGCCTGGCTCAGCGTGGCCTGCAGCGGCCAGCGCTCGGAGTCGCTCGGCGCGGCGTCGCTGCGGTAATCCTCTGGCGCGCCCAGCAACTCCTCGGCCAGTTCCCTGACCATGCCGCGCCACAGGCTGAAGTCGTTGCGCCAGTTCCACGGGGCATCGTGTGACGGCTGGAACACCCCGACCGGGGCGACCTGGTACAGCCCGCCGTTGCTGGCCACCCGGTCCGGGTCCCGCCAGTGCAGGATCATCCGGGCCTGGCCCGGTGCGCGGTCGGCGCGCAGCACCAGGGTGCAGATCGCGGTCATCACCGGCCGCCGGCGCAGGTCGGTGGGGTCGCCGATCCGCGACCGCAGCGGCAGGCTGGCCAGGGGAGGCAGACCGCCTGCCGCGGCCCGGGCCAGGGCGGCGGCCGCGTACTCGTGCGCGGTGGCCTCGCCCACGTCGAGCCCTTCGAAGTAGCGGCCCTCGCCGAACCGCAGGTGCGCGCTTGCCGGGCCCACGTCCACGCCGGTCAGCCGGTAGCAGCCGCGGTTCTCCAGCAGCGCGGGCCGGCTCAGCGCCCCGAGCGCGTCCGCGTAGCCGGGGAACCGGGTCCCGTCCCCGCGCAGCGGCCGCACGCCCGCGCTCTCCGGCCCGGTCCCGTCGACGGTGCCGGCCGGCCCGCCGGGCTGCCACGAGAGCGAGACCTGCTCCAGGGGGACCGGCGCGTCCGGCTGCCACCGCGGCCGGGTCAGCAGCGACGTGCCCGCCACGCGCGGGACCTGCGGATACAGCTCCAGCGCGGTCTGGCTCAGCTCGTAGCGCCTGCGGCCAAGCTCGCCCCGGACCCGCCGCCAGTCCTCCTGGCTGCGGCGCACCTCGTCGCCCCCGTCACCCGCCACGCCACGCATCGTGGCACACCAAGCCCAAAGGCGCGCCGTGGAGCCCACCTGCCCGAGCCCCGGTCCCGCCCGGCTGGTCCAGCCGGGCGGGCGCTTGCTCCCTCAGGTGACAAGCCGAGCCCGATTTTGTCGCCTGACACTTCGTGACATAAGCGCCGATGTGACGAATACTCGGTAGGGCCCCGCGTCTGGCTGATCTCCGATGAGGTGAGTCCCATCGCTTCGTTAACGCCGCGGCTTCGCCGCGTGCTCGCCGTCGCCTCCGCCACGCTCGCCGCCGCCGCCGGTAGCCTCACCGTGGCCGCGAGCCCGGCCGGAGCCGCCCCGGCTGCCACGCCCTGGCTCAACGTGCCAGTCCCGCAGAGTGCCGCGTTCGCCCAAATGTCCGGAGCCTCGCTGGTGAACGCGGTCAGCGGCTGGGGTGTCGGCACCGAGGGGAAGACCGCCGATTTCCTCCAGCCGGTCATCTGGCGTTGGACCGCGGCCGGCTGGCAACTGCAGGACGTCTCGATCCTGCCCTCGTCGGCCAACCTCGACGTGGTGTCCGCCGACCAGGGACACGCCTGGGTGGCGGGCTTCGACTACAGCCAGCCCGGGCCGGGCACCGGCCTCAACCTCTACTGGGACGGCAGCACCTGGCAGCGCGCGGCCTCGGCCGCGAGCCTGTTCGGGGTCGTCGCGACCGGCCCGACCGCCTGGGCGGTCGGCCTGTCCGGCAGCTACCCCGACCAGGTCCCCTCGATCTTCCGCTGGACCGGCACCGACTGGGCCGTCGTCAGGAAGCCCGCCAACCTGACCGGGCTTGTCATCTCGGCCACCAGCGCCAGCGACGTGTGGGTGGCCGGGACCAACGGCAACGGCAAGGCCGTGGCCCTGCACTACGACGGCACGTCCTGGACCCGGCTCAAGCCGCTGGCCCTGGGCGGCGCCGACGCGATCGCCGCCGGCTCGCCCGGCAACGTCTGGGTCGCGGGCCCCCTCGGCGTCGCGCACTACAACGGCGCCGCCTGGTCCAAGCGCAAGCTGCCGTGGACCGGGCCGTACGGGCCGGGCGCGCTCGCGGTCGACGCGTCCGGCGCCCCGTGGCTGACCGTGACCACGAGCCTGGTCGCCAACCGGTCGCAGTACTTCCACCTGGTCGCCGGGCGCTGGGCCCAGCAACTCGGGCCGGTGCACTCCCGCGCCATCGGCATGAACACGCAGACCCTGACCCCGGTGCCGGGCACGTGCGCGCTGCTGGCCAGCGGCTGGGCCCAGGTCTTCAACCAGCCGATCGTCGCCCTGAACGAGGTGGCGCCGTCCGCGGGTTGCGCGTCCGCTTCCGCCGCGGCCGGCACCAGCGCGCTGGAAACTGCCGTGCGGGCCGCGTCCGCCCGCCCGGTAAGCCATAACGCGGCTCCGCCCTGGCCTGGCGCCACCGCGGCCCCGTCGGCCGGCGCGGCGGATCCGTCGTGGTCGGTGACGCCCACGCCCGGTGCCGCCGCGCCCCTGGCCGGGCTCAGCGGCGTCGGTGCGGCCGGTCCAGCCGCGGCCTGGGCCGTGGGCTACAACCTCAAGGGCACGCTCGCGCCCGGTGACCCGCTGATCCTGCGCTGGAACGGCACCGCGTGGCACAAGGTCGCGCTGCCCGGCGTGAACTGGACCGGATCGCTCACCGCCGTGTCCGGCGACTCCGCGACCGACGCCTGGGCGGTCGGCCAGGAGAACCCGTTGGCCGCCGCGCTGCCCCGACTGCTGCACTGGAACGGCGCCCGCTGGCGCGAGGTCGCCTTCCCCGGCGCCGCGAGTTCCACCACCAAGCTGTCCGCCGTCGACGCGGTCTCGGCCCGGGACGCCTGGTTCGCCGGCGCGGCCCCGGGCGGCGCCCCGCTGCTGCTGCGGTGGAACGGCACGGCGGTGCAGCAGGTCACGCTGCCGGTGACCAGCGGCACGCTGACCGGAGTCCGGGCCCTCGGCCCCGGCGACGTGTGGGCGGTGGGCTTCCAGAACACCTCGTCGGGCCAGGAGGCGCTGGCCCTGCACTGGGACGGCACGACCTGGCAGGCGCTGCCCGCCCCGCCGGTGGCCTCGGCCCAGTTCTCCGACGTGCTGCCCGCCGCCGACGGCACCGCCTGGGCGGTCGGCCAGTACACCGGCGGCGGTTTCGCGCCGCACTTCCTGATCGAGCACTGGGACGGCTCGGCCTGGACGCAGACCACGGTGCCATCCAGCCCGATCGGCGCCCTCACCTCGATCAGCGCCGACGACCAGGGCAACCCCGAGTGGATCGGTGCCGCCATCCTCGGCGCCACCCCGGCCTCGGCGTTCCTGCACTACGACGGCACGACGTGGCAGCTTGTCGACGGCCCGACGGTGCCCGGCGAGGCCGGGGCGAACATGGACGTCGCCCACGTGCCCGGCACCGCGACCACCCTGGCCGTCGGCCGGGTGGGCCTGAACGGCAACTACGACCAGTCCTATACCGTGCCGCTGCTGGAGTCGTCGCCCTGATCACACCGAGCGGCGCGGGACCGGCTGCGCGGCGGCGGCGACCTCCTGCTCGGTCAGGGCGGCGTCCAGGCCCAGGAAGCCACACAGCCAGGTCCGGCCGCCTCGGCAGCCCCCTATTTAGGTCTCCGCTCACTCTGGCTGAGGTCGTGGGCGGTGTACCGGGCGCGCTCGCGCTGCAGGCGCTGCTCGGTCTCGGCGGCGAGTTCGGCGGTGCCGGTGAATGCGTCCGGCTGCTCGGGGATCCGCGCCACGCTGGTCTCGGCGAACACCCGGGCCTCGGCCCGGATCGGCGCTCCCGCCACGGCCGCGAGCGTCACCGCGTCGCTGGGCCGGGAGTCGACCTCCCGACGGCCCTGGGGGCCGTCCACGACCAGGACCGCGTAGAAGGTGCCGCCGTCCAGCCGGGTGATCCGGGCCTCGGAGATGCGCGCCCCGGAGGCTTGCAGCAGGTTCACGGCCACCTGGTAGGTGAGCGGGCGCGGAGTCTCGACCGACTGCAGGGTCATGACCAGGGCGATGGCCTCGGCCGGTCCCACCCAGATCGGCATCGAGCCCCGGCCGTCCGCGGCCTCGAGCACCATGACGTGCTTGCGCTCGTCCGGGTCTCCTTTTTCCCGTAGCACTTCCGCCACGGTGACGTCGATCCACTCCGTTGCGTCCGTTACGGGTGTCATGGCTTTTACCTCCTGGGTGTCGATGAGCGGGGCGAGGCGTGGGGCGAGGGCGGCGCGGGCCTGGTGCAGGCGGGCCTTCACGGCGCCGACCGAGACGCCGAGTTCCGCGGCCACCTCCCGGTGGCTGAGGCCTTGCAGGTAGAACAGGAACACCGCGTCCCGCTGGCCGTCGGCCAGGTTGGCGATCGCGGCCCGGACCCGGGCCGCGAGGTCGGCCAGTTCCGCGAGTTCGTCCGGGCCCGCGCCGGCCGGGACCCGGTCGGGCCCGGCCCCGTCCGGGCGTTCCGCGCGCAGTTGCCGCCGCCAGCGCCGGGACACGTTCAGGGCGATGCCGCAGAACCAGGGGCCGAACCGGTCCGCGCTGCGCAGCCGGTCCAGCCCGGTCATCGCGGCCACCACCGCTTCCTGGACCGCGTCGCGGGCCAGGTCCTCGGAGCCGAGGACGCGGGCGGCCAGGGCCGTGGCCATGTCCTGATGGCGCCGCACCAGTTCCGCGAACGGCTCGCGGGCGCCGAGTCGCGCCTCGCGGACCAGATCCGCGTCATCACCGTCGGCGCGGTCCCTCGGCTGTCCCACGTCTCATAGTGCCGCGAGGGGGCGCCAGGGTTAGCCCGCGGCGCTGGTCAGCCGGGAAAAATCCTTTCGGGAAGGTGGCCGGGGCTCAACTACGCTTGATGCATATGCCGCTGATCGTGACTGACCTGTGCCGATACCCGGTCAAGTCATGCCGCGGTGAGCCGTTGCCGGGCATTACGGTCGAGCCGTGGGGCCTGGCCGGTGACCGTCGCTGGATGGTCGTGGACCCCGGCGGCGACGTGGTGACCGCGCGCGAGTTCCCGCGCCTGCTGCTGGTCACCCCGTTCCTGGAGGGCGGCGCCATCCGCCTGACCGAACCCGCCATGCCGGACCTGACCGTGCCGGTGCCGGACGGCAGGGACCTGATCTTGGTCAGGGTGTGGGACAACAAGCTGTCGGCCGCGCCGGCCGACGCCGCGGCGGACGCCTGGTTCACCGAGGTGATGGGCTACCCGGTCCGCCTGGTGTACCTCGACGACCCGACGCGGCGGCCGGTCAACCCGGACTACGGCCGTGGCGACGACCGGGTCTCGTTCGCGGACGGCTACCCGCTGCTGCTCACCGGCGAGGGCTCGCTGCGGGAGCTCAACGGGCTGATCGCCGCCGGGCCGCGATCCGCCGAGGGCCCGCTGCCGATGCGGCGCTTCCGGCCGAACGTGGTCGTGGCCGGGTCGGCCGCCTGGGACGAGGACGCCTGGCGCCGGGTGCGCATCGGGGATGTGGTGTTCCGCGCGGTCAAGGGGTGCGACCGGTGCGTGGTGACCACCATCGACCCGGACACCGCGGCCAAGGGCAAGGAACCGATCGCCACCCTGGCCCGGTACCGCCGCTGGGACGGCAAGGTCTGGTTCGGCACCAACCTGATCCCCGACCTGCCCCCCGACGGCAAGCTCCCGTCGGTCCGCGTCGGCGACCCGGTCGAAGTCCTGGACCAGGCCGAATCGAATGACGGCCCCCTGCGGTAGCGGGTCTGCGCTGATCATGGCCGGGTCCAAAACGAGACCCTCGGTATGCTAATCACAGATGACTGCCACGCCCCGCGCCCCTGAGGTTCCCCCGGCACCCGGCGTCCGCCGCGGATCCCACCGCCGCCCGATCCTGATCGCGCTCATGGTCACGATGGGGTTGTCGGCCATGGACAACACGATCGTGGCGACGGCGATCCCGCAGGTCGTCCACGATCTCGGCGGCTTCACGCTGTTTAGCTGGGTGTTCTCCAGCTACCTGCTGACCCAGACCGTGACGATCCCGATCTGCGGCAAGCTGGCCGACCAGTGGGGCCGCAAGCCGGTCCTGATCATCGGCACGATCGTCTTCCTGGCCGGGTCGACGCTGTGCGCGTCGTCCTGGAACATGGTGAGCCTGATCTGCTTCCGCGGGCTGCAGGGCATCGGCGCGGGCGCGATCATGGCCACGGTCAACACACTCGCCGGCGACCTGTACGAGCTGAAGGAACGCGGTCGCGTGCAGGGCTGGCTGTCCAGCGTCTGGGGGATCTCCGCGGTGTTCGGCCCCACGCTGGGCGGGTCGCTGGCCCAGTACGCCTCGTGGCGGTGGATCTTCCTGATCAACCTGCCGCTGGGCGCCGCCTCGATCGCCATGATCGGGCGCTTCCTGCACGAGAGGGTCGAGCGGACCCGGCACCGGATCGACGTCGCGGGCGCGGTGGCCGTGCTGGTGGCCGCGGCCGCCCTGGTCTTCGGCCTGCTGCAGGGCGGCGTGGCCTGGCCCTGGTGGTCGCCGCCGAGCGTCGCGGTGTTCACCGTGGCCGCGCTGGCGGCCGCCGCGGCCGTGGCCGCGGAGCGCCGCGCGGCCGAGCCGATCCTGCCGCCGTGGCTGTGGCGGCGCCGGGCGCTGGCCGGATCCGGGCTGGCCGCTCTCGGTCTCGGGCTGCTGGTCATCGGCCCGACCACGTTCCTGCCCACCTACGGCCAACTGGTGCTCGGCCTGGGTGCCGTGGCGGCGGGCGCGGTGCTCGCGACGATGAGCTTCGGCTGGCCGCTGGCCACCTCCCAGTCCGCGCGGCTGTTCCTGCGCCTCGGGTTCCGCGACACCGCGCTGATCGGGGCCGGCCTGTGCCTGATCGCGGTGGCGGGCTTTCTGCTGTTCCCGGCTCAGGCCCAGGTGTGGCAGCCGATCCTCGACACGTTCGTGCTCGGCGGCGGGCTCGGCCTGCTGTCGGTCTGCACGGTGGTGGGCCCGCAGTCCACCGTGGGCTGGGGCCAGCGCGGCGTGGTCACCGGGTCGGTCATGTTCTGCCGCTACCTCGGCCAGAGCCTGGGCGCCGCGGTGTTCGGAGCCATCTTCAACGCCAGCCTGAACTCGCGACTGCGCTCCGCGCCCGGTCCCCTGCGGGCTCGCCTGCCGCACAGCGTCAGCCAGGTCAGCGCGACCATCGGGGAGATCAGCCGCCTCGGCCCGGCCGAGAACTACCTGCGCGACGCGATCTCGGCCGGCACCCACGACGTGTACCTCGGCCTGGTCGTCGCCGCGTCCGTCACGATCGTGATCATCGCCACGGTCATCCCGCGCCACACCTCCACAACGGCCTCCGAGGACACGCCCCCCCGACCGGATCCATGATCTGGGTTGATGGCGCGCGCATATCGCACGCGGATAACCCAGATCATGAAAGAGCGGCTATTGGGACGGGCGGTCTCGCCAGCGGGTGGCCTGGGATTCTATGAGGGTGCGGAGGTCGGCCAGGTCGGCTTCGAACTCGGCGTCCCAGTCGACGGGGGCCTCGAGCCAGGGGAGCAGGGCCTTGTGGCCGGGCAGGGGCTGGCCGGCCAGCATGCCGCGGCGGGCCCGGGGGTCGTACCCGCCGTCTCCGAAGCGGCCGCCGACCTCCGAGGCGGCGAAGCCGAGTATGACGGTGCTGAGCATCCGCTCCACGCGCGACACCTCCGGGGCGGGCACCCCGGCATCGAGCAGGGCCATGTAGATCCGGTCGACCGACCGGGCCGCCTCCGGGGTGATGGCCGGGCGCATGAACAGCAGCGCCGATGCCCACGGGTGCCGGTGGACTAGGTTCCTCGCGGCGTAGGCCAGCGCGCGCAGGCGCGGCCACCAGTCCGGCTCGGACCGGGCGGCGTCGGCGGGAAAGGCGTCGGCGGGGGAGGCGTCGGCGGGGGAGGCGTCGTCCTCGGGCAGCCCGGTGTCCCGGGCCAGGGGCGGCAGCAGGTCGGTGAGCAGGCGGCCCACCATGCCGTCGAGCAGGGCCGCCTTGCTCCCCACGTACGGGTAGAGCGCCATCGGGGTGACCCCGGTGCGCTCGGCCACGGCCCGCATGGACACCGCCGTCAAGCCCTTCTCGTCGGCTAGTGCCAGCGCCGCATCCAAAATCTCTTGCCTTCTGTCGGCCATGACTCTACAGTGTAGATCTATACAGTGTAGATCACAAAGTTGTAGGTCACGAAGAGGAGGTGCCCCGGATGCTGGTGGCTGAAGGGCTCGTCAAGCGGTACGGAGCCCGTCGCGCGCTCGACGGCTTCGACCTCACGATCGAGCCCGGCGAGATCGCCGGTCTTGTCGGGCACAACGGCGCGGGCAAGACCACGTTCGTGGAGGTCGTCACCGGCCTGGTCCGCCCGGACTCGGGGCGGGTCAGCGTGGGCGGCATGGACGTCCGGCGCGACCCGCGCGGTGCGCGGCAGCGGCTGGGGTTCGCGCCGCAGGAACTGGCCCTGTACGTCAGCGCCACCGTCCGCGACAACCTGCGCCTGTTCGCCGCCCTGGCCGGGCTGCGGCGGGCCGCCCTGCACCGGGCCGTGGCCAGGGTCGCGGAGGAACTGCAGCTCACCGGCGTGCTCGACCAGCGCGCCGGGTTGCTGTCCGGCGGCCAGCAGCGGCGCACCCAGGCGGCGGGCGCGCTGGTCGGCAGCGCACCGCTGCTGCTGCTCGACGAGCCGACCGCCGGTGCCGACCCGCAGACTCGCGCCGCCCTGCTGGCGACGGTCAGGGACCGGGCCGCCGCGGGCGCCGCGGTCCTCTACACCACCCACTACCTGCCCGAACTGGCCGACCTCGGGGCGACGCTGGCCGTCGCCCGCTCCGGCCGGGTCATCGCCCGCGGCACCCAGGACGACCTGGTCCGGGGGCTGCCCGGCGAACTGCGGCTGCGACTGGGCGGCACCGAGCCGCTGGCCCTGCCGGCCGGGATCGCCGGCCGCTCGCGGGTGATCGACGGCGAGTTGCGGGTCGCCAGCACCGACCCGCCCGCCGACCTGGCCACGCTGCTGGCCGCCGGGTGCTCGCCGGTCGCCGTGGACGTGCGCAGCCCCAGCCTTGACGACCTGTACCACGCTCTCGCCCCGGAGGTTTCCCGTGCTGCCTGAGACTGTTCGCTCGCCCGCCCCCCCGCCCCGGCCCGCCCTTCCGCCCCGGCCCGCCCGCCCGCCCCGGGTGATCGTCGTCCCGCAACCGGACGCCTGGCGCGCTGCCCTGGCCCGCACCGGCGCCATCGTCAGGCACAACACGATCCTGATGCTGCGCGAACCCGGCCCGCTGGCCAGCCGCATTGTCCTGCCGCTCGCCTTCCTCGCGATCCTGCACCCGCTGTACGAGGCGGCCCAGGGGCGCAGCGCGGGCGTGGGCCAGGCGGTCATCGCGACCCTGGTCACGTTCTCGCTGCTCGCGCTCAGCATCGCGGGCGGCTCGATTCTCACCGAGCGGATCTTCCACACCTGGGAGCGCGTCCGGGCCAGCGCCGCGCGCCCGGCCGAGGTGCTCGTGGGCAAGGCCGTCCCGGTGATGGCCGCGCTGCTCGCGCAGCAGGCGCTGATCGTCGGCTTCGGCGTGGTCGTGCTCGGGCTCACCGTGACCAGCCTGCCGCTGCTCGCGCTGGCCATGGTGACCTGGACGCTGGCCCTGCTGGCCCTGGGCGCCGCGCTCGGCGTGCTCGCGCGCAGCTTCGCCGAGTTGTCAGCGGCATACGACATCGGCGGGATGATCCTCAGCAGCCTGGGCGGGGCCCTGGTGCCGCTGGCCGCCATGCCCGGCTGGGTCCGGCACGTCGCGCCGGTCTCACCCGGCTACTGGGTGGCGGCCGCGCTGCGGGCGGCGCTGCGCGGGGACAGCGCGGGCACGCTGTCCGCATCGGCCGCGCTGCTCGGGTTCGCGCTGGCCTTCGGGCTGGTGGCGGCGGTGCGCGCGGGCCGCGGCTGGGGCCGCTCGGCCCGGATGTGACCGCGCCGGCCGGGTCACTCAAGGCCGGTGAACCCGTGCCTTCCCCGTCCTTCCGCCGGGCCGCCACGTGGCGGCCCGGCGGACCCATATGCGAGGAATAGCAAACTTTCGGCGGCCGTTGGCCTCAAGAGGGGGGTCGCAGGGCAGCGTCAGCACCGGCAAGGTCAGAACCGGCGAGAGCAGGCCGCGATGAGGGACATCGTCGAGCAGTACACGATCAAGCCCATCCCCGAGGCGGCGCGCCACGGCCGCGCCCGCAGCCTGTTCCCGTTCTGGTTCACGGCCAATTCCTCCGCCTTCACGATCGTCCTGGGCGCGATCGGAATCGAGCTTGGCCTCGGCTTGGTGCCGACGATCCTCGCGATCGTGGCGGGCGGGGCCGTGGGCGGGGTGTTCATGGCCTACCACTCGGCCCAGGGGCCCCGGCTCGGACTGACCCAGCTCGTCCAGAGCCGGGCGCAGTTCGGGTTCTACGGCGCGCTGCTGCCCAACATCCTGGTCTGGCTGATCTTCCTCGGCTACATCGTGGGGGAGAATGTGCTGGCCGCCCAGGCCATGTCCGGCCTCTGGCACATCAGCTACGCCGATGCGATGGCGGTCGCCTCCTTCGTGACCTGGCTGGTGGTGTTCTTCGGCTACCGGGTCATGCACGATGTCAACCGGGTGGTCGCCGTGGCCGCGCTGATCCTCTTCGCCGTCTTGCTGGTCCGGTTGCTCCAGCGCACCGGCGGCGCCACGGTCGATATGACCGCGTTCCGCTTCTCGACCTGGCTCCTGTTCTTCTCCATCAACGTGAGCGGTCAGGTGGGCTGGGCTCCCTACGTCAGCGACTACTCGCGTTACCTGCCGTCGGGCACCAGCATCCGGCAGTCGTTCTGGTACACCTACCTGGGCAGCGTCTCCAGCGCGGTGATCTTCGCCGGGCTGGGCGCGGTGGCCGGCTCGATCGCGCTGCGCAGCCTGGAGTTCAACTCCGTCGGGTACCTCGCGGGCTTAATCCCCGGCGTGACCTGGCTGGCCATCATCGTGCTGCTGGCCTCGATCGTGGCTGGCAACGCGATCAACCTGTACAGCCCGCTGCTGACCGGCGTGGCCATCGCGTCCCGTGACGGCGGCGCGGCCCCCGGCGCGGCGGTGCGCGGCATCGGGACCGCGGTGATCATGGCCGTCACCGGTTACCTGGCCACCGTGGTCTCGGCCAACTTCGTCACCGACGTCTCGGACTTCATCGCGTTCCTGCTCTACATCGTGATCCCGTGGTCCGCGATCAACCTCGCGGACTACTACGTGATCCGCCACGGCCGCTACGACGTGCCCGCCATCTTCCGGGCCAGCGGCCGGTACGGGGCGTTCAACTGGCGGACCGTGGCGGTGTTCATCGTCGGCGTGGCGGCCGAGGTGCCGTTCATGAACGCGGCGTACCCCTCGTTCGAGGGCCCGGCCGCGGTCGCCCTGAACGGCGCCGACATCTCCTGGCTGGTCGGCTTCGTGGTCACGGGCGCGCTCTACTGGCTGGTCGCGCCGCGCACGGCGGGACCAGCGAACGCGGTGACCGGGACCGCGGGGCGGGCCGCGGCCGACTAGGCCGTGCCAGCCGGCTAAGACGGGTTCTCCTCGGCCGCCTGCCTCAGCCCGAGTTGGATGGCGTTGACGAAGCGCTCGAACGCGGCGTTCACGGCCGCGTGGTCGCCGGTCGCGAGCAGGTCGAGCAGCAGGCCGCGCATGACCGCCACGCCGAGGCGCGCGTCGGCCCGGGCGGACGCCGCGGGCAGCCCGAACGGGTTGGCGTCCGCGGCCAGTTCCACCCAGCTCTCGACCATGTCGCGGGCGAAGCCCGCGGTGCCCGGGCGGCCCTGCAGGGCCTGGCTGTAGACCTCGAAGAACAGCCGCTCGCTGGGCCACATCGCGGGATCGGCCAGCCGGCTCCACATGATCCTGGTCGCTTCGACGGGCCCGGCGGCGGGGCCGGCGCCCGGGCCGGCGGCCGGGTCGGCGGCCGGGTCGGCGGCCAGCCCGGCGAGGAAGTTCCGCTCGTTCTCCTCGATGGCTCGCACGATCGCGACCAGCAGTCCTTCCTTCGACCCGAAGTGGTAGATGAGCATCCGGTGGCTGGTCCCGATGGCGCCGGCCAGGTCCCGCAGGCTCAGTTCGCCCAGGCCGTGCGCCAGGACGTAATCGACGGCCGCGGCGAGCAGTTTGCCGCGCGGTGCCTCGCCGTCCTGCTGACGGCCGGGAAAGCCGGGACGCTGCTCGCTCAGGATGTGAAACTTACCGAGCGGGACGGCGGAACCGCGATCACCTGGCGCGAGGACTTCGTCGTGAAGTGGTTCGCCAGCGCCTGGTTTACCGGGCGGGCTCTGCGCGGCTTCGTGCAGCGTTGCGCGGACGGGCTCGCGGTTCATGCCGCCGGCGTGACCGGGCCGGTATCGTACCCAGCGAGGCCGTAAAACCGCCGGCCGCCGGGCCGGGGTCGGTGCGCGCGTGCGGGCCTCGGCCAGGGAGGCAAGGATGTCAGATCCCGGTCGGTGGGTTGTGGTTGGCCTCGACAACGGCGGCACGACCAACAACGCCACGGTGCTCGACAGCGACGGCCGGTTCCTGGTGGACCGCCTGGTCGAATCGCCGAGCCACGTGAAGGACGGCCCGGACAAGGCGATCGAGGCGCTGGCCCGGTCGCTGGAGGAGGTACTGGAACTCACCGGGACCGACCGGGCCATGGTCCGCGCGGTGGGCCTGGACACGCCGGGCCCGGTGAGCGCGGACGGGGTCATCGCCGCCCAGGGTGCCACGAACTTCGGCAACCCGCAGTGGCGCGGGTTCGACGTCCGCGGCGCGCTGGAACTTCGCATCGGGCTTCCGGTCACCTACAACAACGACGCCAACGCGGCCGCGCTCTACGCCCACCACGTGCACTTCGGAGCCGACGCCGAGCAGCGCTCGTCGGTCTCGGTGATCGTGGGCACCGGGCTCGGCGGGGGCGTGGTCGAGCGCGGTCAGGTGGTGCGCGGGGCGGCCGGGATGGCGGGGGAACTCGGGCACGTCTGGATCCCGATGGACGGGCTGCTCGAGCCGGGCCAGCCGACCCCGGCCTGCAACTGCGGGCTGTCCGGCGACGCCGAGAGCGTGGCCTCGCTGACCGGGATCGAGAAGAACCTGCTGCCGCACTGGCTGGCCATGTTCCCCGATCACGAACTGGCCGGGGTCAGCCCGCCCGGGCAGGCCGCGAAGCTGGTGCGCGGGTACGGCGAGGCCGGCGACGCGCTGGCCCTCGGCATCTTCGAGCAGCAGGCCATGGCGGTCGGCCGCCTGTTCACGATCGCGGCCAACTTCACCGACCCCGATGTGTACTTCGTCGGCGGCGGCGTGGTCGAGGCCGCTCCGCACTTCCGGGACTGGTTCCTCGGCCGGGTGCGCGAGCACACCGTGCTGCGCGATGAGCAGGCCCGGGCGGCCGAGGTCGCGCTCGTTCCCGACCGGGACATGGCAGGCGCGCGGGGATCGGCCATCGCCGCGAGCGCGGCGGTGCGCTAGCCGGTCCTTGCGGACCCGGCGCGGGCGCGGGCTCGCTCAGGCGCTGAAGCCGTCCATGCGGGCCAGCAGGTTCAGCATGACCTCGTCGGCGCCGCCGCCGATGCTGACCAGCCGGGTATCCCGGTAGAACCGCGCGGTCCAGGTCTCTTCCATGTAGCCGATGCCGCCGTGGAACTGCAGGCAGGTGTCGGCGATCTCGCGGGCCAGCCGGCCGATGGTGAGCTTGGCGACGGCGGCGAACCGCCGGGTGTCCTCGCCGCGGCTGTAGGCCTCCGCGCACGCGTAGTTGTAGTGGCGGACCAGGTCAAGCTGGGCCGACAGCTCGGCCAGCCGGTACGAGATGTGGTCGTTGGCCAGCAGCGGCCGTCCGAACACGTGCCGCTGGCCCAGGTACTCCCTGGTCCGGTCCAGCGCCTTCTGCAGCCCGCCGACCTGCATGTAGGCCGCGATCATCCGCTCGGCCTGGAACTGCTCCATCTGCTGCTGGAAGCCCTGCCCGATCTCGCCGATCGTGTTGCTGACCGGAACCCGCAGGTCGGCGAAGGAGAGTTCGGCCGTGTCGGACGACCAGTTGCCGAGCTTCTTGAGGGTGCGGGACACCCGGAACCCCGGCCGGTCGGTCTCGACCACGATCTGCGACATGCCGCGGTAGCCGCCCTCGCCCGAGGTACGGGCCAGCAGGCAGATCCAGTCCGCCTGCGCCCCGTTCGTGATGTACAGCTTGCTGCCATTGATCACCCATTCGTCCCCACCCGTCTCCCCCTTCCCCTTCACTCGCTCGGCGCGCGTGCGCAGGGCGGCCACGTCCGACCCTGCGTCCGGCTCGGTCACCGCGATCGAACTGACCATCTCGCCGCGTATGGCCGGAGCTAGGAATCGCTGCTTGAGCTCATGGCTGCCGTAGCGGTGCAGGGACGGGGTGGCCATGGCCATCTGCACCGCGATGCCCATGGGCACGCCGCCGCAGTCGATCCGGCCCAGTTCCTCGCCCGCGACCACGGTGAACGAGTGGTCGGCCCCCTCGCCGCCGTAGGCCGGGTCGTACTCCAGGCCGAGCAGCCCGAGCTTGGCCAGCCGCGGGAAAAGCTCGTGCGCGGGGAACCTCCCGGCCCGCTCCCACTCGTCCACGCGCGGGTTGATCTCGCGATCCACCAGATCGCGAACGCTGGCCCGGAGCGCCTCGTGCTCGGCCGTGAACCGCACTGTCTCGTCCTCTCGTCGTTTTCCGGCGCTGTCCCGGCGCGCCGGTCAGCGCATGATCTCGACCAGCAGCACCCACGCGTTCACCAGTCCGAAGAAGAACGCCGCCACCACGCTGGGCACGATCCAGTACAGCCCGCCGCCGCCCTGAGCCAGCAGCGTGATCGCGGCTATCACCAGCAGTCCGGCCGTCACCACGACCGGTGACCCCGTCGCGCCAGGCGCCGTCCCGCCAGCCGATGCCCCGGGACACGCCCCCGCGGGCGCGCGGCAGCAGCGCTATCCCCATTTCCCAGCAGTACGCGGCGGGCGTGGTCTGATGGCGTCGCCAGTTCACCAGGCCCAGGGTCTCGCTCCCGAGCGCGACCATCAGCATCCCCCCGTCCGGGCTGATCAGCTCGTCCTCGTCCCAGCGCCGCCGCCACCGCCGCAGATCGAACCAGCCGAACTGCGCGAACTCGCCCGCGACCTGCGGATCCCAGGTCAGGCTCTCGATGACCGGCAGGTCGTTTTCGCGGACCAGCCGCAGCGTCAACTGATCGCCCATACCCGCATCATGCCCGACGCGCTAAATCCAGTTGCCGCCAGGAGCGGCGCATGGCAGTCTCGGCGCACAGGCCGATGCCGGCGACGCGGAAGGGAGGTCGCAGATGTCTTCGCCCGTGGCGCAGTTCACGCTGCGCTCCCTGACCGCCAGCCTGAGGAGCACCTACCGTGCCCGAGAGTTTCCGTCGCCGCGGCCGCCCGCGGTTTGACCACGAGGACGATCGACTCGCCTTCGACAAGCGGAACCGGCATCGCCGCGCGTTGCCGGCCGTAGACGCCCGCGACGCCGTTGACGGCCTGCCCGAGGGCGACCGCTGGTCCACCTGGGACCGGTCCACCGCGGGCGACCGCGGGCCGCAGCCGTACCCCGCGTGGCTGGTGACCGACCTGGCCGCGACCGACACCGAACTGGGGGTCCTGAAGACCGGCAAGGAAGCCGACGTGTTCTTGCTGCGCCGGGCGGTGCCCGGCACCGGGCCGTCCTGCCTGCTGGCCGCCAAGCGGTACCGGGCCGCCGAGCACAAGATGTTCCACCGCGACAGCGCCTACCTGGAGGGCCGGCGCGTCCGCCAGTCCCGGGACAACCGGGCGATGGCGAACCGCAGCGCAGCGGGCCGGGAGATGATCACCCGGCAGTGGGCCAACGCCGAGTTCGCCGCCCTGTGCCAGCTCCACCGGGAGGATGTCCCCGTGCCGTACCCGGTCCAGGTGGTCGACACCGAGTTGCTGCTCGAGTTCATCGGCGACCCCGACGGCACGGCCGCGCCCCGGCTGGCCGAGACCCGCCCGCAGGGCGGGGAACTGGCGGGCCTGTGGGACCAGCTCGTGGGGGCGCTCGCCACGATGGCCCGGCTCGGGCTGGCCCACGGCGACCTGTCCGCCTACAACCTGATGGTGCACCGGGGCCGGCTGGTCCTGATCGACCTGCCTCAGGTGATCGACGTGATCGCGAACCCGCGCGGCGCGGAGTTCCTGGACCGCGACGCGGCCAACGTGGGCCGGTGGTTCACGGCCCGCGGCCTGGCCGACGGGGCCAAGCCTGCCCCCGCCGACCTGCCCGCCCTGCTCCGCCGGGAGGCCGGCCTGCCGTAGCCGCCGCCCTAGCCTCCTAGCCGCTGCCTAGCCCGTAGCCCCGGGCGTGGCGGGCCGATCTGGGCCGGCCGCGGCGTAGTGGACCGCGCCGAGCAGGAAGTCGACCAGCTGCTCGGCGTAACGGGCGGCGTCGGCCCGCAGCGCGTCGCGCCGGTCCTCCGGCGTGGTCTGGACGTGGGTGGTGGCGCCGCCGCCCAGGGTGTCGAGCAGCATGGTGATCGAGGTGCCCTCGGGAATCTCGCCCCGCTCGATGCCACGGCGCACGATGCCGCGCGCGGCCCGGACCTGGGACGTGCGCAGCGCGCTGAGCTGGTCGGCGAGGCCCGGGATGAGGTCGCCTTCCAGGCCGAGGCGCAGCGCGGCGCGGCCGGCGTCACCGAGGTACAGGTCGAGGATCTGGCGGGCCAGCCGGATCAGGTCCTCGCGCAGCGACCCGGTATCGACGTCGTCGATGATCCCGACCCGCAGCCGCAGCGCCTGGACCAGCAGGGCTTCCTTGGTCTGCCACCGGAGGTAGATCGAGGCCTTGCCCACACTGGCCTGCCGGGCCACGGCCTCGAAGCTGAAGCCGGCCCAGCCCGCCTTGCCGAAGAGGGTGATCGCCGCGTCCGCGACCCGGCGGTCGACATCGGGGTCGCGAGGGCGGCCAGCCTGCGCTGGGCTGATCGTCACGCCTGCCACCTCCCGCCCTCTCCCGGAGGCCGGACTCACCTGGCGCTTGCCGCCAGTATGACGCCTTTATGTTACAGGTCGCTTACGTTCGGTTCGTTACTTGCGCATAACCGGCCGGCCCCGGTCACCCAGGTCTTACGCAATGGGTAGTATTGATGTCACTGAGAGTGACTCATCCGGCTCGTCCTTGACGGGGTAGTGACGGGGCGCGGCCGTCGCCGGAGGGGGCGTGACGGCGTGCGCATACTCATCTTTCACGGCTACCTGCTGCACGGCACCGGAAGCAATGTCTACAACGCCGAACTGGCCCGGTCGCTGGTCGGCCTCGGCCACGAGGTACACCTGCTGTGCCAGGACGCCCAGGCCGCGCGGTACGACTTCGTCGACGCCGTCGGGCGGTGGTGCCGCGGGCGGCTGACGGTCGAGCGCCTGCGCGAGCCGGTCCGCTGCACCGCGTACCTGCCCGAAATCGGCCCCGTCCTGCCGGTCTACGTGGCGGATCACTACGACGGCTTCGACGCGCGTCCGTTCCCTTCGCTGACCGGCGAGCAGGTCGAGGACTATATAGGCTCTAACGCGGCGGCCGTGCGTGACGTGGCGGCCGCGGCCGAGCCCGACGTCGCGCTGGCCAACCACCTGGTGATGGGGCCGGTGATCCTGGCCCGGGCGCTGGCCGGCCGGATTCCCTACGCCGTCAAGATCCACGGCTCGGCGCTGGAGTACACGGTGCGGCCGGCCGCGGCGCGCTTCGTGCCCTACGCCAGGGAAGGCCTCGCGGGAGCCGCCGGGGTCCTGGTCGGTTCCCGGCACACCGCCGAGAGCATGTGGGAGGTCGTCGGGCAGCCGGGACTGCCCGAGCGGACCCGGCTGCTCCCGCCCGGCGTCGACGTCCGCGTGTTCCATCCGCGCTCCGCGCCCGAGGCCAAGGCCCGGCTGGACGCGCTGGCGGACCGGCTCGAGGCCGGAACGCCGGCCTGGGGCGGGGCGGCCGACGGCGGGCAGGCGCTGCGGGCCGCGGACCCGACGCGCGACAGGATAGTCAGCTACGTCGGGAAGCTGATCGTGTCCAAGGGCGTGGATCTGCTCATCGCCGCCTGGCCCCTGGTCGTGGACAGCGCCCCGGACGCCCGCCTCATGATCGCCGGGTTCGGCGAGTACCGCGAGGGCCTGATGGACCTGGCCCGGGCCATCGGCGCGGGGGACCTCGACGCCGCCCGCGTCATCGCCCGCCGGGGCCGGGAACTGGAGGGCGGCCGGCCGGGCGAGTTGCGCTATCTCGCCGCGTTCCTCGACAGCCTCGACGGCGCGGAGCGGGAACGCTACCGCCGGGCGGCATCGCCCGCGATGCGGCGGCTGCACTTCATCGGGCGCATCGAGCACTCCGACGTGTCCGAGCTCATGTGCGCGTCCCGGGCGCTCGTGGCGCCGAGCACGTTCCCCGAGGCCTTCGGCATGGTCCTGGCCGAAGCGGCCTGCTGCGGGTCGGTGCCGGTGTCGGCCGACCACTCCGGGCTCGCGGAGGTGACCGCGGCGCTGCAGCCCGCGGTCGGCGAGGACATGCGCTCGCTGCTATCTTTCGAGCTTGGCCCGGACGTCGTACGGGAGATCGCCGGCGACCTGGCCTGCTGGCTGATGTTCGCCTCGCACATGCCGG
>DATAVV010000164.1:0-2634 GCA_036267555.1 Streptosporangiaceae bacterium | reverse complement strand
CTTCCGCCAGCGCCGGGTCGCGGCCAGCTCGGCTTCGGTCAGGCCTTCACCGTCGTCCTGTTTGAGCGAGAACACGGCGAACAGGTACTGGCACATGATGCCGTGTTCCAGCTCGGCCGCCTCACACAGCATGTAGATGAGGGCCTCGCGGTGCTCGATCACGAACGGCGCTTCGGGCGGAGCCAGGCCGCCGCGGGTCGCGATGACCTGGGCCAGGCGACCCGTTCCGCCGATCGGCTGACTCGGTGGCTGCCGGCTAAGAGTTTCTGGCTCTTGGTCCGGTCGCTCGCTGGTAGTCATTAATCTCCCCGTGTGGACTGATGCAGCGTGGGGCCAGTTTTGCGCTAGTTGGCGCGATTTCCCTAGCGGGTTTGGCCTATCTTCGCCACGGGTGAACGAAACAGCCGAGCGGACGGGATGGAGGCACGGGGTGGCGGATCGGACGCGGATCCTGCTGGTGTCGGGCAGTACCCGGGCCGGTTCGGCCAACACGGCGGCGCTGCGCACGCTGCGGGAGGTGGCATCGCGGCCGGTGGTGGCCGTGCTGTACGAGGGGCTCAGCGACCTGCCCGCGTTCAACCCTGATGACGACCGCGAGCCGTTGCCCGCCGCGGCAGGCCAGTTGCGCCGGGCCATCGCGGACTGCGATGCGGTGGTGTTCTGCACCCCGGAGTACGCCGGCAGCCTGCCCGGCAGCTTCAAGAACCTGCTGGACTGGACCGTGGGCGGCGGCGAGATGTACGGCAAGCCGACCGCGTGGATCAACGTGGCCGCGCCTGGCCGCGGCGCGGGCGCGGAGGACTCGCTGGCCAGCGTGCTCGGCTACGTCGGCGCGGACGTGATCGACAAGGCGTGCCGGCGGATCACGTTGCCGCGGCAGGCCATCGGCCCGGACGGCCTGGTCCGCGACCCGGGGTTCCGCGAGGAGGCGGCCCGGGTGATCGACGACATCGTGGATGCGGTGGGCTGAGCGGCCAGGGTGACGGCTGGGGCCTTAGCCCAGGGTGACGGCGGCCGCGAGGGCCTGCATAGAGGGGAATTCCCAGTCGGGGGTGACCCCGGACGGTGGCTGCGGGGTCGCGCCCCAGCCGGGCCGGTCGTGCCGGCGGTTGATCCACACCGTGGGCAGGCCGAAGTCCTTGGCCGGCACATGGTCGTGGAACAGGCTCTGGGCCACGTGCAGCAGCCGCCCGGGACCGATGCCGAGCCGGTTAACTTCGGCCAGCAACGCCTCGAAGTTGCGCGGTGACGGCTTGTAGGAGCCGATGTCCTCCGCGGTCAAGATGCTGGTGAAGGTGACCCCGAGGCGCCGGTTGCTGGCCGCGAACGAGGCCCGGTCCACGTTGGACAAGATGATCAGCTGGTAGCGCTGGGCCAAGGCCTGCAGCGCGCCCGGGGAGTCGGGGAACGCGGGCCAGTCCGGCACCGAGGCCCCGAGCCGGTTCGCGTCCTCGTCGGTGACCGGCACGCCCAGCTCGCGGCCGAGTTCGCGCAGGCTGCGCGCCAGGATCAGCGGATACCGGTCGGCCGGATGGCCGGCCTCGGCCTGGGCTTCGTGGGTCGAGTATGCGGCGAGCAGAGCTTCATCGGTGAGGTCGAGGCCGTTGCTGCGGGCCCAGGGGCCCAGGACGCCGGCGATCCCGGTCTCCCAGTCGATGAGCGTGCCATAGCAGTCGAAGCTGAGCGCGTCGAAGTCACCGAAGTCCACGGCCGGGCCCTCCCTGCGGTCAGTCCTCGGGGCGGGCGCTCGGTGGTTCGTCGGCGTCGGTCGCCGGGTGCTCGACCAGAGCCAGGATGCGGCTGGCCATGAACCGGGCGGTGCGCACGGGAGTACCGCTCCGGGTCACCTCGCTGACCTCGACCACGCCCCGCCGGTTGGCGATCTCCACCCGGCGCCCGGCCTTGGTCGCGGTCACCTCGTAGGTGCGCGCGTCCTCGCCGCCAGCGTCGATCACGATCTCGACCCAGTCGCCTTTCACAGAGCTGTTCTGCCCGGCCCGCCGGTGGTGGAAACGATCATCCTTCGCAGTGGGGGCCGGGGCTGGCGCTGGGCCTCCCCTCGGGTGCTCACCTGGAGAACCAGGTCGATCAGGTGCTGCTGTGCGTCCTGCTGTTCCTGGGGCTGAACGCGGCGTGGTTTCTGCTGTTCGCGCCCTCGAAAAGGGCGGGGCAGCGTGCGCTTTAGGCCAGGGCCGGAAGCGCGCTGAGCGCGGCGTCGATACGGTCCTGCGGGAGGTCGAAGTCGTCCATCTCGCCGGACAGGTAGCGCTGGTAGGCCGCCATGTCGAAGTGGCCATGCCCGCACAGTGCGGTCAAGATGACCTTCTCCTCACCGGACTCGGCACAGCGCTTGGCCTCTTCGATGACCGCGGCCAGCGCGTGCGTCGGCTCCGGCGCCGGCACGATGCCCTCGGCCTTGGCGAACGTGATGCCGGCCGCGAAGCACTCCCGCTGCGGCTTGCTGACCGCCTCGAACAGGCCCAGCTCGTAGGCGTGCGAGAGCAGCGGCGACATGCCGTGGTAGCGCAGGCCGCCGGCGTGGATCGGGTCCGGCACGAAGTCGTGGCCGAGCGTGTGCATCTTCAGCAGCGGAGTGAACCCGGCGGTGTCGCCGAAGTCGTAGGCGTACTGGCC
>DATAVV010000163.1:0-17904 GCA_036267555.1 Streptosporangiaceae bacterium | reverse complement strand
TCTTCGCCGTCGCCGAAGTAGTTGCGCACCATCGATGCCAGGAACTGCACGGTGACCACGGTCTCGTCGAAGCCGTGCCGCCGCAGCAGCCGCAGCACGTGCTCCATGATCGGCCGGTTCACCACCGGGAGCATCGGTTTGGGCTGGTTGGCAGTCATCGGGCGCAACCGGGTACCTTCTCCGCCTGCCATAACGACAGCCTTCACCGCTGCCCAGCCTCCTCAGTGAGTCCCCCGCCGCGATCCCCCCGCACGAGGCGCCTGGCCTGCTCGACGTAGAGCATGGCCGCGCACCAGTACAGTGCAGTTCCCCAGATAGCAAAGGCCCAACCGGCGATCCTCGCGGCCTCGGAGTAGCTGGCCGTGTGCGCGCCCAGGAACAGCAGCGGGAACGCGTACAGCAGGGCCAGCGTGGCCGCCTTGCCCACGAAGCTGACCTGCAGCGGCCCGTAGGAATGGCGCCGCAGTACGAGCAGCATCACGCCGAGCACCAGTTCGCGCGCGGCGAGCAGGCCGAGCAGCCACCACGGGATGATCCCCCGGATGGCCAGCGCGACCACGGTGGTCACGATGTAAAGCCGGTCCGCCGCCGGGTCCAGCACCTGGCCAAGACGGCTCTCCTGGTTGAAGGCCCGGGCGATCTTGCCGTCCAGCCAGTCGGACGCCGCGGCCGCGATCAGCAGTCCCACGGCCCACCAGTCCCCCGTCGTGCTGCGCGGGCCCAGGACCAGCCACAGGAACACCGGGACGCCCACCAGCCGGGCCACGCTGATGGCGTTCGGGATCGTAACGACCCGCGCCTGCGGGTCGTAGGCGGCCACGTCCTCCGCTGGTGCCTTCGCCGTCCTGCCTCGCTGCACGCCTGCCGACCCTTTCGTTGACGGGCGGTGCGCCCAGGATACGGTGGGCCGCTCACGCCCGGCTCAGCGCCGTGGCCTAGACAGTTTTTGTCCCGATCATTGGCTTATGCCGGCCCTGCTAGCCCCGGGGGGACAACCCCCCCAGACCCCCCAGACGTAGGGCGGCTAAGCGGCTTCCCACAGCGTGGCGATGCCCTGGCCGACGCCGATGCACATCGTGGCGGCCGCCAGGCTCACGCCCCGGCGGCGGAACTCGTGCAGCAGCGTCGTGGTGATCCGGGCGCCCGAGCAGCCGAGCGGATGGCCGATGGCGATCGCGCCGCCGTTGACGTTGACCAGTTCCGGGTCGAGCTTGAGCTCGTCGACGACCGCGACGGCCTGCGCCGCGAACGCCTCGTTGACCTCGACCAGGCCGAGGTCGCCGGCCTGCCGGCCGGCCCGGCCCAGCAGCTTGGTCATCGCGGGCACGGGGCCGATGCCCATGTAGTCCGGGTGCACCCCGGCCGCGGCCGTGCCCGCGTACCGGGCGATGGGCTCGGCGCCGGCCGCGCGGACCGCGCGCTCGGACATCAGCAGCAGCCCGGCCGCGCCGTCGTTCAGCGGCGAGGAGTTGCCTCCGGTGACAGTCCCATTCGGCCGGAACGCGGCCTTCCGGCTGGCCAGGTCGTCCAGGGTCAGATCGGCCTTGATGCCCTCGTCGGCCGTCACCTGCTGCGCTGCGCCTTTGCGCCCGGGCACCGTGACCGGGATGATCTCCTCGGCCAGCACCCCGGCCGCGGCGGCGCGCCCGGCCCGCTGGTGGCTCCGCAGCGCGAACTGGTCCTGCCGCTCGCGGTCCACCCCGTAGCGCTCGGCCACGTTCTCGGCGGTCTCGCCCAGCGCGATCGGCGGGTACATCTCCTGCATCCGCGGGCTGACCAGCCGCCAGCCCAGCCGGGTGTCGGCCACCCCGGCGTCGCGCGGGAACGGGTCGGCCGAGCGCGGCAGCACGAACGGCGCCCGGGTCATCGACTCGGTCCCGCCGGCCAGGCAGATGTCGGCATCGCCGGAGGCGATGGCCCGCGCGGCGCCGGCGATCGCCTCCATGCCAGAACCGCAGAGCCGGTTCACCGTGGCGCCGGGGATCTCCACCGGCAGCCCGGCCAGCAGCACGCCCATCCGGGCCACGTTCCGGTTGTCCTCGCCCGCCTGGTTGGCCGCGCCCCAGTAGACGTCGTCGATCCGCGCCGGGTCGAGCCAGGGGTTGCGCGCCATAAGTGCCTGGATCACGTCCGCGGTCAGGTGGTCGGGACGGGCTCCGGCCAGCGATCCCTTGATCCTGCCCACGGGAGTCCGGCACGCATCAACCGCAAATACGCTGCTCATGCTCTGAATGTACCTTTGGGCGGCATCCCTCCCTCTGTTTGCCTCGGGGGGTCTGGGGGGTCGCCCCCCCGAGGCAAACGGGCCCCTGACGCCCGCGACCACGGGCTACGTGAGCTGGCGGGCCGAAATGAAGCCGGCCAGGGTCGCCAGCGAGGCCAGGGCGTCGAGATTGAGATCCTCGGCCGCCACATCCACGCCGAAGCGCCGGTGCACCTCGCGCAGCAACAGCGTGCCGGTCAGCGAGTCCAGCCCGACACCCGGGCCGAACAGGGGGACCTCGCCGCCGAGGCCGCGCAGCTCCGGGCGCCCGGTGACCTGGGCCAGGATCTCCCGGAGCGCGTCGGTGAGCTCTGGCGGCCCGCCCGTCACTCTGCCCCCTTCACCCTGCCGCCACCGTGTCAGCCACCCAGCTGGGCAGGTCCGGCAGCGGCCCGGACAGCGGCCGGAAGAACAGGACCGAGGCCTCGCCGGGCGAACTCCCCTCCGCGGCGCGGAACCCGGACGCGGCCAGCGCCAGCCGCAGCGGCACGTTCCTGGGACTGATCAGGCACGGCACGACCAGCGTCGTCGCGCCCGCCTGGCGGGCCGACCGGGCCAGCCAGGCCAGCAGCGCCTCGATGACGCCGCGGCCCATGGCCCGGCAGGACATCATCAGCAGCGTCACCGTCGCGGTGCCGTCCTCACCCGGTGCTTGCCTCGGGGGGACGACCCCCCCAGACCCCCCCGGGGAAAGACCTCCGAAGGCCACGGCGCAGCCGCCGACCAGCCCGTCGTCCCCGAACCTGTCGGCCAGCCGGACGGCCGTGACCTGGTGCTCCGCCGACGCGATCCACGCCATCACCTCGGCCTCGGACACGGCCTCGCCGGTGGTGTTGAACTGGTGCGTGCGCACCGAAAGCTCGTGCAGGCGCGGCACGTCGGCCGCGGTCGCCGGGCCGATCACCACCTGGGTGCCGCAGTAGACCAGGAACGCGTCCCTGGATCCGCCGAACACGCGCGCCTCCTCCTGCCTGCGCCGCCGTTCGGCGTACATCTCGCCGCGGCGGCGCGCCTCGGCCGTGACGACCGCGGGGCTGAACTCCGGCCAGCCGACCGCGTCGGCCATGTCCTCCGGGGACAGCACCAGCGCCTCCGGCACCGCGAACGAGACCTCGGCCCGCTCGTACAGGTCGTCGTCCACGAACGCCACCGCGTCGGCCGCGAGGCCGAGGTCCTCGACGATCCGCCGCACCGCGTCCGACTTGCGGCCCCAGCCGCACTCCGTGGCCGCGAACTCCAGGCCCGTGACCTGGGCGGCGTGGTGGGCCGCCTCGGACGGGTTCCTGGTCGCTACCGCGTGGATGATGCCCCGGTCGCGCAGTTGCGCCGCGACCGTGAGCATGGCCGGGTCGGCGCCCGGCGGCTGCTGCGGCGATTCCAGATACACCCCGGACAGCAGTGTGTTGTCAAGATCCCAGATCACGCACTTGACCATCATGCCCCGTCGCCTTCCCCGTTTCCTTTTTCTCCATCGTGACGTGCGTCGCTTCGAATCCGAACTTGCGGTAGAGCGTCCGCATGCCGAGATTGCGCGCGTGGACCTTGCCGCTTAGCTGGCGCAGGCCTGCCTCGTCGGCCGCGCGCAGCACCGCGGCGAGCAGCAGTTCCCCGATCTGGCTGCGGTCAGGCACGTCGGCCACCGCCAGCGACCTGAAGTTCCCGTACCGGGCCCCGGTCAGCGAGTTCGTGCGGCCCGACAGCCAGGCCCAGCCCAGCGGCCGCCCCGGTGCCGCCTCGGCCGCGGCCACCAGCGTGATCTCCCCCGGCTTGCCCAGCGCGCCCGAGACCCGCTTGCGGTGCAGCCCGGCATCGGTGATGGCCTCGTCACCGAACGAGATCAGCGCGATCTCCACCTCGAACCCCGCGATCGTGTCCAGATCGCTCTCGGTGGCCTGCCTGACTAGATACATCCCGCTCATCGTTGTCTAGGACGGGGCTGGAGGGACATTGGTTGGAAAATGGTTGCGCCGCAGGCGGGGCAGCCGGCGGCCTGGAGGTCGGCGATCTTGAGGTAGGGGGCGCCGGGGCCGACCTGGTGGATGGCTCGGCAGGCCGCGCAGCGGTAGGGGCGGGTCACGGCGGCGCGGCTTTCGGCGGTGTAGAGCGGGCCGGGGAAGTCGCCCTCGATCAGCGGCCGGGCCGCCACCGTGCGCAGGTGGTACAGATGACTCGTGCCGGCCAGGACGCCCGCGCCCAGGTACTCGTTGAAGCCGGGCCACAGGCCCCTGATCGTCAGCCCCATGGCGCCGATCAGCTCCTGGACGCGCAGCATCTCGTCGGGCCGGCGCGCGCCGAACGAGAAGAACAGGTGCCGCCCGGGCTCGGTGCCGAGCGCGGCGACCGCGCGGGACAGGAACAGCTCGGCCCCGGCCACGGTGTACGGCGGATCGGTGCAGGCCACGTCGAACCCGGCCGCCAGGCCGTCCGGCAGCGGCGTGCGCAGGTCGTGCTCGATGAACTCGGCGTCAAGCCCGGTCCCGGCGATCTGGGCGCCGGCCCAGGCCAGCACCTCCGGATCGGAGTCGATCACGGTCAGCCGCCCGATGGCGCCGGTCAGGCCGAGCGCCGCGGCGAAGGTCGCGATGGCCACCGAGATCAGGTCGTCGTCGCCGACCAGCAGGATCCGCCGGCCGGCCAGCGCCCCGGCCTCGTGCAGCCGCAGCACCCGCCGGACCTTGGTGTCGACCGTGCAGTGCGTCTGGTCCAGCTCCGGCTTGACCCCCGGCGCCCCGGCGGCCACCCGGTCAAGCCCGGCGGCCCATCCGGCCAGCGCGCCGGGCAGGACGAGCCCGGTGCCCGCACACGACGGGCACGTCACGCCCAGCTCGTGGTGCTGCCCGGCCAGCAGGTCCCGCCCGGCCGGCGTGAGCCGGACCGGCCTGGCCCGGTCGACCACGCCGCGCTGGCGCAGTTCGTTGCAGACCGCGGCCACGATCGGGACCGGCAGCTCGGCCATCCGGCTCACCTCACGGACGGCCACCGGCTCGCTGCGGGCGATCGCGCGCAGGACATCGCTGACTCCGGACCGGCCCTCGGCCAGCCCCACGGCCGCGGCGACGTCCGCAGTGACCGAGTCGATGTCCATATGCGTCATGTCAGTGATCTTGCTCAGGGGATCGGGAGAGCCTGCGCGGCAAGGGCCTGCGCGACTGGTCGCAGCTGGGGCTGGCCGACAGGTGTACGGTATCCTGCCACATCATGCCCGGCATGGATGCGGCGAGCAGGTACGCGGAGCTGCGTCGGCAGGAAGCGCTTACGCCGAAGCTCTTGTACGCCGTCGACGCGAGGCTCACGCCGTCCTCACCCACGGCCGACGTGGCCCGGCTGACCGCCCTCGCATCCGCCGCTGTCGCGGCCGCGAACGGGCACGTTCTGGACACCAGCCACGTGATCTTCCCGAACGGCGCGATCACGCTGGTGCTCATCCTCGCCGAGTCGCACCTGAGCATCCACACCTGGCCGGAGGAGAACCTGATCGCGATCGACCTGTTCAGCTGCGGCGCGATCGACGGCCAGGCCGTGATCTCGGCGCTCACCCGCTCGCTGCGGCTGGAGGAGACGACCGTCCGCACCCTCGGCCGCGGGCTTGAGCCCGGCGGCGCGGCTCCCCCGGCCTAACCGGCGCACGCTCGGAACAACCGTTTTGGAAACAACCGTTTCGACAGGGTTCGCGCTGCGAGCAGCGGCCCATCTCGTAACCCTCCGTTCACTCTACGTATTCGAACTCGACATCTGATCACTTATTGTCACAGTCTCATTGCTATTCGTAACCTGAGCCTATGAGCACCGAAGTCGGGCCCGCGCGCACGCCGGGGACGTTCGACACCCTCGACGAGGCCAAGACCAGCCGGTTCCAGCTGAAGATCATGTTCGTCTCGGGCATGGGCTTCTTCACGGACGCCTACGACCTGTTCGTGATCGGCATCGTGGTGGTGCTGCTGAAACCCGAATGGCACCTGTCGACCGGGCAGGTCTCCTGGCTGAACTCGGCCACCCTGCTCGCCTCCGCGTTCGGCGCGGTCTTGTTCGGCCGGATCGCCGACATCCTGGGACGCAAGCGCATCTACGGGTACGAGGTGCTGATCCTGGCCATCGGGGCGCTGGCGTCGGCGTTCGCGCCGAACTACACGTTCCTGCTGATCTGCCGGGTCATCCTCGGCATCGGCATCGGCGGCGACTACCCGGTCTCTGCGACGATCATGAGCGAGTACTCGGGAAAGAAATCCCGCGGCCGGATGGTCGGCCTGGTGTTCGCCATGCAGGGAGCCGGCCTCATCGTCGGTCCGCTGGTGGCCTCGATCCTGCTCGCGTCGGGCCTTTCGAACGGCGTCACCTGGCGGATCCTGCTGGGCCTGGGTGCCATCCCCGGCCTCGCCGTGTTCTACCTGCGGCGGCAGATCCACGAGACGCCCCGGTTCGCGATGGCCGGCGGCGCCGCCGATGAGGCCGAGGCCGCGATCGGTGCGGCGACCGGCGCGGCTGCCGCCCCGCGGTCCGCCGCGGAGTCGAAGGCGCGGCACCCGCAGACCGCGCTCGGCGGCTTCATGATCCTGGCCAGAAGCCGCCGTATGCTGCTGTGGCTGGTCGGCACGGCTGGCTGCTGGGCGCTGCTCGACTTCTGCTACTACGGCAATACCATCTCCACCCCGGAGATCCTCGCGCTGCTCAATCCGCACGCCTCGCTGCTGCACAACACCCTGGTCCAGCTGGGCATCTTCGTGGTGTTCGCCGTGCCCGGCTACATCGTCGCGATCCTGCTGCTCGACAAGACCGGGCGCCGCAGCATCCAGGTGCTCGGATTCGGCATGATGGCGCTGATGTTCCTGCTCCTGGGCCTCATCCCGACGGCCACCACCGTGGCCGCCCAGTTCATCGTGCTGTACGGGATCAGCTACTTCTTCACCGAGTTCGGCCCCAACACCACCACGTTCATCTACCCGGCCGAGATCTTCCCGGTGGAGGTGCGCACCACGGGGCACGGCATCTCGGCCGGCGCCGGCAAGCTGGGCGCGTTCGCCGGCGCCTTCCTCTTTCCAGACATGCTCGCCTCCTCGCTGGGCATACGCGGCGCGGAAATCGTCGCCGGCGTGGTGGCGGCCGCCGGCATGCTGCTCACCATCGCCTTGCTGCCCGAGCCGAGAGGCAAGAGCCTGGAAGAACTGTCGGCCGATGCCTACGCCCCGCCCGTACTCAAGCTGGCGGCCGCTTCATGACGTACCGCATCGTGGTCGGCGTGGACGGCTCGGAGCACAGCGGCGCGGCGCTGCGGTGGGCGCTGGCCGAGGCTGAGACTCAAGCCGGCGAGGTCACTGCGCTATTCAGCTGGCAGGTACCGTTCCTGTCCTTTCCCGGCGCGTTCGACCGGGAGGAGCTCGAGAAGGCGTCCAAGGACTTCCTGATCCGGACGGTCAGCGAGATCGCCCCCAGGCCGCCCGTTCCGCTGCGGCCTGTCGTAGCGGAGGGCGACCCGACCGAGTCGCTGGTCGAGGCGTCCAAACAGGCCAGCCTGCTGGTCGTCGGCATCCGCGGCCGGTCGCCGTTCAAGGGCCTGCTGCTCGGGTCGGTGAGCCAGGGCGCGGCCGCCACCGCGGCGTGCCCTGTGGTACTGGTCAAGGCGACCGACCAGGCGTAGCGCGCGGGGGCCGGTCACCCCGGCGGGCCTTCGGGGTGGCCCGCCGGATCCGGGCGGGCACGGCGGGCATCGTAGGTGACCAGGCCGGGCAGGACCGCGCACGTCAGCGCGACCGCGGCCACGCAGGCCAGCCCGCCGGACACCAGGGAAATCCGCGGCGAGGTGACGCCCGCCACCGCGCCCGCCCTGATCTGACCCGCGGACGGGCCCAGGCCGTAGCTGAGCAACTCGAGCCCGGCCAGCCGGCCGCGCAGGGCGTCGGGGATGGTCTGATTCCACAGCGTGTCCCGGAAAATGCCGCTGAGCATATCCGCCCCGCCCGCCGCCACCAGCAGTGCCAGCGCCGCGCCGATGTCCGGGGCCAGGCCGAACCCGGCGATCGCCAGCCCCCACCCGGCCGCGGCGAGCGCTATCGCCCGCCCGTGCCGGTGCACCCGCCCGGCCCAGCCGCTGGTCGCCGACGCGGCCAGTGCGCCGGCCGACGGCGCCGCGAACATCAGGCCCACCGCCCACGGCGTGTGCAGCCGGGCCGCCACGAACGGGAACAGCGCGTTCGGGAACGCGAACGTCATCGCGGCCAGGTCGACCAGGTAGGAGCCGACCAGCTCCGGGCGCCCGCGAGCGTAGCGCAGGCCGTCCAGCAGGCCGCGGCGGCCCGCCCGCCGGGTGAGCGCGGGCGACCGGCCGGGGCCGGGCAGCGGCCCCAGCCAGGCCAGGAAGCCCAGCGAGATCGCGAAGCTCACCAGGTCCAGCAGGTACACGGCCTGCGGGCCGGGCCAGGTGGCGATGACGCCGCCCAGCGCGGACCCGAGGATGAAGCTCGCGTTCGACGACAGCGACAGCAGCGCCGACGCGGCGGTGAGCTGGTCGCGGCGCACGACGCGGGGCACGGACGCGTCCAGCGACGGGCGCTGCAGCGCGGTCAGCGCCATCAGCGCCGCGGCCAGCAGGTACAGCGGCCACACCGCGGGGTGCCGCAGCGCCGCGTTGAGCACTAGCAGCGCCGCGCAGCCGCCCAGCCCGGCCTCGCACCACCGGATCAGCCGCCTGCGGTCCCGCCGGTCGGCAAGCGCCCCGCCGTACAGGCCGAACACCACCAGCGGCACCAGTTCGGCCGCGCCGAGCAGCCCCACGGCCGTGGCCGAACCGGTCAGCCGCCGGGCCTGCACGAGCAGCGCGACCTCGGTCGCCTGGCTGCCGAAGAGCGTGACCGTCCGGCTGGCGAACAGCAGCCGGAAGTCGCGCGAAGCGCGCAAGGGCGCCATGTCCGCCGCCAGCCTGCGCAGGCGGCGGATACCACTCGAGCCTTCCATCGGATCCCCGCGGAGCAACGTCGAAGCCATCGGTCGCTGCGGAACCGCAGGGTGCTGGCCCGGCCCAGGTCAGGCCGGGGTGCCTTACCGGGCCACCCCACGGTGGCCGGGGCCGAAGAGCTCGACCTGCTGCCCGGTCATCCCCAGACCTCCCTGGCCGTCTCCACGATCAGGCGGAGCTTGGCGATCTCCTCGTCGATGGTCAGCTCATTGCCCTCGACGGTCGAGGAGAAGCCGCACTGCCCCGAAAGGCACAGCTGGTCCAGCGGCACGTACTTGGCCTCCTCGTCGATCCGGCGCTTGAGCGTGTCCTTGCTCTCCAGCTCGCCGCGCTTGGTCGTGACCAGGCCGAGGACCACCATCTTGCCCGGCGGCACGAAGCGCAGCGGCTCGAAGGTGCCCGAGCGCTCGTCGTCGAACTCCAGGAAGAACCCGTCCACGGCCAGCTCGCCGAACAGCGCCTCAGCCACGAAGTCGTAGCCGCCCTCGGCCGCCCAGGACGAGCGGAAGTTACCGCGGCACAGGTGCGTGGTCACCGCCATGCCGTCGGGCCTGCCCGCGACCGCCGCGTTGACCTGGCGGATGTAGCGCAGGTGCATGTGCTCGGCGTCCTCGCCCCGGCCGGCGATCTCGGCGCGCTGCTGCGGGTCGTTGAGGTAGGCGAGGCTGGTGTCGTCGAGCTGCAGGTACTTGCAGCCCAGCTCGGCCAGGCGCCGGACCTCCTCGGCGTAGGCCGCGGCCAGGTCGGCCCAGAACTCCTCGATGTCGGGGTAAACGGCCGGGTCGAGCGCCGCCGGGCCGCCGCGGTAGTGAACCATGTTCGGCGACGGGATCGTCAGCTTGGGCATGGCCGTCTTGACGACGGACTGCAGGTAGCGGAAGTCGTCTTCGAAGATCGTGTGGTCCAGCCGGAGCTTGCTCCCCACGTGCAGCGCGGCCGGGGTCCACTCGATGTTGCCGGACGAGTTCCGGAACTTCACGGCGATGTGGCCGGGTGCCTGGCTGATGCCACCCAGTTGGTAGATGAAGTCCATGTGCCACGACGCGCGCCGGAACTCGCCGTCGGTGGCTGACTGCAGGCCGATGTCCTCCTGCATCGCGACCGCCTCGGAGATCGCCTCGTCCTCGACGGCCCTGAGCGCAGGCGCGTCGATACGGCCGGACGCGAAATCGTCACGCGCCGCGAGGAGTTGCGGCGGGCGGAGCAGGCTGCCGACGTGGTCGGCGCGGAAGGGCGGTGTGCTACGCATAACGGTCATCGTAGGTGCGGGCGGGTCACGCGCGTCAATGCCCGCCCCCCCAAACGCCCCGCCGCTGGGGTGGGGCCCGGCCACAACCGGCCCCGCAACCGCCCGTCGCAACGGCAGAGTAGTTTTGGGCGCACCGGGATGTGGACCGGCACCCGGTTTGGCCACGCGGAGGGAGGATCGTGAGCGTAGGCAGCCTGGTCAGCTCCGGGCCCCTCATCCTGGCCATACCGGTCGCCGCTGCGGCCGGGGCGGTCACCTTCCTCTCCCCCTGCTGCCTGCCGCTGGTCCCCGGCTACCTCTCGTACGTGACGGGCATGACCGGAGCCGGCGCCACCCAGCCCGCCGATGCCGAAGGAGCCGAGGGGGACCGGCCGTCGCTGGTCGGCGCCCAGGTCAGCACGGCCCAGGCGACGGACTCCCCCCCACTCGCGGGAGCACAGCCGTCAGGCGCGGGAGCACAGCCGTCAGGTGGCGCGGTGGGGGCGCCGGCGGGCCCGGCCCGCCCGGCGCGCGGCCGGGTGGTCGCGGGCACCGCGCTGTTCGTGCTCGGATTCTCGGCGCTATACACCTCCTACGGGCTGGCCTTCGGCGGCCTTGGTTCGGTCCTCCGGACCCACCAGCAGGTCCTCACGCAGGTGCTCGGCGCGCTGACGATCGTGCTCGGCCTGCTGTTCGCCGGGGCCCTGGACCGGTTCACGTTCGCGGGGCGGATCGTGCGACCCTCGTTGCGCCCCCGGGCCGGCCTGGCCGGGGCACCGCTGCTCGGCGTGCTGTTCGGGCTCGGCTGGTCGCCGTGCATCGGGCCGACGCTGACCGCGGTTCTGACGCTGGCCGAGACCTCGGGCACCGCGGACCGGGGCGCGTTCCTCGCCTTCGTGTACTGCCTCGGCCTCGGCATCCCGTTCCTGATCGTGGCGCTGGCCTTCCAGCGCGGCATGCGCGCGTTCGGTTTCGCCCGCCGCCACGCGCGGCTGGTGACGTTCATCGGCGGCGGGATGCTGGTTGCCGTGGGCCTGCTGGAGGTGACCGGCATCTGGGGCACGGCCGTGACCTGGATGCAGATCCACTGGTTCGGCACGTACACCGCGCCCATCTAGGCGGGCAGGAGGTGGCATGCGGCTGCGCGAGCGGGGCGACCTGTCAGTACGCGACTCCGTACGCGACCTGGCCGGACAGGCCATGGCCACGGCACGCCAGGCGGTTCGCGAGCGCGGGCAGGCCGGGTTGGGCCGGCTCATGGGCCGGGCGTCCGACGCCAGGCTGGAACAGATCTTCGCGGGCAGCCAGGCCCAGCGCGCCGCGTTCGCGATGATGACGCGCCACTTCGACCCGGCCAAGGCCGGCGGCTTCGACGGCGCGATCGTCTACGACCTCGGCCTGGCCGACGGGACCCGGCGGACCTGGGCCATCGAGGTGCACGACGGGCAGGTCTGGGTCCGCCCGGGCGGCAGCGACGACGCCGCCCTCACGGTCACGGTGCCGCTGGCCGACTTCATCAGGGTGCTCACCACGTCGGGCAGCTTCTACCCGATGCTCGTGGACGGCCGGGTGACGATGCAGGGCGACCTGGCCCTGGCCGACCGGCTGCCCGGGATGTTCGGGGTCGTTCGCTAGCCGGTCCTAGCCCGCGCCTGACGGTGCATGTTGCGCGTCGCGGTGTGCAAGCCGGGCCATGCGGGCATGACTCAGGCGGCGCGTGCGCGCGTCTCAGGCGGCGGCGCGCGGGCATGACTCAGGCGGCGGCGCGGGCGCGCGCGGCCGTCGCGAACTCGGTGAAGATCCGCAGGTCCTCGCCGTCCTCGGGATGCCACTGCACCCCGATCGCGAACGGGTGCCCGGCCAACTCGACGGCGAGGACGGTCTGGTCATCGGCCCAGGCCACGGCGGTCAGGCCGGTGCCGAGACGGTCCAGTGCCTGGTGCCGGGCGGCGGTCTGCTCGCTCGCGGGCCGCCGGGCGGGCAGGGTCACGACCGGGCCGAGTATCCGCCCCAGCCGGGAGCCGGGACTGATCCGCGCCTCGTGGCCCTCCCACGGGCCGCCCTGGCGCTCGGCCACCGACCCGCCCTGGGCCACGTCCAGCACCCGCATGCCGCGTCCGGCCGCGAGCAGGGGGAGGCCCGCGGCGATCGCCTCGCGCATCAGGGCGAACTCGCTGGCGTCCCGGGCCAGGTCGGGGTCGGGTGCCAGGCCGGCCTCGCCCGCGCGGCAGCGCCGGGCGTCGATGTCGCCGCCGTCGGAAAACACCACCGCGTCCAGCCTGGCCGCCAGGCCGCGGCTGCCATGCGCCGCGGGCGGCAGCAGCACCGGGGCGCAGCCGGCGCGCTCGAGCACCCGGGCGTACCTGGCGGGCAGGACCAGCGTCTCCCGCACCCGGTTTCCCCAGCCGGCGGCGGCCATCTCGCTGGTTATGCCGATCAGCGGGCGAGCCATGCCCCCATGATGGTGCAGCGCCGGGCGCGCCGCGACCGAACCGGCTCTTGCTGCCGGGCACAGGCGGTCACTCTTATGGCCAATTAACTCACTGCGGCACCGGCAGGCACTTAACCGCCGTAGCCGCCTAGCCACCGATAAAACTGCGCGCGATAGTGCCTGCGGTCGGGGAAGGCACCGAACGGCATTCCGCTACTCTGCGTACTCCCTCCCGAAAGACTGACTGAAATAGGTTGTATACATCATGTCAGGATGCGACACTTAGAGCATGGCGATCGCACTCGACAGCGGCTACCCTGACGACGACCCTTCGGGCAGCTTCGCAGGTCAGCGCCACCTCCCTTCCTTCGAACGGCGCTTAGATTCACGGGTGGATCAGCTTACTTCCTTAACTGACCCCTATTTGCACGGGCCTGAGAAAACTACGCCAGAAGTCGCAGCCGGGCCATCCGGTAAACCGGAAGCGCGGTCTTTCTCAAGACCATGCAGAGCCCATGCGGCCGACGTTAAAGATTTCGACGCCAGGCTCGTAAAAGAGTCCTTTGCTCATGTCGCGGCTAACGCGGAGGCAGCGATGGAGCACTTCTACGCCCGACTTTTCGTGCGTTATCCAGAGATTCGCTCCATGTTCCCGCACGCAATGCGTGACCACATGCAAAGCGTATTCGCGGCCCTGGCCCGGATCGTCTGGAGTATTGACAGCCCCGATTCGCTTACTCCTTACCTGAGCCATCTCGGGCGCTGTCACCGCAAATTCGGGGTCAAGGACCGGCATTTCGAGCCCTTACTTTCCGTGCTCATCGAAACGATCCGGCATTTCAGCGGCTACTACTGGACCGCCGAGACGCAGGCCGCCTGGGAGGCGGCGCTCGGCCACGCCGCCTCGGTCATGCAGGCGTCCGCGACGCGGGACGCGGCCGAGCAGCCACCCTGGTGGATCGGCGAGGTCGTCCAGCACGATCAGCGCAGCCAGGACCTGGCCGTGCTGACGATCAAGCCCGACCAGTCGCTGCGCTACGAGCCCGGGCAGTATCTGGCCGTGCAGGTGCCGCGGTGGCCGCGGGTCTGGCGTAACTTCTCGATCGCGAACGCACCACGCCCGAATGGCCTGCTAGACCTGCATGTACGCGCGGTCCCCGGCGGGATGGTGAGCGGTTCGCTGGTGCACAACACCCGGCTGGGCGACACCGTGCTGCTCGGCCCGGCGTGTGGCGAGATGACCCTGGCCGCCGATCAGGGCCGGGATCTGCTGTGCGTCGCCGGCGGCACCGGCCTCGCCCCGCTCAAGGCGATCATCGAGGACGTGATCAACGCCAGCAAGCACGGCGGCCGGCGCAGGACGATCACCCTGTTCTTCGGCGCTCAGGACGAGGAAGATCTCTACGACCTGCCGGACCTGCGTGTCCTGGAATGGATATACCCGGCGCTAACCGTTGTTCCCGTCGTATCGGGCCAGCCAGATTTCGACGGCATCACGGGAATGGTGCCTGACGCCGTCGCTCAATATGCGAGCTGCGAAAATGCGGAAATATTCGTTTGCGGCCCCGACGGAATGGTCCGGCGCACCATTGAGCTTCTCGCGGACCGCGTCCCGCCCGGCCAGATCCGGCACGACCCGCCGTCCGCGGACCGGTAGACCGGGCACACGTGGCCGGCCAAAGGTGACTGCCGGCCGGGCAAAGGTGACCGGGCAAAGGTGACCGCCCGGCCAGGGAAATACCTGAGATGCAATCCCACGCGACCCCGCGCCGAACGTGCGGCCGTTCCGCGTTCAATCCCGCGCCGTTCACCGGCCGGTAACATTTGACTTCGCGAAATCCCGCGTGGTCCTGGAGTCGTGCAATTGCCTCTCATGCAATCCCGTTATGCACGTGGCGGCCGGGCAGGCGCGGCCGGGCACGCCAGGAGCCCGGAGGGATCAGCCGGGCCGCGGGGTGGCGCCCGCCCGGTGGTACGGCGCGTCCGAGGACGGCGGCGGCGCCGCGCCGCGGATCCGGTCACAGGTCCGCTCGGCCATCATGATGACCGCCGCGCCGAGGTTACCAGTGACATGCGTTTCGGGTTCGGCGTCGGTGACGACGCTCCCCGGGCGCGGCCTAGCCGGCGAGGTACTCGGCGAAGAACCGGTGAATGCGTTCCCAGGCGTTGGCCGCGTCGGCCTCCTGGTAGCTCGTCCGGGTGAGCTTAGCGAGCACCGCGGGCGCGCCGGTGGTCTCGGTCATGAACCGGTGCCCGGAGCCGGGGTACGCTTCCACGTCGTGCGGGATCTCCAGGACCGTGAGGGCCCGCTGCAGCCGCTCGGCCGGCTTGGTGCCGCCGATGTCCCTGGCGCCGAAGCTGGCTACGATCGGGCACGATCCCCGCAGTGCGTCCTCCGCGTCCCGCGGCACTTCGCCGTAGTTCACCGAGGCGACCGCGAAGCCCTCCCGGGGGGCGCAGAGCAGCGCGAACCCGCCGCCCAGGCAGAACCCGATGACGCCGGTCTTGCCGGTGCAGTCCTCCCGCGTCCCCAGGAACGCGCGGGCCGCCTCCAGCGCGGTGAACGCGGGCCCGGACCTGGCCCGTAGCTGGCGGATGGCGCTGCGGATGCAGCGGATCCAGAGCTTGCCGTCGAACAGGTCGGGCGCCAGGGCCAGGTACCCGTGCGCGGCCAACTGGTCCGCCTTCTGCCTGATGTCGTCGTTGAGCCCGAAGGCCTCGTGGATCACCACCACGCCCGGCCAGCGAGCCGGCTGGGCCGGCTGGGCCGGCTCGCCCTGGGCCGGCCCAGTCGCTCCTGGCGGGGGCGTCCCCGGCGCGGGCACGGCGAGGTATGCGCGCCCGGTCCCGCCGGCTACCGGGTACGAGATGTCTGGCATGCGGCAAACACTGTCACACCTTCCGCCACTGCGGTATCCAGGCCCCATCGGCGATCTCGTAGTCGCTGAACAAGGCCGGCGCCTCGGCCCGCATCAGCTCACCGATCTTCCCGAACACCAGCCGGATCTCCTCCTCGGCCCCGCCGTCGGTCCTGGCCTCGATCGTGTGCCGCAACGTCCGGATGTTGGCCGTCCACAGCAGGCCGGTGGCCACCCCGTCGGGCGCGAACCGGCGCATGAACGAGGTCTTGTGCTTCTTCTCGGAGAACGGCACGCCCTCGGTGTCCAGGCCGAAGTGCCCGGCCATCCAGCGCTGGAAGTCCTCCATCTGCTCCAGCAGCGCACTGGCCCGCTTCATCAGCTCCGCGTCAGCCTGCGCCCACTGCGGGAACCAGAACGGGATGTCGTCGAGCCGCACGAAGCGCAGTGACTCCTGCGAGATCGCGGTCCCCGGCCGGTGCCGGACCAGTTCGTGGGTCATGACCCGGCTGCAGTTGTGCAGCACGAAACTGAAGCTGACGTGCTCGAGCACCGACCCGTGCTGCTGCTTGAGCATGTTCTGCAGGTACTGCTCCTGGTCGTCGCGCACCCGGACGATGTTCGGGTTCAGCCCGGGCTCCCAGGCCCGGTAGCAGATCTTGCCGGCGAACTCGGCCAGGTTCTGCGCGTCGTCCAGGTCGCCCCGGTCCAGCTTCTCCAGCCACTTCTCGCCGCCGATCTCGTTCAGGTACGCGGCCAGCTGGCCGTAGTCGATCTGCGGGCGGGCGACGAGAAACACCTCAGGCTGCACGTTCTTCATGGAACGGCACACTATCGTGAGGTCACGACAGCGAGCAGGCCCCGAGCGGCGGCCCCGGCCGGGGGCCCGGTCCGGGTCCGGCCGCAGGGCCAGGTCGGGGCCGCCGCCGGGATGGCTCATGCCGACGCCCATCAGGCTGCCCCGCTCGACGAACTCGACCTGCACGTCGTACCCGAGACGGCTGCGGTACCAGGCCAGCGACCGGCCAAGGTCGCTCGCCGGCAGCTTCAGATGGCGGAGGCCGGCCAACACCGGCATCTCTGCCGCGTTAGGCCGTCGACCTGACCTGGCTCAGCGCCGCTCCCGGCGGCTAGCGCGCGCGGTCGCGGGCCAGGCGCAGCACGTTCGCGATCACCTGGTGCCCGGCGCCGCCGCCCGCGCTGAGGATCGACTCGGGGTGGAACTGCACTCCCCAGCGGCCCGTCGCGTCGTCCTCGATCGCCATGACCACGCCGTCCGGGGTCACGGCGGTCACCGCGAACCCGCCCCGCACGTCCTCGCTGAGCGCGTGCAGCGAGTGGTACCGCCCGGCGGTGAACTCGGCGGGCAGCCCGGCCAGCAGCCCGGAGCCCGCCGCGCCGCCGATCACCCGCACCGACCCGGGCTTGCCGTGCGCGGGCGACGCCAGCAGGCGCAACTGCCCGCCCGCGTGCTCCACCATCGCCTGCAGGCCCAGGCACACCCCGAACGCGGCGATCCCCCGCTCGTCCAGCGCGGTCAGGAGCTTGTCGCAGCCGAACTCCGACGGCCGGCCGGGTCCCGGCGAGAGGACCACGAGGTCGGGCCGGTAGTCATCGAGCCGTTCGGGGTCGAACCCGGCCCGCAGCGTGGTCACGTCCGCGCCCGCCTCCCGGAAGTACCCGGCCAGCGTGTGCACGAACGAGTCCTGGTGGTCGACCAGCAGCACCCGCAGGCCCGCCCCGGGCCGCTCCGTGGCGTCCTTCGTGGCATCCTCGGCGGCGTCCTGGACGGCCGCCGGACCGGCCGCCGGCGTCTGCGGCTCGGCCAGCGTCTCCAGCAGCGCGCGGGCCTTGAGCTGGGTCTCGCGCTCCTCGGCGTCCGGGTCGGACTCGAACAGCAGCGTCGCGCCCGCCCGGACCGCCGCGACCCCGCCGCAGATGTGCGCCGTGCGCAGGGTCAGCCCGGTGTTCATGCCGCCGTCGAACCCGATCATCCCGACCGCGCCGCCGTACCAGCGCCGCGGCCGGTCCTCGTGATCCTCGATGAACTGCATGGCCCAGGCCTTGGGCGCGCCGGTGACGGTCACCGCCCACATGTGGGTCAGGAACGCGTCCAGCGCGTCGAACCCGGGCCGCAGCCGCCCCTCCACGTGGTCCACGGTGTGGATCAGCCGGCTG
>DATAVV010000162.1:0-9104 GCA_036267555.1 Streptosporangiaceae bacterium | reverse complement strand
AGTCCGGCACGTTCGGCGGCCCGGTGGCCATCACCAACACCCATGCGGTCGGGATCGCGCACGCGGCGATCGTGGCCTGGGCGGTGCGGCACCATCCGCGGCTGGCCGACGCCTGGCTGCTGCCGGTGGCCGCCGAGACCTGGGACGGCTACCTCAACGACATCAACACCCCGCACGTGACCGAGCAGGCGTGCCTGGACGCGCTGGAGAACGCGGCGCCCGGCCCGATCGAGGAGGGCAGCGTCGGCGGCGGGACCGGCATGAACTGCTACGAGTTCAAGGGCGGCTCGGGCACCGCCTCCCGGCTGGTGGACTACGGCGGCACCACGTTCACCGTGGGCGTCTTCATCCAGGCCAACTTCGGCACCAGGCGGGAGCTCACGCTGGCCGGCGTGCCGCTCGGCGAACTGCTGGCCGACGACAACCCGATGGACAATCCCGGCGGCGCGGGCTCGGTCATCGCGATCGTCGGCACCGACGCGCCGATGCTGCCGCACCAGTGCTCGGCGCTGGCCCGCCGCGTGACGCTCGGCCTGGCCCGGACCGGGACAACGGGGTCGCACTTCTCGGGCGACCTGTTCCTGGCCTTTTCGGCCGGCAACCCCGGGGCGTTCACGCCCGGCGGGGAGGTCATGCTCGGCGCGGCCGACGAGCACCTCGACCAGATGCGCTTCATCCCCTGGGGCTTCATCAACCCCTTCTACGAGGCGGTGGTGCAGTCCACCGAGGAGGCGGTGGCCAACGCGCTGGTGGCCAACGAGGACATGACCGGCCGCGACGGCCACCGCAGTCCGGCGCTCCCCCGCGACCGGGTCGCCGAGATCTTCCGGGCGCGGGCCCGGGCTGTCTAGCCTCCTGTCGCGGCGGGCGCGGGGGTCACTCGTCGAGCAGCGCCGCGTCCGTTCCGCCCTCCTCGCCCAGGATGGAACCGATCCTGGCCACCGATTCCGGGCGCCTGGACCGCAGCCAGGCCACCACGCCGAGGCCGATGACCAGCCAGACGATGGCCAGGTACGGGGTCCACTTGATGATGCCAGCCGGGGTCGGGTGCACCGAGCCGTACAGGGCGGCGGCGAAGACCAGCACGCCGATCACCGGGACCGCCACGTGCGCCAGCGGGTTCCAGCGGCGGCTGTCCCTGGTCCTGCGGAAGAACACGATGCCGCCGACGCAGAGCATGATGTAGACCACGATGATCAGCAGCGTGCCCGCGGTGGCCCAGAAGTAGTAGTTGCTGAACGGGGCGCCGAACTCGGAGTCGGACAGCGGGTAGCCGATCAGCAGGGCCATGACGGTCGCCACCGCCACCACGGTGAGCGTCGCGTTGACCGGTGTCTTGAACCTCGGGTGGGTGTGCGCGAACAGCCTGGGCAGCACGCCCTCGCGGCCCATGGCGTACAGCGTGCGCGTGCCCGCCGTCACGCACGCGACGCACACGATGAACGCCGCGCACATGCCGCCGATCTCGATCAGCGTGCCGACCCAGTGCGCGACGTAGGTGTTGGCGACTACCTGCAGCAGCACCGGTTCGGCGCCCCATTTGGCGCCGTTGTTGACACCGAGCCCGATCGTTATCGCGTACGTCGTCCACAGGTAGAAGATGACGACGAACCCGGTCGCCGCGATGATCGCGATCGGGATGAACCGGCGCGGGTTGGCGGTCTCCTCGCCGAAGTCGGCGGCGGTCTCGAAACCGATGTACGAGGTGACACCAAAGATGATGCCGTAGAAGACGCCGTTGAAGCCGCCGCTGACCGTGTGACCGAAGGTGAAAGCGCCCGGTGCCTGGCCGCTGGCGCCGCCCTTGATCGTGACGATCAGGTCGACGATGACGATCAGGGCCACGGTGATGATGCCCACGATGAGCTGGGTGCGGGTGGTGACCTTGATCCGGACGATGGACAGGGCGATGAGCAGCGCCATCCCGATGAAGAAGAACAAGATCCACCAGTCGGGATTCAGGTTGAGCAGGTTCGCGGCCAGGTACCCGACGCCGGACATCGTCATCGGCACGAAGCAGACCATGCCGCCGAAGTAGAGCCAGCCGGCCATGAAGCCACTCTCCTTGCCGAGGCTGCGGCTGGCGTAGGTGTAGGCGTAGCCGGCGGACGCCATCCGCCGGGTGAAGCCGATCACGACGAACGCCAGGGCCAGGCAGGCGATGCCGCCGAGCAGGAACGCGAGCGGGGTGGACCCGCCGGCGACCCCCGAGACTCCGGAGACGTTGAGCAGCATGGCCATGCCCGGCGCGATCAGCGATACCGAGATCGCGATGGCGTCCCAGATCCTGAGCGTGCCGTGGGCCAGCTCATTCTGGCCGGTCGCAGTGGCCAGGCTGCGGTCGATGTCGGCCATGGATCCCTCCCTAGGGTTACTCCCCGGCTATGGCCTGGCGGCTGTGTCAGGTTCGGGCGCCAGGATCGTGCTTTGGTCAAGGTGGTAGTCGAACGCCAGCGGCGTGCAGTCTCGCTCCATGACCCAGTTGAGGAACTGCACGTGCACCGGGTGCTTCTGGTACTCGCGCAGCGCGCCGGTGTCGGGGAACTCGGTGTACAGCAGGTAGCCGTAGCCGCGGGTGCGCTCCCCGGTGAGATCGGTCCCGAACCGGCACTTGCTCATCAGCCCGATCTCCTTCGGCCAGCTCGCGATCATGGCTCGCATCGTGGCCGCCTCCTGCTCGCTGAGCGGGCGCGGGAAGCTGAAGAGGACGATGTGCTGCAGGCTCACTGTGGGCTCCATGGCATGGCGGTCAGTAGAACTCGAAGTACTCGCGCATTTCCCAGTCGCTGACGTCCTGTCCCTCGGCCGGCGGGTTCTGCGCCACCGCCGCGTCGTAGCGCGCGAGTTCGGCGCGCTTCATCTGCAGCAGGTAGTTGACCAGGGTGTCGCCGAACGCCTGGCGGTAGAACTTGTCACCGTCGAGGGCGCTGACCGCATCCGCCAGGGACGTGGGCAGCATGGGCGCGTCGGCGACGTACGGGTCGGCCTCGACCGCGGGCGGCGGCTCAAGCCCGCGCCGGATCCCGTCGAGCCCGGCGGCGATGTTGGCCGCCAGGTACAGGTACGGGTTGGCCGCGGGCTCGCCGATCCGCATCTCCACGTGGCTGCTGGTGTCGCCCGCCGAGCCCTGGACCCGCACCAGGGCGCCGCGGTTCTCGACCGCCCAGCACACCCGGTCGGGCGCGAACGAGTACGGGCGGTAACGCTTGTACCCGTTCACCGTGGGGGTGGAGAACGGGCTCATCGGCAGCGCGTGCTCGAGCAGCCCGGCGACATACTGCCGGCCCAGGGCCGACAGCGGCTCGTCGGGGCTGGCGAAGGCGTTGCTGCCGTCCGCGTGCGAGATCAGCGACTGGTGCAGGTGCCAGCCGGAAGAGAAGAAATTCGGCAGCGCGGGCCGGCACATGAAGCTCGCGAGCAGGCCGCGGCGCTGGCAGACCTGCTTGACCGCGGACCGGAACAGCACGACCGCGTCGGCCGCGGCCAGCCCGGCGATCGGGCTGAAGCTGAACTCGATCTGGCCGGGCCCCCACTCGTCCTCCATGGCCCGTGGCGGCAGCCCCACGTCCCACAGCGCGTCCCTGATCGCCTCGAGCGTGCTGCTCACGCTGTCCAGGCGCACCTCGGACAGGTACTGGTAGCCCCGCTCGAACACGCTGACCTCGGGCGGGGGCGGGGTGAACCCGGCGTTCTCCGGGGTGATTCGATCTGATTCCAGCTTGACGATGTAGTACTCGATCTCGATGCCGGCCAGGTAGTCGTGACCGGTCTCGGCCAGCTCGGCCAGGGTGCGGCGCAAGAGGCCGCGGCCGTCCAGCGGCATCGGCTGCCCGTTGCCGAAGTAGACGTCGCACAGCATCCAGCCGGTCCGGTTGGCCCAGGGCAGTACCTGGAACGTGGTCGGGTCGGGTACCAGGACCACGTCGGGGAAGCCGGTGAACTCGTCGATGCCGAACCCGCCGCCGGCGGCGAACGCGGGCACGAACACCTGGTTGCCGGTGTCCAGGCTGTAGATCGCGCCGGAGAAGTCGAGCCCGTTGGCCAGCACGGCCAGGGCCGCGTCGGCCGACAGCGACTTGCTGCGCGGCATGCCGTGCTGGTCCACCACCACCATCCGCACGGTGCGCAGGTCGAGTTCGCGTATCCGGGCGGCGACCAACTCGGCCGCGTTTGCCTGGCGGTCGTCGAACAGGCCATAGCGGGCCACGAAACCGGGCTGGCCGACGCCAGCGGCGCCGAGCTGCTCGGGCGATTCGTTGGTTGAAACGGTCACCTAGCTGCTCCTATCGAGGTCTGGTTCACGTCTTGTCGTCCGCGGCGTGGCCGCTCCGGCCCTTGTCGCCGGGCTTCCCCCGCTGGCCGCGCTGGCTCATCTGGTCCAGCAGGGCGACCGAGAAGTTGTCGGGCTCGGCGTCAGCGAGCGACAGATAGGTCTCCGTGCGCTGGACGCCGGGTATCTGGAAGATCGAGTTCAGCAGCAGCTCGCGCAGGTGGGTGTGGTCGCGGACGCGGAACCGGACCAGCAGGTCCTGGCCGCCGGTGACCACGCTCATGTCCTGAGCCTCGGGCAGGGCCCGGATGGCTTCGATGATCTGGCTCAGGTCCATGCCGGGCCCGGCGGTCACGGCCAGGTAGACCACCACCGGGTAGCCGAGCGCGGCCCAGTCCAGGTCCACCCGGTAGCCGCGGATCGCGCCCGCGCGCTCGAGCCGGGACAGCCGGTCGGCGATCGCCGGGGGCGACATCTTGACCGCCCGGGCCAGCGCGCGCTGAGACTGGCGGGCGTCGATGGCCAGCTCCCGCAGCAAGGCCAGGTCGAGCTCGTCGACGTCCACCTTCGGGGTGGTCGGCGAGGCCACATCGGCCAGCCGCGCCAGGGGTTCTGAGGTAGCTGTCAATTGGCAGACATCTCTGCTAGGAGATTGATGACCCCGTGTATAATTTTCAGCAGACCCGAGCAAATGTATCTCTTGTAGTGAAGAATTCTTACGTTTGCCAGGCCCCCATGTCAAGAGTTCGGGAGGCATTATGACCGCCGCGCCGGAGCTACAAGACTGGACCGCTAGCTTCGCCCGGCGGACGCAGACCCTGGGCGGCGGCGAGATCACCGCGATCCTGGCCCTGGCCGGAGCCACCGACGTGATCACATTCTCCGGCGGATTCCCCGACCCCGCCACGTTCCCCCGCGAGGTGCTGGGCGAGATCGCCCGGGACCTGCTGGCCAAGGACGTGGCGGTCGCGCTGCAGTACTCGCAGACCGAGGGCCTCCCCGGGCTGCGCGACTACCTGACCGGGCGGCTGGAGACGCTGCAGGGACTGCGGCCGGCCGCGGGCGAGCTGATGGTCACCAGCGGCGGGATCGACTGCATGGAGTTGCTGGCCAAGAGCATGGTCGACCCCGGTGACGCCGTCGTGGTGGAGGCGCCGAGCTACCTGGGCGCGATCATGGCCTTCCGCGGCTATGAGGCGGACGTGCGCGGCGTGCCGATGGACTCAGACGGCATGCGCACCGACATCCTGGCTGACCGCCTCGCCGCGGGCCTGCGGCCCAAGATCCTCTACACGATCCCCGACTACCAGAACCCGACCGGGCTTTCCCTGGGCGCGCAGCGCCGCACCGAACTGGTCGAACTGGCCCGGCGGTACCGGTTCCTGATCCTCGAGGACGTGGCGTACAGGGAACTCCACTTCGCGGAGCTTGCTCCGCGGCGGGGGGTTGATGGGGGGTCGTCCCCCCTAGGGCCAGCACAGTTTGCCGAGGGTGCGCCGCCCACCCTCTGGTCCCAGGCGCCGGACGTGGTCATCCAGGCGGGCACGTTCTCCAAGACGTTCTTCCCCGGTGTCCGCCTGGGCTGGGCGGCCGGCCCGCCCGAGGTCATCGCCCAGCTCGTGACGGCCAAGCAGAACTCGGACCAGTGCTCGGGCGCGCTCGGCCAGCGCATGCTCGAGGAGTACGGCCGCGGCGGTCACCTGGACCGCCAGTTGGTGCACTCCCGCGCCCTGTACCAGCGCCGCGCCGAGCTCATGGCGCAGGCCCTGGCCACTCACATGCCCGAGGGCACCACCTGGACCGCCCCCGGCGGCGGCTTCTTCACCTGGGTGACCGCGCCCGAAGGCATCGACACCGTGGCCCTGTCCCCTGCGGCCACCGCCCGCAAGGTCGCCTACGTCCCCGGCCGCCCCTTCTACCCCGACGGCGGCGGGGCCTCCCAGCTCCGCCTGGCCTACAGCCGCGTAGCCGACGACCTCATAGACGAAGGGATCCGGCGTCTGGCCGGCCTCTTCCGGACCGCACTGGAGGGAAAGTGAGCGCAAGTCACGGCGACGCTGCCACGCATTTCACGACTGAGGCGCAGGGCGAGCCTGCCGGGGTGGGCCGCTACGTCAACATCGAGTCCGTTACGTCCGCTGAGTTCGTTCCTGGCCTGACGTTCCGCCCGGTGCTCGGCCAGCGGGCCATGACCAATTTCGTGCACTTCGCGCCCGGTACCGAGGCCCCGCGCCACGTCCACGAGGAAGAGCAGATCGTGATCATCCTCGACGGGGAGATGACGTTCGACCTCGACGGTGACGTGCGCACGATGGCCAAGGGCGACGTGGCCGTGATCCCGGCCTGGGTGCCGCACGGCGCGTGGACCACCGACACGACCTGCCTCGAGGTCGACGTGTTCTGCCCGCCGCGCAAGAGCCTGCTGGACCTGGCCGGCGCGGGCCAGGACGGCGCGGCCGAGCCGGGTGAGGCCTGATGGACCTGGGACTGAACGGCCGGCGGGCCATCGTCACCGGCGGATCGAAGGGCCTCGGCCTGGCGATCGCCGGCGAACTGGTGACCGAGGGCGCGCGGGTGGTCATCTGCTCGCGCAACCAGGGCGAGCTGGACCAGGCCGCGGCCGAGCTGGCCAAGGCCGGCGGGGCGGACGCCAGTGCGGCGACCGCGATCCGCTGCGACGTCACCGACGCCGACGAGGTGCGGCGGTTCACCGACGAGGCCGCGGCCGCCCTGGGCGGCGGGATCGACATCCTGGTCAACAACGCCGGCGGCGCGCGGCCGGGGCGGTTCGACACGCTGACCGACACCGACTGGCAGGAAGACTTCGACGTCAAGCTGATGTCCCAGATCCGCTGCACCCGGGCGGCCCTGCCGCGGCTGCGGCAGAGCTCGGCCCCGCGGATCATCAACATCAACGCGGTCTACGCGCGCTACCCGGACCCTTCATTCCTCGCGTCGTCGGTCAACCGGGCCTCCTGCCTCAGCCTGGCCAAGGCCATGTCCATCGAACTCGGCCGCGAGGGGATCCTGGTCAACAGCGTGAACATCGGCTTCGTGGCCACACCGCAGTGGGAGAACATCCGCCAGCGGCGCGCGCCCGACCTGCCGGCCGATGAGTTCTTCGACCAGCTAGCCGCGGCCGAGGTGCCGCTGGGCCGGTTCGGGCGCCCGGACGAGGTCTCGGGTCTGGTGGCGTTCCTGGCCAGCGACCGGGCCAGCTACATCACCGGCGCGTCGATCGACGTGGCCGGGGGCATGGGAAAATACCTCTAGGGAGCATCCGCCGTCATGTGCCGCTTGCTCGGTTACTGCGCCGCGGGCCCGACGTCCCTGGCCGGGATGCTGGGCGAGCGCGGACTGCGCGCGTTCACCTCGCTGTCGACCTTCCACGGCGACGGCTGGGGCATGGCCTGGTACGACGGATCCGCGGTGCGGGCCGAGAAGTCGCCGCTGCGGGCCATTGACGAGCCGGCCTACGACGAACTCGCCCACCGCGACCTCGGCGACGTGGGTCTTGTGCACCTGCGCTGGGCCACGCCCGGCCTGCCGGTCGAGGCCCGCAACACGCACCCGTTCCTGCGCGACGGCGCGGCCATGGCGCACAACGGCGCGATCCACCCCCAGGACCGGCTCGGTGAGATACTCCCGCCCGCCTGGGAACGGCAGGTCGTCGGCACCACCGACAGCGAGCGGTATTTCCTGCACGTGATGACGGGCCTGGAGGCGCACGGCGACATGCTCGCCGCCCTGGGCGACACCACCGCCCACATCGACGGGCTGCTCCGGCCGAACAGCCTCAACGCGGTCTTCCTCATGCCACAGGCCCTGTACGCGGTCTGTTACTTCCATCCGCAACGGATACCGCGCGGCGCGCTCGCCCGGCGCGGCATGCAGGGCCCGACGGACTCCTACTTCGACATGTCCTACCGCCACGCCGACGGTGCCGTGGTCGTGGCGTCGTCCGGATGGCCCCAGGACGGCTGGGCCACGCTGCCCAACCGCCACGTCCTGATCGTGGACCGGGCCACGCTGGCGACCAAGGTGGTGCCGCTGCCCGGTCCGGGCTCTGCTGGCAGGCCGTTACCTGACGGGTGCCGAGTCCCGCTCGTCCGCGACCGTCGCCAGGTGCTGCTCGATCTCGCGGACGTGCGTCTGGCGCTGGTGCCGCTGGTGTAGGCCGGCTGCGGCCACGATCGCGACCGCGATGAGGATGGCCAGGCCGACGGTGAAGCCCAGGGCGGCCAGAGCCTGATTCAGAAGCTGGGTGTCGATCATCGGAACATCCCTCCCAAGATGTTTACATCGTTTACATTACCAGTGTGACCCACAAAGTGAACGCTGTCAACATATATCGAGTGTGTCACGTCGTCCCAGCTCACCGCCGTATCCGAGGCGGCAGCGCGGGGCGGCGCCAGGCGTCATCGCCTCCGGCAGGCCGGGCGGCCCAGCCCGGCCCGGCGGCCATGCCATCCTCGCGGACTGGCGACCGGCGGGCAGCGCGGCACTGGGCTAGTCAGGGCACGTCGTGGGGCCCTGTGCCTTATTCAGCGGATAAGGCCGATACTTCAATAGGGTCAGTTGATTAATCCCGAGCTGATTCACGATCCAGGCCATATCGCGGTACTCTCGTAGCTTCTCATCAACGAAACACCACGCGCTTTGCATGCCCGTTACGGACACGTTAATAAATACTGTCCTTACCTACGGAGGAATGGGCACATGCTGGGCAAACTGGCGAGAAGGGCGGCGGGCGCAATCACCTTAGTGGCGGCTCGCAGCCTCTGGCCGGCCCCAGGGCGATCCGCAAAGTCGCTCAGCACTGACGACGTTGGCG
>DATAVV010000161.1:0-11325 GCA_036267555.1 Streptosporangiaceae bacterium | reverse complement strand
ACGGTGCTGACCAGGCCCGCGTTGGACAGGTTGAGCTCGGGCAGCGCGCGGTCCAGCGAGTTGCCCGCCGCGTGCAGCATCGTGCCCATGGCCCCGTCGCAGATCAGCACCTGCTCGCGCAGCGCGGTCACCAGGTCGGTCACGGTACCCCCCCCAGTGCGTCGATGATCTCCAGCGCGACCTGGGCCATGAGCCGGTCGCGGTAGTTGCCGAGCTGGAGCCCGGTGATCTCCTGGACCCGCCGGATCCGGTACGCGACCGTGTTGGGGTGCACGTGCAGGCTGCGCGCGGTCCGCTGCGGGCTGTTGTTCTCCCGGAAGTAGCAGGCCAGCGTCGTCAGCAGTTCGCCGCCGCGCTGGTGTTCGGCCGCGCTCAGCTTGCCCAGGATCTCGGCGGCGAACGACCGCAGTTCGGCCAGGTCGGGTACCTGCAGCAGCAGCCGGTGGATGCCGAGGTCCTCGAACGCCACCACCTGGCCCGGCCGGCCCAGGCGCGCCACGGCGTCGATCGTGCGGCGCGCCTGGCCGTAGGAGCGGGCGATGTCCGACGGGTCCTGGCAGGTGCCGCCGATGCCGATGGTGATCACGGCCTCGGGGAACAGGTCCCGCATCCGGGCCAGGCACCCGGAGGCCAGGCGGAGGGCCTCGGCCGCGGGGCCGGGCACCACGGCCACCACCTCGTCCTCGCGGATCGCGGTGATCGCGCCGGACATCCGGGTGGCGAAGAAGTGGTCGATCGCGGCGAGCGTGTGCTGGCCTCGGGGGGACGACCCCCCCAGACCTCCCCGACTGACCGGGTGGGGGCGCGCGGAGCCGGGCGCCTCGTGGCTCGCGGCCACGATCCGGTGCTCGCGCGTGGGGTCGTAACCCAGGTGCCGGGCCCACCGGCCGACCTCGCCGTTGTCCCGCCCGCCGAGCAGCAGCCCCTCCACGAGGTCGTCGCGGACCTGCCGGGCCGCCGCGGCCACCACGCGCTCCCGGCCGAGTATCACCCCGCAGATCGTGGCGGCGTGCTCGGTGACCAGCAGGCTCATGTCGCTGCCGTCGGCCTCGCCGCCGCGGCGCAGCGTCATCAGGTAGGCCGGCACGTCGTCACCGACCAGGATCGGCGCCACGGTCACCCCGGCCTCGCCGCCCACGTCCGGCAGCCGCAGCGACCGGCGGGTCTGCGCCGTGCTGTGCAGCACGGCGGCCAGCCGCGGGGTGGCCAGGTAGGCGCGGACGTAGCCGGCCACGTCGGCCCCGGCACCCGGTCCCGCCCCGTCCGCGGCCGCGGCGGCCAGGACCTCCAGCCCGCGGCTCACGACGGCCACGGTCGCCGCCGTCCGCTCGGCGAGCAGGCTGGCCACGGTCGAGACGTCGGCGTCCTGCAAGGTCAGGCCGGTCAGGTGCTGGTAGACCGTGACCAGCTCGCGCAGCAGGGCGTTCTCGTGCTGGACCGCCCGGTGGTCCAGCACCACCGATGGCTGGCGAACCTCCGGCCACCTCTCGGCCATGTCTCGCAGCCTAACCCGCGACCTGGGTTTTTGGCTTGTGGCCAGAGCACAAGAGCCACGGTGGCCGGCCCGGTCGCCGCGTTATGGATAGGGCTTGTGCCTTTACGCTGAGCAGGGCCTGGCCATCGTGCCCCGGCCCAGCCGTGACTTGTGGCCGGCCACAGTCACGGGCGCGTGGCCAGCCTGGCCCGCCCGGCCAGCAGCAGCGCGGGCACCGCGGCCAGCGCGGTGAAGCCGACGGTCCACCAGAACGTGTGGCCGAACGCGGCGGCCAGGCCGGCCGCGCCCGCGCCCGCGTGCGCCTCGACCTGCCGGTCGAGGATCACGGCGACCAGCACCGCGGCACCGAACGAGCCGCCGACGAACTGCACGATCCGGGTCATGCTGCTCGCGTGCGGCACCTCGGCCGGGCTCAGGCCGCCGAACGCCCCGGCCATCACCGCGATCGTGGCGGTGCCGAGGCGGTCCCGGGGCGGCGTGGCGGCCCGGACGGAAGCGGCCGGACCGCTGCCGGCGGCGTCGGGGGAGGGGGCGGGAGTTGCGCTCATGGGGCGGTACACTATACCGTGCAGTGTACATAGGTAAACTGGGCGGTGTAATCGGATGAGGCAAGGGCGGCGACAGGTGACGGCAGGCGGGGGAAGAATGACCGATGTGCTCTCCGATCGCGACGAACGGCCGGGCCGCAGGGCCGGGGGAACCGGCCCCAAGGGCGAGGCGATCTCGTCCGCCGCACGGCGTCTGTTCCTGCGCGACGGCTACGAGCGCACCAGCGTGGACGCGATCGCGGCCGAGGCCGGGGTGTCGAAGCGGACGATCTACAACCGCTACGGGGACAAGGAGAACCTGTTCCTTTCGGTGCTCAAGGAGAGTTCCGTCACGATGTTGACGGCGTTCGACCGGATCGCCGAGGCGCACCTGGCCGACATCACCGACGTCCAGCAGGACCTGACCGAGTTCGCCCGCGACGTGGCGTTCAGCGTGATCCGGTCGCCGGAGCGGAGCGAGTTGATCCGGCTGATGATGTCCGAGGCGCCGTACTTCCCCGCGATACTGCGCGAGCAGATGCGGCCGCAGACCATGACCGGGATCATCGCCCGGGCGCTGGCCCGGCTGGGCGACGCGGGCCTGCTGCGGATCGCGGACCCGACGGAGGCGGCCGATCACCTGTCCGCGCTGACGTTCGGCCAGATCAACAACAAGACGTGGTTTGGCGCGATCCCGGTCAGCGACGCCGACGTCGACCGCATGGTCACCGCCGGCGTCGCCGCGTTCGTCCGCGCCTACCGTCCCGCCTAGCGGCGGGGGCGGGACCGGTGGTCAGGACCACTGGCCGGGCTGGTAGTCGCCGGCGGGCTGGCGGATGATCACGTTCATCCGGTTGTAGGCGTTGATCAGGCCGATCAGCGACACCAGCGCCGCAAGCTGGTCCTCGTCGTAGTGCTTGGCCGCGCTGGCCCAGGCGTCGTCGGTGACGCCGCCCGCGGCGTCGGCGATGCGGGTGCCCTGCTCGGTCAGCTCCAGGGCCGCGCGCTCGGCCTCGGTGAAGACCGTGGCCTCCCGCCACGCCGCGATCAGGTTGAGCCGCACCCGGGTCTCCCCGGCGTGCTCGGCGTCCTTGGTGTGCATGTCGGCGCAGGCGGCGCAGCCGTTGATCTGGCTGGCCCGGATCTTCACCAGTTCCTGGGTCGCGGCGGGCAGCGGCGAGCCGGTCACGACGGCGCCGGCCGAGTTGATGTGCTTCGCGAACTTGGCCGAGACGCGGTTGCCGTAGAAGTTGAAGCGGGCGTCCATCGGGGATCTCCTTTTGCCGTTCATGCGGTTGCACCCCGTTGACACGCGGGCCCGCCCCGATGTGACACCGTCCGGGGGGGCGGCGGGGCGGCGGGCCGGCTGGCCGGCGGCGACCGGTCCGGCGCGGCGGTCAGCCGTTGGAGTAGACGCGCTCGGGGGAGATCAGGACCGCCGCTCGCCGTTCCTCGGCCATCACCCGGTCGTAGGCCGGCCAGTCCTCGTGGGTGCCGCCCGCCGCGGAGAACACCTCGCGCAGCAACCCGGGCAGCTCCGCGAGGTCGAAGCCGGGCAACGGGTCGGCCGGCCCCGCGATCTCGGTCGGCCCCTCGGCCGCCGCCCAGTCCCAGCCGGACCGGACCACGATCGTGGCCCGCGGCCGTTCCCGCAGGTTGGCCAGCTTGGTCGCCCAGCCCCGGGTCGTGAACCCGATTACCCGCGCCCCGGTCACCGGATGCGCGAGCACGCCCGCGTTCACCACGGAAGACTGGATCGTGCCCGCGGCCCGCAACGTGGACACCACGCACAATCCCCGGTCCCTGCGCACCAGCGCCGCGAAATCCCCGACATCGGTCACGCCGGGAGCCTACAAGCTTCCCGGCCTCCTCGCGCCTAGCTCAGTTCGGCGCGGAGCACGGCGGCGGCTTCGGTCAGGGCGGCTAGCTTGCCGGCGGCGGAGGCCCGCGGGAGGTACTTCATGCCGCAGTCGGGCGCGAGGACCAGGCGCTCGGGCGGTACGTAGGGCAGCGCCTTGCGGACGCGGTCGACGATCTGGCCCGGGGTCTCGACCGAAGGGTCGTTGAGGTCGAGCACGCCCAGGATGATCGTCTTGCCGTCCAGGGTGGCGAGCACCGAGGTGTCCAGGTTGGACTGCGCGGTCTCGATCGAGACCTGGTCCGCGGCGCTCGCCGCGAGTTCGGGCAGGAACGAGTAGCCGGCCGGGCGGTCGTGGATGATCGCGGCGTAGCCGAAGCAGAGGTGCACCGCGGTCGTGCCGGTCACCCCGTCCAGGGCCCGGTTGAGCGCCCGCACCGCGTACTTGCGCGCCTCGTCCGGCCGGGCCTGCATGTAGGGCTCGTCGATCTGGACGATGTCGGCCCCGGCCGCGAACAGGTCCTTGATCTCCTCGTTGACCGCCTCGGCGTAGCCGAGGGCCGCCGCCTCCAGGCTGGGGTAGTAGTCGTTCTGGGCCTGCTGGCTCATGGTGAACGGGCCCGGCACGGTGACCTTCACGGTGCGGTCGGTGTGCGCGCGCAAGAACGCCAGGTCGTCGGCCTGAACCGGGTGCCGCCGCCGGATCGGCCCGACGACCCGCGGCACCGGGTTGGGGTGCCCGCTGCGGTCCAGCGCCGTGCCCGGGTTGTCGATGTCGACGCCGTCCAGCGCGGTCGCGAACCGGTTGGAGTAGCTCTCGCGGCGGACCTCGCCGTCGGTGACGATGTCCAGGCCCGCGTCCTCCTGGGCCCGGATCGCGAGCAGGGTGGCGTCGTCCTGGGCCTGCTCCAGGTAGGCGGGGTCCACCCGCCACAGCTCGCGGGCCCGCACGCGAGGCGGGAACCGGCCGGCCAGCCGCTCCCGGTCGATCAGCCAGTCCGGCTGGGGATAGCTGCCCACGAGCGAGGTGGGGAAGAGCATGTCTGCCTCCGTCGGGCCCGGCCCGGCAGCGATGCGGCACGGGAGGCCCGCGCCGGGAGATTGCCACAATAGGGCGCTGAGTGGCGGTCAGGAAATATGGGTCGGCGGCGCCACAGGTCAGGGGCGGGCGGGTGCGCCGACGACCTCGGTGCTGACGCGGCGGGTGGTCACGCTCAGCGGGCCGAGCCCGGACAGCGCCTCGGTCACCTGCCCGGCCAGCGCGGGCCGGGCCGACGTGGACTCGGCCAGCCCGATCACGCTCGCCCCGGCCAGCATCGCCGGGACGATGTCGCCGGCCTCGCTGACGATGTGCGCCCGGGTCCCGCCGTCGCGGGCGATCCCGCAGACCTGGCGGCTGTCCGGCGCGTCGGCCGCGCCGAGGACGAGCATCGTGTCGCAGGCCGAGGCGATGGCCCGCACGGTCTGCGCCCGGTCGGATGCGGCGTAGCAGAACCCGTCCGGGTTCGGGCCGTGCAGCGCCGGGAAGCGCGACCGCAGCGCGGCCGTGACGGGCGCGGAGTCCTCCACCGGGATGCCCGGCTGCAGCAGGTAGGAGACCCGCCGCGGGTCCGGGACCCGCAGCGTGGCCGTGCCGGCCGACGACGAGACCAGCGTGGTCTTGGCCGGCGCCTGGCCGGTCAGGCCCGCGACGGCCGCGTGGCCGGGCTGGCCGATCAGGACCACGTCGTCACCGCGCTCCGCGAACCTCCTGGCCTCGCCGTGGGCCCAGGTCACCAGCGGGCAGGTCGCGTCGATGACCTCGAGCCCGCGGGCCGCGGCGGCGGCGTGCACCGCCGCGGGCACGCCGTGCGCCGGGAAGACCACCGTGCCCGCGTCCGGGACCTCCTCCAGCGAGGTGACGAACACGGCGCCCTGCCCGGCCAGTTCGGCGATCGCGTCCGGGTCGGCCGCCAGGTCGCCGTAGACGTGTACGGCGGTGCGGCCGTTGACCGCGCGCCGGGCCGCGCCGAGCGCCCGGGCCGCGCCGTCGCACCACGGGCTGCCGCCGGCCAGCAGTCGGCGGGTGCCGAGCACGGCCGACCACTCCTCCACGGCCATTCGCGCCGCGGCCACCGCCACCCGGTCGGCCGGGCTGGCCGCGGCCGCTACCGCGGCCGTCGAGCCGTCCCGCTGGGCGCAGGTCGCGACGAAGATGATCGCGCCGCCGTTGTCGTCGGCCGGGTCCGCGCAGTGCCCGACGGGCCCGTAGCTGACCCGCTTGCCCTTGCGCTCTAGCGTCCCGCCTGCCAGCGGCGCGGCCGGGCAGGGCAGCGGGCCCCGGACCGGGTCGCCGACCTCGGTCGGGACCAGTACCTCGCCCGGGGACACGTGGGTGCCGGACGCCAGGAACTCCTGCACCGTCGATCGGCTCATCACCCGTCCACCCCCGGTAACGCACCTGAACCGGCCGCGGCGTTGCCCCGGTAGTCCCGCTTCACCACGGCGCCCGCTTGGCCGGTGCGAAGCTCGTACCCCGCTCAGTATCTCGTTTCGCTCTGCGTAATCTCAAGGTTCACCCAGGTGAGCGCGGCGCAATAGTTGATTAATTCGATCTAAATTAACTAGATTTAACGCGAAGCCACCGGGCAATGTGGCCTACGGGTCGGGTAATCGACCGCCGGGCGCACAGAGAGGGGCCGATGTTATGTCCGCCACCGATGAGCTGCTAGCCAACAACCAGCGCTACGCCGAGAGCTTCAGCGGGCCGCTCCCGCTGCCGCCCGCCCGCGGCGTGGCCGTCGTGGCCTGCATGGACGCGCGCCTCAACGTCTACGCGATCCTGGGGCTGGGCGACGGCGAGGCGCACGTGATCCGCAACGCGGGCGGGGTGGTCACCGAGGACGAGATCCGGTCTCTGGCGATCAGCCAGCGGCTGCTCGGCACCCGCGAGATCATCCTGATCCACCACACCGACTGCGGGATGCTCACGTTCACCGACGATGCCTTCAAGGCCGGCATCCAGGAGGAGACCGGGATCAAGCCGCCGTGGGCGGCCGAGGCGTTCACCGACCTCGATACCGACGTCCGCCAGTCGATCGCCAGGATCAAGGCCAGCCCGTTCGTCCCGCACACCGGCGCCGTCCGGGGCTTCGTGTTCGACGTCGCTACCGGCAAGCTCAACGAGGTCAGCTAGGCCCGGCGGCCTGGGGTCCCACGGCGCCAGGCGCCCGGGGGCTCAGGCGTCCGGGTTCTCCCCGCGGCCCTGCTGCTCGGCCAGGAAGCGCTCGAACTGCGCGCCGAGTTCCTCGGCGGTCGGCATGTTCTCGGCCTCGTCGGCCAGCAGGCCGCTGTCGCTGCCCGCGGCGAAGGCGTCGTACTGCTGCTCCAGGGCCTGGACAACCTCGGCGACCTCATCCGACCCCTCGACCTGCCGGGCTATCTCCAGGTCGGTCCGGTGCGCGGCCTCGCGCAGCGCGTCGGTCGGCAGGGTCAGGCCGGTGGAGCGCTGGATCGACTCGATCAGCGTGACCGCCGCCGCCGGGTAGGCGGCCTGGGCCAGGTAGTGCGGCACGTGCACCGCGAAACCGAGCGCGTCGCGGTCGTCCTCGCCCATGCGCAGTTCGACCAGCGCGGCCGCGCTGCCGGGCACCTGGAGCCGGTCGACCAGCGGCTTGTAGCCGTCCACGATCTCGCTCCGGGTGGCGTGCGCGGTCACGCCCAGCGGCCTGGTGTGCGGGACGCCCATCGGGATGCCGTGGAAACCGACCGCCAGTCGCACCCGCAGGGCCGAGGCGACGTCGAGCACGGCTCCGGTGAACGCGTTCCACAGGTGGTCCGGCTCGGGCCCGTTGAGCAGCAGGAACGGCGTCCCGGCCGAGTCGTGCAGCAGCGAGACCGTGATCTCCGGCGTGTCGTAGTGCTCCCAGTGGTCCTTGGCGAAGGTCATCACCGGCCGGCGGGACCGGTAGTCGAGCAGGGTGTCCACGTCGAAACGGGCCACCTCGGTGTGATCGAGCGTGCTCAGCAGGTGCGCGGTGAGCAAGCGGCCCGCCCCGCCCGCGTCGATGAACCCGTCGAGGTAGTAAAGCATCACGACGTCATCGAGTTCGGGCGCGTCGGGGCTCACCTCGTAGAGGTCTCCCGGGTCACGCGCCACGTCAGCCTCCTGGTTTGGGTTAATCCTCCACTACAAGTCTTACCAACGTCCGGTCACGGTTGGACCATCCGCCTCCGGCAAACTCTTTTTGCTCGCCTCCGGGCAGAATCTTTTGCTCGCCTCCGGGGCCCCGCCCTATGGCCCGTTCGCCCCTCTGACCCCGTCCGCCCCCTCTTGGTCGCTGCCGGCGGCCCTGCGCCCACGATCTTGGCGATGAATGCGGCGCCAGGGCACATGGATGTGTCTCAGGTCCACATTCATAGCGGGTGGCGCGGGGGAGGGATGGGGAGGTCCGGCGGTGGCGACGGGGCGGGGCCGGCAGTGGCGGCCGAGGCGGGCCCGGCGGGCGCCACGGCGGCATTTTGGATACAGTCGCCGATAAACTGTGGGCGAGCCAAGGGTGCTGAAAGGGAGCGACGACGATGAGCGCGGCGGAGATGTTCGAGAGGGATGCGGCGTTCGGGCCGATCCGGCCGGTCGAGCGGCCGGTGCCGCTGCGCCAGTCCGTTTACGAGGCGCTGGTCGAGCTCGTCGTGGGCGGGGGGCTCAAGCCGGGGCAGCACCTGGTCGAGTCCGAGCTGGCCCGCCAGCTCGGGGTCAGCCGGCAGCCGGTGCGCGAGGCCCTGCACCGGCTGGAGGCCGAGGGCTGGATCGACCTGCGGCCCAGCCAGGGGGCGTTCGTGCACGTGCCGACCGACCAGGAGGTCGACCAGCTCCTCGACGTGCGCGAACTGCTCGAGGGGGCGACGGCGCGGCTCGCGGCGCGGGCGGCCACGCCCGAGGCCGTGGCGGCGCTGCGGGAAACCTGGCAGCAGGGCGTGAACGCGGTCGAGAGCGGCGACGTGGCGCGCACGGTCGCGGCCAACAACGATTTCCACGCGGCCGTGGCCGGCGTCGCGGGCAACACCGTGCTCGCGCAGCTTTCCGAGATCGTCGGGCGGCGGGTGCGCTGGTACTACCGCCAGGTGGCCCCGACCCGCGGCCACGAGTCCTGGGCCGAGCACGCCGAGTTGCTCGCCGCGATCGAGGCCGGGGACGAGAACCTGGCCGCCGCGCTGGCCCGCACGCACACCGAGCGGACCAGGAGCGCCTACCACGGCCCGGACGGCGCGGCCGCGGCCGCGGCCGCGATGGCCGGCTGACTGTATTTTCTGCTCGCCTGCGGCCCCCCGCCCACCTCCCCTTCCCTCTTCATTGCGCCGAGCTTCCCTCCTCGCTCGGAAGGTCGTTCCTCGCTCCCTCGACTCGTCAGTCCAGTCGGCGGCGCGGGCCTTTGGCTCGGCCAATTCCGCTACGGGAGCAGGACCACGCTGACCGGGTCGGGGGCGTAGGGATCTTGCGCGTTGTCGATCAGCTCGATCTCGCCCCGGTCGGACAGGATGTGGAACGAGCCGTCGGCGGTGTACTCGCGGATGATCGTGGTCGTGCCGTCGGCGTGCGTGTAGCGCTCCTGGGTGAATAGGTCGGTGGCGATCTTCTCCGCGTCCACCGCGGCCTCGTTGCGCCACACGAACCGGTACGGGGCGAGCGGCAGCTTCAGCTCGAACGGATAGTCGCTCACGGGCGGGCATGCTAACTGGCCGCGGGCGGGGAGGCCGCCGCGCCCTGCAGGGCCGCCGCCTGTGCCGCGGCCACCGGCCGGCGCAGGAACACGATCAGTACCCCGGCCAGCAGGCTCAGCGATCCGGCCAGAACGTAGGTCGCGGGGTACCCCTGGCCGTCGATGATGGCCGCGCCGACCGGCCCGGCCAGCACCGCGCCGACGAGCTTGCCCGAGTAGACGTTGCCGTAGATCGAGGCGTTGTAGTTCTCCCCGAAGTAGTCCGGGGTGAGCGCGGCGAACAGCGGGTAGAACGCCCCGCCGCCGAACCCGGCGAGCACCGCGAACACGAAGAACCACGTCTGGTTGTGCGCGGAGCCCGACCACCCGACGCCGAACATGGCCCCGCCGAGGATGACGCAGTCCACCAGGAGCGTTAGCCGCCGGCCCAGCCGGTCGGAGATCCAGCCCACCCAGGCCCGGCCCGTCCCGCTGACCAGGGCCAGCAGGATGGCCGAGACCACTCCCACGTACAGGCCGAAGTGGCTGGCCTTGGCGAACTTCACCTCGTAGTTGATCCCGAAGAACGACACGCCCGCGGTGAGCGTGAGCGCGAGCCACATCACCCACAGTTGCGGGGTCCTGACCGCCTCTGCGGGGGTGTACTGGCGCGGCCCGGGCGGGTTCCTGGCCAGGTTGCGCTTGGCCTTCTCGTCCTGGGCCCAGTGCAGCGGGTCGACCGAGGCCGGCCACCAGTTGCGCGGCGGGTCGGCGAAGAACCAGCCGCAGGCGGCCATCAGGACCAGCATGTACACGCCGGTCAGGTCCAGCACCAGGCTGTGGTTGGCCGGGGTGAACCAGTAGTTGAAGATGACGATGAACGGGATCGATCCGTAGGCGAACCCGCCGTTCACGAACCCGGTGAGCCAGCCCTTCCGCTCCGGGAACCACTTGGCCACGATGTTGATGCAGCTCGCGTAGACCAGGCCGGCCCCGACCCCGCCGAGCACCGAGTACCCGGCGACGACGGCCACGATGTTCCCGGTGTTGCCGATGACCAGGAACGCGAGCAGGCACAGCACCGAGCCGGTGAGCATGGCGGCCCGCGCGGGGAACACGCCCCGTTCCCGCAGTCGCCCGGCGGGCAGCGCGACGCCGGCCTGGAAGAACCCCCACACGCCCACGAGCGTGAACGTCTGCGTGTTGTCCCAGCCGTACGTGGCCTGCAGCGTCTTGGCGGCCGACCCGTAGGCGTATTCAAAGACCCCGGCCGCCATCATGGCGGCCCACGGCAGCCAGATCATGTAGCTGCGCGATCGTCCCATCAGGTCTTCGGGTTCCTCGCCGACGCGGTACACGCGCCCGGCGGCACCCTCGATTTCCCGGTAAGCGGAGGAGGGAGAGGTGGTCATGGTTCGGTGCTCCGTTTCGGGGCCAGCGTTGGTTGCTTGTCGGCGGCAGGCCCGCGCTCGGCCGGAGCACGGACCTGCCGGTGCGGATCATCTGCTTGGTCAGGCGATCGCCGGCTTGCGCCCGGCCTCGGACTGCTCGCTGCCTTCCACGGCGCGCTCCATCTGCTCCGGCGTTGGCCGCCGGCACAGGAACGTGACGGTCAGCGCGGCCAGCGCGCCGAGCGCGGCCCCGAAGAAGAAGCCGAACGCCCAGTGGAATTTCGCGGTGCCGTACAGGGTCCCGGTCATGATGAGCGCGGCCAGGCCGCCGGCGAAGCTGCCGCCGAGGGCCTTGAACGCGTAGATCGAGCCGTAG
>DATAVV010000160.1:0-3796 GCA_036267555.1 Streptosporangiaceae bacterium | reverse complement strand
GCGTTCTGGACGCCGGCGGGCACGGCCAGCGTGGCGGCGATGGCCGCGGTGTAGCTGGCCTGGTCGCCGCCGGCCCCGGCGGCCCTGGCCGCGTCCCACACGGCCGCGGTCGCGACCTCCGCCGCGACCAGCATGTTCGCGCAGTGGTGCTTGACCGCCTGGAACATGGCGATGGGCCGGCCGAACTGCTCGCGCACCTTGGCGTACTCGCTGGCCTGCATGGTGACCTCGCGGGCCACACCGGTCGCCTCGGCCGCCAGCACCGTGCGGGCCAGGTCGGTGAGGACCCGGCGCCCGCCGGGCAGCACGATGGCGGGCGCGCCGGCCAGCCGCACCCGGGCGGACCGCCGCACCGGGTCGATGTTCGCCGGGACCTCGGTCTCGACGCCGCCCGCGCCGGTCTCGACGATGGCCACGTCCTCGCCCGCCGCCACGACCAGCACGTCGGCCAGATGGCCGCTGAGCACGACGCCCGCCGAGCCCTGGGCGGTGCCGTCGGAGACCGTTACGTCGCCGCCGAGCGCCACCGCGCCGATCACCGACCCGCTGGCCAGGCCGGGGAGCAGCCGGGCCTGCACATCGGCCGGGGCGATGGCCGCGATCACCGCGCTGGCGATCGCCGTGGGCACGAACGGGCCCGGTGCGACCGAGCGCCCCAGCTCCTCGGCCACGATGACCAGCTCGGGCAGACCGAACCCGGAACCGCCGTGCTCCTCGGGCAGGTGCAGGCCAAGCCAGCCCACCTCGGCCAGTTCTCCCCAGAACGCGGGGAGCTGCTCGGTCTCGGCCTCCAGCAGAGCCCGGGCCGCGGGCAGGACGCCGTGCTTGCCGAGGAAGTCGGAAACGGTCGATGCGAGTGCGCGGTGATCTTCGGTTATGGCGATCGACATGGGCTAAACAGTACCCTCTACGAACCTTGTTGCCCCGGTGCCGTCGTGGGGGGTGACCCGGTACACCGACTCCTGGGCGACGCCCGCCCCGAGCGTGCCGTCCCGGCCGAAGATCCGGCCCGTGTAGGTCCCGCGGCCGCCCGCGATCGACTCCGGCTGCAACTCCATCAGCGCCCAGTCGTCGAGCGGGATCCGGCGGTAGAACCACACCGCGTGGTCGATGCTGGTCGGCGGGCCGATGCGGGTCAGGCCCGGCACGATCGACAGCCCGGTGAACATGTCGGACACGTAGGTCAGGGCGCAGGCGTGCAGGATGTCGTCGGGCATGCGCTCCTGGGTCCTGATCCAGACCCGCGACGGCCAGTCCTGGTCGGCCCGGGGCTGACCGGGCACCCGGATGTCGATCCCGTACATCGAGGCGCGGGTGTCCAGCGCGGGCAGGTCGTCGGGCGGGGCCACGTCGGGCATGGTGTGCGCCTGGTAGCCGGGGCCGTCCTCGGCGCGGTGGAACGACGCGGCCATGTTGAAGATGACCGTCCCCTCCTGCACCGCGATCACCCGGCGGTTGGAGTAGGAGCGGCCGTCTCGGTCCCGGTTCACGGTCAGCAGCACCCGGCGCGACGCGTCGCCCCGGCTCAGGAAGTAGCCGTGCAGGGAGTGCGGGCGCCGGTCCGGCTCGACCGTGGCCGCGGCGGCGCGCAGCGCCTGCGCCGCGACCTGGCCGCCGTACAGGCCGCGCGGATCGTCGTGCGTGACCGTGGTCAGGAACAGGTTGACCTCGACGCGTTCCAGCGTGAGCAGGTCGAGAAGTCCGGGACGAGCGCTTACGTCGACGGCTTCCGCTTGGCCAGACATGGGCCCATTGATATCACAGGCCGGTTGGCTAAATTAGTAACCGGATTCGACCGAGGAGACAGGCATGGGAGCACTCGACGGCCGCGTCGCGATCATCACCGGCGCCGGGCGCGGGCTGGGGCGCGAGCACGCCCTGCTGTTCGCGGCCGAGGGCGCGCACGTCGTGGTCAACGACCTCGGCGGCGGGCCGGACGGCACCGGGGCCGACACGAGCCCGGCCCAGCAGGTCGTGTACGAGATCCGCGCCGCGGGCGGCGTCGCGGTCGCGAACACCGACGACGTGACCAGCGCCGAGGGCGCGCAGCGGATGGTCGACCAGGCCGTCGAGGTATTCGGCGCGCTGCACGTGCTGGTCAACAACGCCGGGATCCTGCGCGACCGCACGATCGTGAACATGACCGACGGCGAATGGGACGACGTGATCCGGGTCCACCTGCGCGGCCACTTCATGCCGACCCGCGCGGCCGCGCGGTACTGGCGCGAGCAGTCCAAGGCCGGGCAGAGCCTGCGCCCGTCGCTGATCAGCACCACGTCGACCTCGGGCCTGTTCAGCAACCCCGGGCAGGCCAACTACGGCGCCGCGAAGACCGGCATCGTCACGCTGACGATCATCGCGCAGCGCGAGCTTGACCGGTACGGGGTCAAGGCCAACGCGATCGCCCCGGCCGCGAGGACCAGGCTGACCCTGGCCACGCCCGGCATGCCCGAGTCGATCCTGCGCCCGCCGGACGAGGGCTTCGACCCCTTCGACCCGGCCAACGTGTCGCCGTTCACCGGCTACCTCGCGACCGCGGACTGCCCGGTCAAAGGGCGGATCTTCTACGTCGCGGGGGGCAGCGTCCGCCTGGTCCAGCCGTTCGCGATCGTGGACTCGGTGACCAAGGACGGCCGGTGGACGATCGGGGAACTGGCCAAGGAGGCCGGGCGGCTCGCGGACGTCCCGTTCGACCTCGGCCGTCCGGGGCTGGACTGACTGACCTCGGTTGCCGAAATGACTGAGGCCCCGTTCCGCCGCCCGGTCGGCCAGCGCGTGCGGGCCCCGAAGACGGCCGAGTTGATCGCGTCGCACATCCGCGGCCGGATAGTGCGCGGCGAACTGGCCACCGGCCAGACGCTGCCGTCCGAGAGCGTGCTGATGGAGATGTTCAGCGTGTCCCGGCCGACCCTGCGCGAGGCGTTCCGGATCCTGGAGACCGAGTCGCTGATCAACGTCAGGCGCGGGGCCCGTGGCGGCGCGCGCGTGGTCGCCCCCGAGATCTCCGTGGCCGCCCGGTACGTGGGCCTGCTGCTGCAGGTGGACCACGCGACGATCGCGGACGTCTACGAGGCCCGGATGGTGATCGAGCCCGCCGCCGCGGGCCTGCTCGCCTCGCGCCGGACGCGGCGCGACCTCGATGACCTGAACGCGTGCATCGACGACCTGGCCGCCCTGGTCGGCGGCGACGATCAGTTCTCCGGCGTCGACGCGCTGCTGCAGGCGACGCAGCGGTTCCACGACCTGATCCTGGAGCGGGCCGGGAACCGGACCCTGGCCATCCAGGCCGGGGTGCTGCGCGAGGTCGTGGCCATGCACCTGTCCACGGCCGTGCGCCGCACGTTCGACCGGCCGGGCTCCTCCGGCGACTTCCGCAAGACCGCCAGGTCCTACCGCAAGCTGGTGCTGCTGCTCGACGCCAGGAACGCCGAGGGCGCGGAGCGCCACTGGCGCACGCACATGGAGGTCGTGGGCCGGGCCCTGCTGCGGGACGAACTCGGCGCCAAGAAGGTCGTCGACCTGTTCGGCTAGCCGGCCCGCCCGGCTGGACGACCTATTCCAGCGGGTCGGCGCGCATCCGGCTCTGCGGGGCCACCTTGCTCGCGACGAGTATGCTGGGTATCATGCTCGGCATGATGCTTGACATAGCAAGGGCGATGTCGTGAGTGTCCCGCACGCCCTCTTGGCGCTGCTGGCCGAGGGACCTAAGTACGGGCTGCAGCTGCGGGAGGAATTCGAGGCCGGGACCGGTGAGGTGTGGCCGCTGAACGTGGGCCAGGTGTACAAGACCCTGGGC
>DATAVV010000159.1:0-10895 GCA_036267555.1 Streptosporangiaceae bacterium | reverse complement strand
AGGTCGGCACCGGTGAAACCGGGGGTCCGCCGCGCGATCATGTCGAGTTCGACGTCGGGCCCGAACGGCTTGCCGCGCGCGTGCACGCGCAGGATTCCCTTGCGGCCGGCCAGGTCGGGCTGCGCGACCACGATCTGCCGGTCGAAGCGGCCGGGGCGCAGCAGCGCGGGGTCCAGGATGTCGGGCCGGTTCGTGGCCGCGATGACGATCACGCCGCCCTTGGTGTCGAACCCGTCCAGCTCGACCAGCAACTGGTTCAGGGTCTGCTCGCGCTCGTCGTGGCCGCCGCCGAAGCCGGCCCCGCGGTGCCGGCCCACCGCGTCGATCTCGTCCACGAACACGATCGCCGGGGCGTTGGCCTTGGCCTGCTCGAACAGGTCGCGGACCCGGGAGGCGCCGACACCCACGAACATCTCGACGAAGTCGGAGCCCGAGATCGAGTAGAACGGGACCCCGGCCTCGCCGGCCACGGCCCGGGCCAGCAGAGTCTTGCCGGTGCCGGGCGGCCCGTACAGCAGCACACCCTTGGGGATCTTCGCCCCGATGGCCTGGAACTTGCCCGGGCTCTGCAGGAACTCCTTGATCTCCTGAAGTTCCTCGATCGCCTCGTCGGCCCCGGCCACGTCCGCGAACGTCGTCTTGGGCGTGTCCTTCGTGATGAGTTTGGCCTTGGACTTCCCGAAGTTCATCACCCGGGACCCGCCGCCCTGCATCTGGTTCATCATGAACAGGAAGAACAAGATGATGACGATGATCGGAAGCCAGTCGAAGATCACGTCAAAGATCGAGCTGCCCTTGGGGGCCTGGACGCTGTAGCCCCCGGGCAGGTGGCCCTTGGCGGCCTGCTGCTGCAGGCTGGTGGCGAGTTGCTGGCCCTGGTTGTCCACCCAGGAGGCCTGGAGCAACTGCCCCTTGTCGGTCGTGATCTGGATGGTCTGGCTGGAGTTGATCAGCAGCGCGGACTTGACCTGCCCGCTGTCGATGAGGCTGACCACCTGCGAGGTGTCAGCCGGCTTGTAAGAGGTGCCGGAACTCGCGTACCGGTACAGGAAGAAGAAGAGCAGCAGGACAACGAGGACGGCAACGAACGGCCCGCGGAAGTAGCGCTTCACATCCATCGACGAACGGCCGCGCCGGTAGCGGGCCGACCCCTCCTGACGAGCCTCGGGTCCCGCCGGCCCCCGGCGGGACTGTGATGCGTCCTAATGCCCACGCACAGTCTCCCTATCTGCCCGCCCGAAACGCGGGAATAATCGACGGTACACCGCGCCGGCTACTGCTGACACGTAGGAGCCGCCTTAGTGCATCCCGGGCCTCCGCGGGGTTGTACCCCCGTGAACGTATTTCATCTCATGATGTGTTCCCGGCCCCCGGTGTCGCGGCGGGGCCGCCGTAAACATGCGGGGCCAGGGTCCCGATGAACGGCAGGTTCCGGTATCGCTCGGCGTAGTCGAGGCCGTAGCCGATCACGAAGGCGTCGGGGATGTCGAAGCCGGTGTACGCCACGTCCACCTCGGTGCGGGCCGCGTCCGGCTTGCGTAGCAGCGTGCAGACGCGCAGCGAGGCGGGCCCGCGCGAGGCGAGGTTGCGCACCAGCCAGGACAAGGTCAGCCCGGAGTCGATGATGTCCTCGACGACCAGCACGTGGCGCCCGGTGATGTCACAGTCGAGGTCCTTGAGAATGCGGACGACACCGGACGACTTGGTACCCGACCCGTAGGACGACACCGCCATCCAGTCCATCTCGACCGGCAGCCGCATGGCGCGGGCCAGGTCGGCCATGACCATGACCGCGCCCTTGAGCACCCCGACCAGAAGTAGTTCGCGATCGGCATAATCCGCGTCGATCCGGGCGGCCAGCTCGGCGATCCGCTTCTCCAGCTGATCCGGGGTGATCAGTACCTCCGCGAGGTCGGCGCCCATGTCAGTCGCGTCCACCCGTGCCCTCCCCGTCGCTGGTATGAAGCAGCAGCTTGCCACACGCCCGCCGGCCGCGGACACCGCCGGGCAAATCGGCCCAGCGCTGGCCGCGCCAGCCGGTCACGAGCGCGTCAAGGCTGGCCACGTGCCGCGCGGTCAGGGCACCCGGTGGGCAGCCGGCGGCGATCGCCGCGGTCCTGAGCACCCGGGACCTCAGCGCTGGGTGCAACGCGGCCAGATCGGCGACGGGGAGGCCAGACCCGCCCGGATCCAATCGCTGCAGAGCGGTATTTACCAGCGAATCGAGAAGGTCGGCATCGGCGCGCAACTGGCCGGCCGTCCGGGCCAGGGCCTGCGCCACGCCGGGCCCGAGTTCGGCCTCGAGGACCGGGAGGACCCGGTGCCGGACCCGGGCGCGCGCGAAGCCCGGGTCGGCGTTCTGAGGATCGTCCCAGGGCTCAAGGCCCAGCGCCGCGCAGGCGGCCCTGGTCTGGGCCCGGCCGACCTCAAGCAGGGGGCGCAGGCAGCCGCCCTGGCGCGGCGGCATCCCGGCCAGCGAGCGGGGGCCCGAGCCGCGCGCCAGGCCGAGCAGCACGCTCTCGGCCTGGTCGTCGCGGGTGTGGCCGAGCAGGACCGCGACCGCGCCCGTGTCCTGCGCCGCCCGGTCCAGGGCCTGGTACCTGGCGGCCCGGGCCGCGGCCTCGGGGCCGGCGTAGCCGCCGTCGCCCGGCCGGGCCACGTCGACCGCGACGGCGCGCACCGGGTCCAGGCCCATCGCCTCGAGGGTTTTCGCCACCTTCAGGGCCTGCTGCGCGGATCCGCCCTGCAACCGGTGATCGACGGTGACGCCGCCAGCGGACAGGCCCAGCCTGGGCCCCTCGAACGCGAGCGCCGCGGCCAGGGCCAGCGAGTCCGCCCCGCCCGAGCAGGCCGCCAGCACCAGGTCACCGGGGGCCAGCCCGGCACCGGACAAGCAATGCCGGACCGCCAGCCGGACCTGCGCCACCGCCGGGTGCGGGCCCATCGGACCGGCTGGCCTCAGCCGGCGGCCGCGCCGCTGTCGCCCAGGGCGCGGTAGCCGCCCCGGTCCACGCGCTCCAGCCAGGCCTGCGGGTTGGTGATCTCATCGCGGGTCGGCAGCGTCTCCGGGGAGGTCCAGACCTTGTTGAAGACGGGCATCCCCGCCTCGTCCACCACCGTCTTGACGAACTTGGCCCCCTGCTCGTACTGCTTCATCTTCAGGTCGATGCCGAGGACCCGGCGGATGGCCTGCTCGATCCGGCCGGCCGTGGCCCGCCGGGCGGAGAACTTCGCCCTGATGTCGGCGACCGAGGGCACCACCTTCGGGCCGACCGCGTCCATGACGTAATCCCCGTGCCCCTCCACCAGGGTCATCACGGAGGTCAGCCGGTCCAGGATCTCCCGCTGACGCGGGGTCTGGATCGCCTCGATCAGGCTCTCGCCGCCGCCCCGGACCGCGCCGGCCACCGCGTCGGCGGCCGACCGGAGCCGGTCCAGGATCGAGGCCGGGTCCAGGTCGGAGGCCAGCAGGAAGTCGGTCATCTGCGACTGCACGTAGGGACGGAGCCAGCTCACCGACGTGAACTGGGTCCGGTGGGTCTCCTCGTGCAGGCAGACCCAGCGCCGGAAATCGTGCGGGTCCACCCCCAGTTCGCGCTCGACCATGACGATGTTGGGTGCGACCAGGGTCAGCCGGCCCGCGGGAGCGGCCGACGTTTTCGGTGCGTCAGGGTCCGGCGGCAGGAACAGCTCATACTGGCCGAGCACCCGGCCGGCCAGGTAGGCCAGGATCAGGCCCGCCTGCATGCCGGTGACCCGGGACCCGACCGCGGTGATCACCGATCCGGACGGGGGGGCCGTGCCCTTCTCGCGCATGTGCTCGACCAGGGGATCCAGCACCACCCGGAACCCGTCCACGTTGGCCCGGATCCACCCCGGCCGGTCCACGACCGCGATCCGGCCGCCGTCGTTCGCGCCGGGCAGCCCGGTCACCTCCCGGACCGGGTCCTGGACAGAGGCCGCGAGCTTGCGCAACTCGGCGACCACCTTCCTGGCCTCGGCCATGCTCACGGCGGGCCCCGGCCGCGCCCACCTGACCCCGGTTGACGTGGCGACATTCCAGTCGATCATCTGAGAGCTGCTCACACCCCCACCGTACGTCGGCCGGCCGGGTACCCGGCGACCGCCGGGGGCCTGAGGCCGGCGCGACGGGCTCCAGGGCACCGAGTTCAGCGGCAGCCGCAGGCGGCGAGGGATGTCGCCAGCCGGGTCAGGTCGGCCGCCCCGGCGTCCAGGCCCGCCTTCGGCAGCCGGTCGGCCATGAACGCGAACGCGAACAGCTGACCGTCCTTGGCCTGCGCGATCCCGGCCAGGGAGACCACCGTTTCCAGGTTGCCGGTCTTGGCCCTGACCAGCCCGAGCCCGGCCTGGCCCACGTCGGGGAAGACGCTGCCGCCCGGGGCCAGCGTGCCGGAAAACCCGCCCACCGGCAGGCCGGTGATCACCGGCCGGAGGTTCGGCTGACCCGGGCCCGCGTCCATGCGGACGAGTTGGGCGAGCGTGTCGGGCGAGATCCGGTCCTGCGGGGAAAGTCCGCTCGCGTCTTCCAGCTTGATCGTGCCGCGGACGCCGAGCCGGCGCAGCACCGCGATCTCGGCCGCGGCCGCGCCGCTGAACGAGGCGGCCCGCCCGGTCGCGATCGCCACATGGCGGGCCAGGTTCTCGGCGATGACGTTGTTGCTCTCGGTCAGCATCTGGTACACGATCTCGGCCAGCGGCGGGGAGGACACCTCGGCGACCGTGGCCGCGTGACGAGCGGCCACGGCCTGGCCTGCAGCGCCGCGCACGCTGATCCCCTGACCGGACAGCAGCGAGGCGAAGGCGCTGGCCGCGTCGGCGGCCGGGGTAAACGTGCGCGGCCGGAAGTTGCCGGGGTCGTCGAGGTCCTGAGGCGCGCCGCTGGCGGTGAGCCGGCCCTGGTCCACCTCGAGCGGCTCGATCGGCGTGACGTTGCCGGTGGTCACGTACTGTTGTGGCCATCCGGGAGCCATGCCGGGGCCGGCGAACAGGGACGTGTCGTAGCTGAGCCGGACCGCGTGGATTCCCTTGGCCCGCAGCGCCCGGGCCGTCTGGGCGGCCAGCGCGGCCAGCGAAGTCGGCTGCGGGTAGTCCGAGGCCGGCGGCCGGCCGGCGGCCAGGGTCGGGTCACCGCCACCGACTAGCACGAGCGACGACGGCGTGGGGCCGGCCACGACCTTGGTCGTGAAGCGGGCGCCGGGGCCGAGCACGTCCAGCGCCGCGGTCGCGACGGCCAGCTTGGCCGTGGAGGCCGGGGCGAAGCCCGAGGTGCCCTGCCGCGCCATCAGCACCTGGCCGGTGGACAGGTCGGTGACGACCGCGCCCACGTGCGAGCCGAGACTGCTGGCGCCGAGCAGGCGGGCGAGCGCGGAACTCACCCCCGTGCCCGTGGCGGCCTGCGTGACCTGCCCGGCATAGCCCGAGCGGCCGTGGCCGCCCGGATCCAGCATCGGGTTGAGCACCGGGCCGGGCCGGGCCAGGCCGCGCCCGGTCACCGTCGGCAGCCGCCAGAGGGCGAGCCGCTGCGGCAGCATGTGGGCCACGGCCACGCCCGCGGTCATCGTGAACACGATGAGCAGGGCCAGCGAGGCCACAGCGGCCACGCGGAGCCGATGCAACGGCTCACCTCCCGAGGGCAATACGGGGACCCGCCGGGCACTGGCCGGCCCGGACCGGGTAGACATCGAAACAACGGAGTTAATCATCTACCGGCCGGGAGACGGAATTGTGGAATTCGAGGTGACCATCGAGATCCCCAAGGGGCAGCGGAACAAATACGAGATGGATCATGAAACCGGCCGGATCCGCCTGGATCGGATGCTGTTCACTTCCACTCGGTACCCCGCTGACTACGGCTTCATTGAGGACACGCTCGCCGACGACGGAGATCCGCTCGACGCGCTCGTGTTGCTGGAAGAGCCTACGTTCCCCGGCTGCCTGATCCGGTGCCGGGCGATCGGCATGTTCCGCATGCGCGACGAGAAGGGCCACGACGACAAGGTGCTCTGCGTGGCGGCCACGGACCCGCGGATGGCGCACCTGCGCGACATCACGGACGTCTCGAATTTCGACCGCCTGGAGATCCAGCATTTCTTCGAGGTCTACAAGGAGCTGGAACCCGGCAAAATGGTAGAGGCGGCCAGCTGGGTAGGCCGGGACGCGGCCGAAGCCGAGATCGAGTCGTGCGTGGCGCGCCTGGCCGATTCGGCCGGGAACGGTCACTGAACGTGACCGGCGAGGCCGAGACAGAGCGGCTCGGACCAGCGCGGATGGGGACGCAAATCGCTTTTAGGTGACACATGGGCGACACTGAGTAGTGAACGCGAGGATGGGGCAGAACAGCCGAGGAGGGACCGTGGAACACGCCGAGGACGTGCTCAGGCGGGCGCCGCTGTTCGAGGCCCTGGACGAGGAGGACACCCGGGGCCTGCGGGCCGGGGTGACCGATGTCGAGCTGGGCCGGGGCGAGCGGCTCTTCGACGAGGGCGACGACGGGGACCAGTTGTACGTGGTGATCGACGGCAAGATCAAGCTCACCCGGGCCTCCGTAGACGGCCGGGAGAACCTGATCAGCCTGATCGGGCCGGGCGAAATGTTCGGGGAGCTGTCCCTGTTCGACCCGCGGCCCCGCACGATGAGCGCGTCGGCGGTCACCGACGTCCGCCTGGCCGGCGTGGGCCACGACTACCTGCGGACCTGGCTCAACGACCGGCCCGACGTGGCCATGCACCTGCTCGCCGCGCTGGCCCGGCGGCTGCGGCGCACCAACGACGTCATGTCCGACCTGGTGTTCACCGACGTGCCGGGGCGGGTGGCCAAGGCGCTGCTGGACCTCGCGGCCCGGTTCGGCACCCAGCAGGCCGACGGCCTGCAGGTCAATCACGACCTGACCCAGGAGGAACTGGCTCAGCTTGTGGGGGCGTCCCGGGAGACCGTGAACAAGGCGCTGGCCGACTTCGTGGCGCGCGGCTGGATCCAGCTCCACCCCAAGTCCGTGCTGCTGATCGACCCGGAGCGGATGCGCAAGCGAGCCCGCTAACCAGGCGGGCTGTTCCTCCCCATCGGCAGCCGCCCTCACCAGGTGCGCCTCCCCATCGGCAGCCGCCCTCAGCAGGTTCAGAACGTGACCCCTGGCGGGACCGCGCCGCGCTCGGCCAGGTACCCCAACTGGGCCCGGACCGACCATTCGGCGAACGGCCACAACGCGCGGTCCACGTCGACGTAGACCCGGGCCACGATCCCGGCCAGCGTGGTCTCGCCCGCCGCGAGCGCGGCCTCCACCTCGGCCAGTCGCTCGGCCCGGTGCGCGATGTAGTAGTCGAGCGTCCCGGCCGGGTCGGCCAGCAGCGGGCCGTGCCCCGGCAGCAGGACCCGCAGGCCGGGCTCCTCGGCCAGCGCTCGCAGCCGGTCCAGGGAGCGCAGGTAGTCGCCCAGGTTGCCGTCGCTGGCGATCACGGTGGTGCCCCGGCCGAGCACGGTGTCGCCGGTGAACACGGCCCCGTCCGCCTCGAGCAGCAGGCTCACCGAATCGGAGGTGTGCCCGGGCGTCTCGATCACCCGCAGCTCACAGCCGCCCGCGCGCACCGCGTCGCCGGGCCCGAGCGCCCCGGCGCCCAGCCGGTACTCAGGGTCGACCGCGAGTACTGGCGCCCCGGTCAGGTCGGCCAGCCGCCGCGCGCCCCCCGAGTGGTCGTCGTGGCGGTGGGTGAGCACGATCTTCTCGATGCGCTGCCCCGCCTCGGCCGCGGCGGCGCGAACCCGCTCCACGTGTCCCGCGTCGTCGGGCCCCGGGTCCACGACGATCGCGCCCGTCGCGCCCGGCTCGGCAATCAGCCAGGTGTTGGTGCCGTCCAGGGTCATCAGCGACGGGTTGGGGGCCAGCACGCACCGCGCCCGCTCGGTTCCTGATCCGTCGACGGGCTCGCTCATAGGGGATACTCCAGTTCGGCGGGAAGGGTCAGCCACACCGCGCCCTCGGCCTCGCTCGCCTCGGGCAGCACCGGGCTGACCTGCCGCGGGGCGAGCGCGGCCGTCACGTCCTGGCAGGCGGCCAGCTCGGCCAGGGTCACCGCGGTCGGCGGCCAGAGCACGATCTGCCTCGCCCGCCCCTGCGCGATCGCGTCGGCCGGGCGCACCCACGCCACCTCGGCCGCCTCGCCGCCCACGTCGCGCGTGCGCTGGCGGCGCGGCAGCGCCGCGGCGAAGAACCTGGCGTCGAAGCGGCGTTCCTCGATCACCGGGGTGATCCACCGGGACCAGGGCCGCAGCAGGTCGGAGCGGAGCACCAGGCCGCGCCGGGACAGCATCTCGGCCAGCGAGAGCGAGCGGTCGAGCAGCGCCTGCCGGTCGGCTTCCCACTGCTCGCCGGTGGTGTCGGCCACGACCTCGCCGGCGGACGGACCGGCCAGCAGCACGCCCGACTCCTCGAAGGTCTCCCGGACCGCGGCGCACACCAGCGCGCGGGCCAGCCGGGGCGGGGCGTCGAAGATCTGCCCCCACGCGGCGGTGTCGGGTCCGGCCCAGGCCACCTGCTCGTCGGCGTCCCTGGCGTCGACCGACCCGCCGGGGAACACGAACGCGCCGGGCGCGAACGCCATCGAGGGCTTGCGGCGCAGCATGTAGACCTCGAGCCCGCTACTGGCACCCCCGCCGGCCCCGCCGCTTGCACCCCCGCCGGCCCCGCCACCGCCTTCCGGACGCAGCAGCATGACCGTGGCCGCGTCACGCGGCTGGGCCGGAGCCTGCCTGCCCGCGAGAACCTCGCGGGCCCGCTCGCCAAGCTGGCCGCCGACCCGGATCGGGGCCCCCGCCATCTAGTCCGCGACCTCGGCGATCAGCTCGACCTCGACCGGGGTGTCGAGCGGCAGCACGGCCATGCCGACCGCGCTGCGCGCGTGCCGCCCGGCCTCCCCGAAGACCTCGATGAGCAGCTCGCTCGCGCCGTTGATGACCTGCGCCTGCCCGGTGAAGTCGGTCGCGCTCGCCACGAAACCGGTCACCTTGACGATGCCCTTGATCCCGTCCAGGCCGCCCGCCACCGACGCCGCGGCCGCCAGCGCGTTCAGCGCGCAGGTCCTGGCCAGCGCGGCGGCCTCCGCCACGCTGACCTCGGCTCCGACCTTGCCGGTAGCCGGCAGTTTTCCGTCCACCATCGGCAACTGGCCGGCCGTGTACACGAAGCTTCCGGTGCGCACTGCGGGCACGTAGGCCGCAGCCGGGGGAACCACCGCGGGCAGCGTGAGCCCGAGCGCGGCTAGCCGGGCCGAGGGCGCCTGCTCCGCTCCGGGCCCGCTCATGAACGCTCTCGCTTCATGTAGGCCACGAGCTGCTCGGAGTTCGGGCCGGGGATGACCGCCACGAGTTCCCAGCCGTCCTCGCCCCAGTTGTCCAGGATCTGCTTGGTCGCGTGGACCAGCAGCGGAACCGTCGCGTACTCCCATTTCGCCATGACCGAACGATAGCGGGGAGGCGCGGCCGAGCCGGCGCCTCCCCGCATATGCAGGTCAATCGGCCGTTGCCCCCGCTATGCGCCCGTGGTGTCCTTCGCGGACGCGCCGCTCCCGTCCGAGGCGCTCGGTCCGGGCTCGGCCGCGGCCTCCTGCTTGGGGATCTCGGCCGCGTCGATATCGGCCGCCGTGACGTCGGCCGTCAGGCTGCCGCCGCTGACCTCCTGGGGCAGTTCAGGGATCTTGGGGACTTCGGGGATCTCCAGCGGCGCCCCGCTCTCGATCTCCGCTTCCTCCTTGGTCACGTCGTCCCCGCCGAAGTCGGCCATGGAGGCCGACTCGGCGTCGGTCCTGTCCCCGCCACCAGGAGTGGGCGGCGTGAACTTGTCGAAGAACCGCAGCAGTTCGACCGGAACCGGCATGACCAGGGTGCTGTTGCGCTCGGCCGCCACCTCGACCACGGTCTGCAGCAGCCGCAACTGCAGGGCGGCGGGGTCGCGGGCCATGACGTTGGCCGCCGCGGCCAGACGCTTGGACGCCTGGTACTCACCGTCGGCGGTGATGATCCGCGCGCGGCGCTCCCGTTCCGCCTCCGCCTGCCGGGACATGGACCGCTTCATGCCCTCGGGCAGTGAGACGTCCTTGATCTCGACCCGCTCGACCCGGACACCCCACGGGCCCTCGGTGGGCTCGTCGATGATCCGGCGCAGTTCGGCGTTCACGCTGTCACGCTCGGCGAGCAACTGGTCCATCTCCGACTGGCCGATGATCGAGCGCAGCGAGGTCTGGGCCTGCTGGGAAATCGCGAACATGTAATTCTGGACATTGATGGTCGCTTTAATCGGGTCGACCACGCGGAAGTAGACCACGGCGTCCACGCGGACGCTGACGTTGTCCTTGGTGATGCCCTCCTGCGCGGGGACGGCCATCGCGATGATCTGCATGTTGACCTTCTGCATCCGGTCCCCGATGGGCCGGATTATGGTCAGCCCGGGACCGCGCGTTCCCGGCAGTACCCGGCCAAACCGGAAAATGATGCCCTGCTCGTACTGCTGCACGATTCGCAAGGACTTGCCGGCGGTAATAAGTCCGCCGAGGACGAGTATTACCAGAATTACCACCAGGGCAACCATCACCTACACCTCTTCTCGCGGTCACGGTTACGCCCGAACTTTCGCCCCAGCCTAGTGCCATTTCCGCCCGGCGCCAGTGTCGCCGCCCGCCGGGCGGCCGGGTCAGCCCGGACACACCGAAGCCGACACGCGGGAGGCCCGCACAGTGACGCGCACAGTGACACGCGCATAGTGATGGGGGGTGGGCGGGGGATGACCGGGAGGTCGATGGGGAGGTGGGCGGGGGATGACCGGGAGGTCGATGGGGAGGTGGGCGGGGGATGACCGGGAGGTCGATGGGGAGGTGGGCGGGGGATGA
>DATAVV010000158.1:0-29662 GCA_036267555.1 Streptosporangiaceae bacterium | reverse complement strand
GGTCGGCCCGTCCGGGGCTGGCAAGACCACCACCACCCACCTGGTCAGCCGGCTGTACGACCCGGATCAGGGCTGCGTGCGCATCGGCGGCTCCGACCTGCGTGAGGTTACGCTGGAGTCGCTGCACTCGGTGGTGGGGGTGGTCACCCAGGACGCGCACATGTTCCACGACACGATCCGGGCCAACCTCTCCTACGCCCGGCCTGCCGCGACCGAGGACGAGCTGATCGAGGCGTGCCGGGCGGCCCAGATCTGGGACCTCATCTCGGTGCTCCCCGACGGGCTGGACACGATCGTGGGCGACCGCGGCTACCGGTTGTCCGGCGGGGAGAAGCAGCGCATCTCGGTGGCGAGGCTGCTGCTGAAGAAGCCGTCGATCGTCGTCCTCGACGAGGCCACCGCGCATCTGGACTCGGAGTCCGAGGCGGCGGTGCAGGGGGCACTGCGCACCGCGCTGGCCGGGCGGACCTCGCTGGTGATCGCGCACCGGCTGTCGACGATCCGGGAGGCCGACCAGATCCTGGTCATCGACGCCGGCCGGGTCAGCCAGGCCGGCACGCATCAGGAACTGCTCGCCGCCGGCGGCCGGTACGCGGACCTGTACCACACTCAGTTCGCCGGCCAGCAGGCCTAGCCGGGCGCGACTACGCGGGCCCCGGGCGTCAGCCGAGGCTGAGCGTGTAGACGGCCTGGCCGTACCAATAGGCGGAGGCGCCCGAGGCGGTCAACGCGGGGCCGTCGTACTGGAAAGCCCCGGCCGCGCTCACGTAGGCCGGCGCGTACTCGTTACCGCTCAGCCCGCCGCCGCTGATGTTGCCCGGCAGCACCTTGTTATCGGTGTAGTGGAACATGCTGGCCACCGTGACCACCGTCGACGCGCCCTTGACCACGGTCCCGCTGGCGATGTCAAAGGCCCAGCTGGCCATCACCTCGTTGCCGGTCGGCAGGAACCGGAAGCTCACGTGCCCGGTCCAGCCGACCGGCAGGCCGCTGGAATAGGTGGCCCACGACCCGGGCAGCTTGCTGTCCCCGGTGATCGGTCCCTGGAAGTTGAAAACGTTGCCCGCGTTGTTAGACGCGGAGAAATGGTCGTCACCGGCGATGCCGAAGTTCATCGCGCCGTAACAGCCGGAGATCGTGTTGGCGGACGAGCCGAACACGATCGTCTGCGGCGTGTACGGCGAGGCCGAGGAACACTCGACGCCGATGTCTATCAGGCCGTTCGCAATGCCGGAACTGCCGGAATACTCGCGGCCGGATGGCGTCGACCCGGTCAGCCGCAGGACCGCCGAACTGACCGCCGAGGTGGTGGAGGCGAAGTTGCCGCGGATCCGCAGCGAGCCGTTGCCGGTGAAGGCCCCGTTCCTGAACACGACGCCGTCGAAGAACGCGTCCTCCTGGTCCAGGTAGATGTCGAGGTCGCAGCGTTCGAAACTGCCGCTCGAGGTGGTCAGGCTGCCCGAGCAGTCGAAAACGACGTGGCTCGCGCAGTTCTGCGCGTAGATCCGGCCGTGCAACTGCTCGGTCCAGAAGTAGGCGTTGTCGAGGTGGACACCGATGCTGCCCGATCCGGTGAAGTTCTGCACGGTGAGGTCGAGTTCGTACTGGAGGAGGTCACCCACGTGCAGGCCGGCCGAGCCTGCCCCCGCCTTTTTCCCGTCGATCGTGATGCCGCAGAACCCGCCGGCGTACCGGGTCCGGCTGCTGTACGTCGTGGGGTCGTAGATCCGCACGCAGTCTCCGGTGCCGCTGAACTGCAGCGTGGTCGCCCAGACGCCGTCGCCCAGGAAATACGCGGGCACCGTGGTGCAGGTCACCGTGCTAGAGACCAGATACGTCCCGGCCGGCAGGTAGACCACGCCGCCGGTGGCGGGCAGCGCGTTGACCGCGTTCTGGATGGCCGAGGTGGAGTCGCTCGCCCCGGTCGGGTCGGCGCCGTAGCTGACGACGTTGACCCAGTCGGGGGTGCTGGCCGTGACCGTGGCGGCCGCCGGCCGGGTGGCCGCGACGGCCGGCGACCGGGTGGCCACACCGGCGATCGCGACCGCGCCCGTGCCGGCCAGCAGCCCGGTCGCGGATTTTTTCAGCAAGGACCGGCGTGTGGCCGACAGATGGCGAGCCGATTCGGCGCCCAAGAAAATCACTCCTTAACGCGGCTCCGGGGCTGGCCTGGCGACGCCGCGCCAGGACTGGCCGGGACGCAGGCCCGCCGCACGTTGCCGGATACGCGGTATATGTAATGGTCTGACGCGATAAGCGAGGCTCGACAATGTTAAGCCCGGTCCGGCCGGATAGGACCGAGCCTTCGGCGGAACCTCCGGTCATCCTCCGGCCAAAGGAGTCTCGCCGCCAAGGTCCCGCCGGCAGCACCGGGCGCCGCACACCCGCCTCAAGATCTTCGGTAACGAAACGTCGTGATAGCAGCGTCTCGTTACCGAAGATCTCTCAGCCGCGCCGCCACTCAGCCGCGCCGACCCGCATACCCGCCGCCCCGCCCCGCACCGCACCGCGCCGCCCTGCGCTGCGCTGCGCTGCCTTCGCCCGCGCCCCCGGTTGTGGTGCGGGGTGCGGGTTTAGGCGACGGAGCGGAGCACGCGGACGTTGACCGTCTCGATCGGAACCGTGCGGTTGGTCAGGGCCACGCCGGCCCGGCCGTCGCCCAGCCGCACGAGCAGGGACGCAGCCGCGGCCGGCCCGTAGCCCATGTGGCCGCCGAAACCCACGGCCGGGTTGAGCAGCCAGCCCAGGCCGACCTGGGCCCTGGTCTGGCCCTGCGTGGCGTGCGGCCGCAGGGCCTCCCGGGCCAGCTCAGCAGGGAGCAGACCGGCCCAGCCGCGCCCGAAGCGCACCAGGTCGGCCGCGGTCGACCACAGGCCGGCTGCCGCCGGGATCGTACTCACCTGCGGCGGGACCGATTCGAACGTTCCGTCGTCGGCCAGCCGGTACCCGGCGACCGCGCCGGTGTCCTGCCCTGTACGCGGCGCGGTCCCGGGCCCGGCGCCCGGCCAGGTCGCCGGGAACGACGAATCGGCCATGCGCAACGGGCCGAGCACGAGGCGGGCCGCCGCCCGCGGGTAAGGCTCGCCGGTCACGTCGGCGATCAACTGGCCCAGCGCGCCGTACCCGCCGCTGCTGTGCCGGAACGAGCCGCGCTCGCCACCGCAGGGCACGACCGGTCCGAGGACCGAGACCAGGTCGGGCACGGCGGCGGCGAACCGCTCGCCCGGGCTGTCCACGCCGCCGGTATGCGACAGCAGTTCCCGGACGGTGACATCGTCGCGGGCGAGTCGCAGCGCGCGCAGGTAGCTGTTGGCCGGCCGGTCCAGGGCCACCTGGCCCTCGGCCACGAGCCGCAGGACGGCGGTCGACGTGATCAGCATGGCGACCGCGTACACCGGGAACGGGGCGCCGGCCTCCAGGGGGCGGGGGGCGTCGAGTTCGGCCCAGCCGCGCGCCGCGGTCCAGATGCCGTCGCTCCCGGGTACGCCAGCGTCCGTCGGCGTGTCGGCCGACCCGGCCACGACCAGCCCGGGCAGCCCCAGCTCGCCGTAGGCCTGCTCGGCCACCTCGATCGCGGAGGCGGGCGGCGCGCCGGAGATGCGGGTCGCGGTCTCGCCGACCCGTGGGTCGGTGAGCCGCTGGGCCAGCGGGTACAGGCGCAGCCGGATCAGCCGGTGCGGGGCCGCGGGTTCGGTCAGCGCCTCCAGCCGCATGCCGGAGATCTGGGCTCGGACGCCGCGCGCCGACGCGGCCTCGATGACAAGTTCGCCGTCCAGCCGCGGCGCCGCGTCGGTAAGTGTCCGCGTTATTTTCTCGGGCGAGAGCGTCATCAGGTAATGCTCGTCGAAGTGCTCGCGCAACTCGCTCTCGTCCGGCGGTGCCCAGCCGGGACGCCCGGCCCCCCTGAACCGGGACAGCGCCCATCGCACCTGGGTGTGCGCCGGGCCGGCCGGGGCGCTCTGGGCTTCGATGACTTCCTTCAGCGCGGTCCAGCTCGGCTGCCGGTGTTCACGGGCGATGGCGAGCTGAGCCAGGTGGAGCGACTCGAACTCCCCGGCGGCGAGGCGCCGTTTCGCCTCGAGCTTCAGATAGCGGAGGCTGGGTCGGTCTGGGAGCGAGCGCGGCTGATCGGACACGGCAGTCCTTTCCCTCAGCGCCCGTGGTCCGCGACATCGGGCTGGAAAGAACGCCAGTACTTACTTGCATTCAGCCGGTGAGCTTGCAGCTCTGCCCGCGGACCAGAGGCGGCCGGGGACCGCCGCTGTTAACGGTACTCCGCCCCGGCCGGCGGAGCGAACCGGATTCGGTCTCGCGCCATTCCGGACAAAGATCCGCCATATATGGCAATATGCTGTCAAAATGGCACTATGCGCATCCGGCGAGTAGTAAGGACGTTAGGCGTCATCGCGGGGGCTATGGCCCTGGGCAGCGCGACCTACCAGGTGGTCAGCGAAGGGCGGGAACGGCGCCATTACGCGCCTCCCGGCCGCTTAGTCGATGTCGGTGGCCACCGGATGCACATCTGGTGCGCGGGGTCGGGGTCGCCGGCCGTGGTGATCATCCCGGCCATCGGCGGGACCGCGGCCCACTGGCGGACGGTGGCCGATGCCGTGGCCCCAACCACGGCGGTGTGCGTGTACGACCGGCCCGGCCTGGACTGGAGCGACGCGGTGGCGCGGTGGCCCAGCGCCGAGGGCATCGCGCGGAACCTGCACGACCTCCTGCGCGCCGCCGCGGTCGCCCCGCCCTACGTGGTCGTCGGCCATTCCCTGGGCGGCCTCGCCGCGCGCATGTTCACGCACCTGTACCCGGATGAGGTACGCGGGATGGTGCTGATCGACTCGAGCCATCCACAGCAGTACCGGCGCTTGCCGCACATCTGGTGGTTCGACCGCCCCTTCGGCATTCTGGCCATGGTCGCGCTCGACTTTGCCCGGCCGCTCGGGCTGCGCCGCCTGAAGGGCCGCCTCGGGGCGAAACCTGGCCTCGGCCAGGCCGACACGGCATCGGCCAGCCCGCACGAACTGGTGCTGCCGTCGCGCAACCGCCGGGCGGAAGACAAGGAGCAACTCGCGCTGGCGTCGGTCTGCCGCACGGTCGACGCGATCCCGGGCGACCTCGGGGACCTGCCGCTCGCCGTCGTCACGTCCAGCGACCTCGACCCCAACCTCGCGGAGGGCAGCGAGGCGCAGCGCAAGCGGAGCAGTTTCTACCCCTACTGGCTCACGCTGCAGGAGGAACTCGCGGCGCTGTCCTGCGACGGCGCGCACATCGTGGCCCCGCACGCTGGGCATCAGGTGCAGTGGGACGACCCCGACCTGGTGGCCAAGACCATCGTCGACGTGGCGCTGCGAGCCCAGTCAGGCTGAGACCACGATGACCATGGTGTGGCCGATCTTGATCTTGTCACCCTTCTTGAGCGCCTGGGCGGCATGGATGCGGCGGCCGTTCAGCCAGGTGCCGTTCGTCGAGCCCAGATCCCTGACGTACCAGAGGCCGTGCGCGATCTGGAACCTGGCGTGCTGGTTGGAGGCGTACTCGTCGCCCGCCGCGAGCGTGCCGCGGCGGCCGGCGATGAACTCCTTGTGGAAGGTCAGGCGCTGGTCTCCGGCCTGGACGAGCAGGGTTTGCGCCGCGGGCGCCTCATCGTCGGTGAGGGTGACGCCGGTCTGGCCGGCGACCGCGGAAACGGCGGCCTTCCAGGCTTGCCGCTCCTGCTCGCCGAGTTCTTCCCACGGCGCCAGCGACCCGGGGTGGACACCGCGGTGAGCTTCGTACGCGGTTCGGGCGAGGTGTTCGAGGCCGGTGGTAGTCACTCCATCGATGATGCCAGCATGCGTGCGAGCCCTCCGCCGAACCGGCAGCCCGCCCGCACCGCGGACACCGACGTGCCCGGCGTCTCGGTCCTCCGTCGACGTCGTGCTGACCAGCGGAGCCTAGAGCTCGTTCTTGTAGATCTGGCCGTCTTTCATGATCAGCTTCAGGGTCTGCTCCGGGGTGGTGAGCACCCGGATGTCGTCCAGCGGGTTCCCGTCGACGACCAGCAGGTCGGCGAGGGCACCGGGGGTCACCACGCCCACGTCCCCGACCATCCGCAGCAACTGGGCCGCGGTGGTCGTGGCGGCCCTGATGATGTCGGCCGCGGGCTGGACCTCGGAGCGGATGACGAACTCCTGAAGCTGCTGGTCGTGCATGTCGGCGAACAGGTCCGTGCCGTAAACGATGGGGATGCCCGCCGCGTGCGCCATCTCCAGCGCGCCGAGCGCGCCGTCGATCACTTCCTTGAGCTTGACGTCGATGTCGGCGGGCAGCCGGCCCTCGCGGGACTTGCGGGCCAGGGTCTGGTAGGTCACGATCGTCGGCACGTAGAACGCCTCGTGCTTGCGGAACAGCGGGATGCTGCTGGCGTCCATAAGGTTGCCGTGCTCGATGCTGCGGATGCCGCATTCCAGGCCGCGGTTGATCGCGCGCGAGGTGTACGCGTGCCCCGCGACGTAGATGTTGGCCGCGGTGGCCTCCTCCACTATCGCGTGCAGTTCCTCGAGGGAGAACTGGGTGGAGTCCACCCGGTCGCTCGGGGAGTCGACCGCGCCGCTGAGGTAGACCTTGATGTGGTGCGCGCCGCGGCGCACCTCCTCCCGGACCGCGCGCCGGACCTCGGGCACCCCGTCGCAGATGACGCCCAGGGCCGCCGAGTAGTAGTTGTCGTCGTAGACGCGGCGGCTGGGGGCGCGCCAGTCACCCGCGCCGCCGGTCTGGGAAAGCTGCTTGCCGCCGAAGCGGATCCGCGGCCCGGTGAAGTACCCGTCCGCCACCGCCCGGGCGAGCCCGAAGTCGCCACCGCCGACGTCGCGGATCGTGGTGAACCCGCGCGTCAGCATGCCCTCGAGCGCACGGCTGGCCCGTGCCGCCACGTAGTAGGGCGGCCACTCGGCCATGGCGAAGATGTCCTCGTCGACCACGGCCGGATGAGTGTGCGCGTCGATCAGGCCCGGCATGACGGTCCGGCCGCGGACGTCGACGATCACCGCGTCGCCCGGCCCGGTCAGGCCGGGGCCCACGTCGGCGATCCGGCCGCCGTCGACCACCACCGACTGGCCCTCGTCCAGTTCGCCCCGCTCCGGGTCGAGGACCGACGCGTTGCGCAGGATCGTCACGGCCATGGCAGGCTCCCCCCTCCGCCCCGGCGGCCTCGTTGCCGCCGGGATCTGGTCGTCAGTCGAGGAACAGGCAGAACGGATGTCCGGCTGGGTCGAATAGCACCCGGACGTCGTCCTGCGGCTGGAAGTCGGCCAGCGTGGCCCCGGCCTCGACGGCCCAGGCCACGGTATCGGTCAGGTCGCTGACCGCGATATCCAGGTGCTCCTGGGTCTGCGGGTGGCCGGGCGCGCTCGGCCAGACCGGCCGCGCGTAGCCGGCCGCCTCGTACTCGAAGTTCAGCGTCGGGCCGATCCGGCCCGCGGGCGGGCGCACCTGGGACCAGCCGTCCTCGGGCGGCTCGCCGGGCCGGGGCGGATCCTCGTGCGTGACCGGCCATCCGAGCAGCAGCGCGTAGAAGGCGGCCAGGGCCCGCGGGTCGGGGGCGTGGATCGTGACCGAGGTGACGTCCATCCTCGGTCGGCTTGCCTCGTCCATGCTGTTTACCCTAGGGGGGACGACCCCCTCTATAACCCCCCCGCCTCGGCGCCTGGGGCGCCTCGAATTCTTCTGCCACCCGCTCGGGCCGACCTCCGGCCGGCCGTCGCGGGATGGCACCGGCCTTGTCGGCCGGGTGCAGGTGCCCTAGCTGGACCAGTGGGGGGCGGTCACCTTGCGGAAACCGGACGGGATGTGCGGGGTGTTGGTCTGCTTCGCCAGGGCCGGGGTCTTCGCGACCCAGCTCTCGGTGATCGTGCTGGCCGCGCTGAAGGGCGGGAAGACCAGCGCGACCGGCCGGAACGTCTTCGCGTCGATCCAGAAGTGCAGCGCGTCGCCCTTGCGGCCCAGCGCGCCCGCGTACACCAACTCGATCGCGCGGCGCCCGTTGACCACGCCGTGGTGTGCCACCCGGAACTGTCCTTCACTGAGGGCCGTGCGGATCTGCGCCACGCTGGTGCTGATCGACGGGACCAGCGGGGCGTTCGGCGCCAGCTGGCCGAGGCGGCCGCTGGAGTGATCGTTCATCACCCACCAGGTCCGGCTGGAGGTGTTGATCTCGGTCGTGTGCCAGTAGTCGCGGTCGTTTTTGACGGTCGTCGCCGTCCAGTAAGTCACCCCGCCGGGGCTGACCGACCGGGTGGTTCCCGTCACCGGATCCAGGTAGGTGGTCGTGGCGATCTGGCCGGGAGCGCCGATGACCGAGCTCTTCACGATGAATCCGTTCACGTCGGCAAGCGCGGCCTCCGCGCTGCGCAGCACGAACGAGGTCGTCTCGATCGTGGCGTGGCGCCCGGCGGCCGCCGCCGGGTGCGACGGAGCGCCGGGACCGGCCAGGATGATGGCCAGGCTGGCCGCGGCGCCGGCGGCCGTGACGGTAGCGAGCAGCCCGCGGGCCGTCCGGTGACGGCGCCCCCGGGCCCGCGCGTGCTGCGCGGCATCCTGCGGTGCCCGCAGGCCGGCGGTCACGTCGTCCATGGCCGCGTGCAACTGTTCGATCAACTGGGTTTCGTTCATCGGTACTCCTCAGGGGTGATGGCCGGCAGAAGGTCGGATGCGAGGTACTCCCGCAGCCGCTCCAGCGCGCGGCTGGTCTGGCTCTTGACGGTGCCGACCGAATTTCCGAGCGCGTTCGCGGTTTCCTGTTCGGAAAGCTGGTGCCAGAACCGCAGCACGATCACGGCCCGCTGGCCGTGCGGCAGCCGCTGCAGCGCCCGGACTATGCGGTCCCGCTCGGCGACGACGTCGTCGAGCAGAGGCGGCGGCCCCGGTGCGTCACCGACCGCGGCCGAGCGCTCTCGCAGTTCCCGGCGGCTGAAGCGGCGCCACTGGTCCCTGGTGGCGTTGACCACGGCGCGACGGGCGTAGGGCAGCGGTTCGTCCAGGCGGTTCCAGCGCAGGTAGATGCGGGTTAAGGCCTCCTGCACGGCGTCCTCGGCCTTACCTTGGTCGCCGCACAGCAGGAACGACATCCGGACCAGCGCGTCCGCGTGGGCTCGCACGAAGTCATCGAATGCCGTCTGTTGTTCCCGCCTCACTGTCACCTCCGGTGGGTTCGCCTTCCACCCGGTCTCACGTCGCCCGGCGGGCGGAAGGTTGTCGTCCGTTCTCCACGAGATGTCCCAGTGCGGGAGGCATCCGCTCAAATGAGCGGCACAGTGCCGAAAAGGTGAACATGAGATGACTCGTCGATGACAATCACTTGATGCCTTTTGTCAGGCTCTCGACACTGTTACCCCGCGATGGGAACGCTGGGCGCGTGGGCAACGACGTAGTTCTGGTGCTTGTGGTGATCACGGCTCTCGGGTTCGACTTCACCAACGGCTTCCATGACACAGGTAATGCAATGGCAACGTCGATCGCGACCGGGGCCCTGGGCCCACGGACCGCGGTCGCCATCTCGGGTGTGCTCAACCTCGTCGGGGCATTCCTGTCGCTGGCCGTGGCCGCGACGATCGCCAGCGGCCTGGTCGACACCAATCTCGTCACGCTGACCGTGGTGGCGGCGGGCCTGATCGGCGGGATCATCTGGAACCTGCTGACCTGGCTGCTCGGCATCCCGTCGAGTTCGTCGCACGCGCTCATCGGCGGGGTGATCGGCTCCACGCTGGCCGCCGCGGGGGGTCACGCGGTCAAGTGGCACGGCCTGGTCTCGAAGGTCGTGCTCCCGGCCTGCCTCTCGCCGATCATCGCCGGGCTGGTGGCCGCGATCGGCACCTGGCTGCTCTACCGGATCAGCCGCAACCTGACGCACGCGGCCCGCAACCACGGCTTCCGGATCGGCCAGATCGGGTCGGCCTGCATGGTCTCCCTGGCCCACGGCACCAACGACGCGCAGAAGACGATGGGCGTCATCACCCTGGCCCTGATCGCCAACGGCACGCTGCACAGCGGCGCGAACGCCCCGTTCTGGGTGATCCTGACCTGCGCGCTGGCGATCAGCATCGGCACCTACGTGGGCGGCTGGCGGGTCATCCGCACCCTGGGCAAGGGCCTGGTCGAGATCGAGTCGCCGCAGGGCATGGCGGCCGAGTCCGCGTCGGCCGCGGTCATCCTGCTGTCGGCCAGCTTCGGCTACTCGCTGTCCACCACGCACGTGGCCACCGGGTCGATCATCGGCACCGGGATAGGCAAGAAGGGCGCCGAGGTCCGCTGGGGCGTCGCCGGCCGCATGGCCACCGCCTGGGTGTTCACGCTGCCGTCCGCCGCGGTGGTCGGGGCTGCCGCGTACGCGCTCGCCCACGCCATCGGCGGCACCCCCGGCGTGATCGTCGACCTCGTCATCCTGCTCGCGGTCGTCGGGGTCATCTACTGGCGGTCCCGCGGCAGCAAGGTTGACCACAACAACGTGAACGACGAGTGGACTGGTTCGGTCGCCCCGACCGAGCAGCCCGAGCCCGCGGCAGCCTGAGGGACAGGAAAGCAGACAATGTCTTGGATCAACCTGACGGCACTGTGGAAAATCCTCGTGTTCGGTCTCATCGCGGGCGCGGGCCTGCCGGCTTTGTTCGCGACCGGGCTGTTCTCCCTGTCCCGCGGCCCGAAGACGGCCGCGGCGGCTGGTGACGCCGAGGCCGACATCGTGGTGGGCGGCAGCGTGGCCGGCATGGTCCTCGCCGCGATCTGTTTCCTGATTATCCTGGCCGCCATAGGCTGGGGAATCTACGAGGTCTACCAGATCGGGCACCCCGCCCCGACCCCGCCGGCCAAGTAAGACCATCGAGCGCACAAGCGCTGACCCGGCCCGAGTCCCGTATGAGCCACCTCATCGAGAGGGTTTGAGAACCATGGCGCTGCCACCTGTGCTGAGCGCGATCGTCGGCTGGCTGCGGGCCGGCTACCCCGAGGGCGTTCCCGACGTCGACTACATCCCGCTCTTCGCCCTGCTGGGCAGCCAGTTGACCGACGCCGAGGTTCACGAGATAGCCGAGGAACTGGCCACCGAGAGCGGTCCGCAGTCGGCCGAAACGATCCGGCACGCGATCACGGTCGTCACCAACGGGCAGGCCAGCGACGCCGATATCGCCCGGGTCCGGGCCCGGCTGGCCGCCGGCGGCTGGCCGCTGGCCAGGCCCGAGCCCACCGGCTGAGCGCTGATCTGCGGCGCCGCCCCGTCATCCCGCTGAGGTCACGGGCTGGCGCCGGCTCACCGGCCCTGGCTGGCCTGGCGCTACTTGCACACCTTCTGTGCCTTCAGCGCGGCCACGATCTGCGGCACCGTGTGATGCTCGTAGGCGGAGATGTCGTCGGGCACGAAGAGCCAGTGGCCGCCGCTGTAGATGAAGATCTCCGACTTGCTGGTCAGGGCGGACGATGCGCTCGAGGGCGCCATGTCCACCACGGCCCGGTCTCCCTGCACGAACGGCTGAGTGATCTTGTAGCTCGCGGTCACGGCCTTGCATTTCTGGTTGACCCGCACCCAGGTCCGCTCGGGAATGACCTTTTGCACGGCAGGCAGCAGCAGTTCGTAGCTTGGCTTGTACTGTTTGGCCACGTAAAGGGCGAAGAACAGCCGCGCGGCGCTCTGCGCGGCCGCCGCAGCCTTGGACGGGCCCGACGGGGCCGGGCTGGGAGGCCGGGACGCGGCGGCGCGCGGCGCGGCCTGGCTCGCACAGCCGCTCGCGAGAGCCGCGGCCACCGCGCAGGCCAGTAAGGCGGACATTCGAACTTTCACGTGGGATTCCCCCCATTGCTTGGTTGGGTGCCCGGCCATCCGGGCCGGGCCTGCGCCGCGGGCCGGGTCGGCCGGCTACCGAAGCAGGCAGGACGCATGCTACGAACAAGCGGGCCGGCCGGGGTGCCTTTCCCGGCAGCGTCCCGCGCCTGCGAAGGGACAAGAAGGCATTAGTAGGTAACTATCTCCGCCGGCAACGCGCCCCGAGGCCCGGTCCCGGGTAGCGGCCAGGCAGGAAGGCCGGCCAGCCGCTGCCGCAAAACCGGCTGACAACCGTAGGATTGTGCCGGACGGAATAGGCTGAGAAAGCCTTGGATTTACACGTCTTCACGGGGATACAACGAATTATGACCGCCATCACCTTGCGGCCGGCGACCTCGGCCGACAAACAGTTCTGCTTCCGCCTGCACAAGGCGGCCATGGGCGACTACATCACGGGGATCTGGGGCTGGGACGAGCGGTTCCAGCGTGATTTCCACACCCGGGCCTTCGATCCGCGCCGCTGGCAGATCATCCGGGCCAACGGGACCGACGCCGGGATGCTGCACGTCGAGCGCCGCCCGGACGAGGTCTACCTGGCCCGGATCGAGATCCTGCCCGAGTATCAGGGCCACGGCATCGGCACCCGCCTGATCAAGATGCTCATCGACGAGGCCATGCGCAACGACCAGGCATTCGTGCTCGAGGTGCTGGCCAATAACCACCGCGCCCAGGCCCTGTACGAGCGGCTGGGCCTGGCCGAGGTGGGCCGGCACGGCGAACACGATCACAAGGTCGACATGCGGCTGGAGCCGGCGGCATCGGGAACCAGGCGACGCTGACCCGCGGCCGCCTCAGGTACTCGGTTCCGGGGTTCGCCTGGTGTCCTGCCTGATCGTCAGGCGGCCCTTGGACATCACCCCGACCCGCTGCGCCTGGCGGGCCAGCGAGCTGTCGTGGGTGACCAGCACCAGCGTCAGCCCGAGGTCGTGCCACAACTGCGCGAGCAGGCCGATGATCTCGTCGCGCGTGCCCTCGTCCAGGTTGCCGGTCGGCTCGTCGGCCAGCAGCACCTTCGGCCGCTTGACCAGCGCGCGGGCGATCGCCACCCGCTGCTGCTGCCCGCCGGATAGTTCGCTGGGCAGGTGCCGGGCCCGGTCACCGAGCCCGACCGATTCCAGGGCGGCGGCCACCCGGCGGCGGCGCTCGGCCAGGCCGGCGCGCAGCGGGATCAGCGCCGCCTCCACGTTCTCGGCGGCCGACAGCGTCGGGACCAGGTTGAACGTCTGGAAGATGAACCCGATGGAGACCGCCCGCACCCGGGTAACCTGGTTTTCCCGCAACCGGGCCAGGTCCTGGCCGTCGAACTCGACGATCCCCGAGGTGGGCCGGTCCAGGCCGCCCAGGATCTGCAGCAGCGTGGTCTTGCCGTGTCCGGTGCGGCCCTGCACCGCCAGCCATTCCCCATCCTCGATCGCCAGGTCCAGGTCACGGACGGCCGGCACGGTGCGGCGGCCCTTGCGGTAGATCTTGTTCACGCCGGTCAGCTTGTACATGGAATCCTCTCCTCGTTTTACTGCTCAGGGGTACCGGCCGCGGCGGCCGCCCGGGACGGCTTCGCGGCGGCCCGGCTTACTCCACCCGGGCCAGTGCCCGGGCCGGGCGAAGCTGGCCGATCCGCCAGCTTCCGAAGGCGCCGGCCAGCAGTCCCCCGGCGACGGCGAGCACCACGGCCAGCACGATCACGCCCGGGCTGACCGAGGCGTGCATGGGCACCTGCAGGGTGTGGTTGATGGTCGGGTTGATGCTCTGCGGGCCGCCCGGGCCCCCGGCCGTCTGCTCGTGCAGGCCGGTGGCGGTGGGCACGGTGGCGGACAGCTTCGGCGCGATCTTGGTGATCAGTTCGGCCCCGGCGAACCCGAGGCCCACGCCCACCGCGGCGCCGACGATGCCCATCGCCACCGATTCGCCCATCACCTGAGCCACGATCCGCCGGCTGCGCCAGCCGATCGCCTTGAGCGTGCCGAACTCCCGAACCCGCCGCGACACCGCCGCCATCATCAGCAGGCTGGCCACCGCGAACGCGGCGATCAGCACCAGCACCGACAGCCACTTGCCGAGGTCGTTAGCGAGCTTGGCCGTGCTGGACAGCGAGCCCGTCACCTCACTGGCCAGGCTGGAAGCCGTGGTCACGGTGTCGGCGGGCAGCAGCGTGCGGATCTGCTTCTGCACCACGGCGATGTCGGCGGCGCTGGCCGCGGTCACGTAGATCGTGTTCACCTTGTTCTTGAGGCTGCCGGTCGGGCCATCGGTCGCGATGGCCTGGGCCCGGGCCAGCGGGATGTAGACGTCGGGCTGGCTGCTGCCCTGCGGCTGGGTGACGATGCCGATGACCGTGAACTTGACCTTGTCGACGGTGAGCACCGAACCGGCCTTCAGCTTGTTGGCCTTGGCGTAACCGGAGTCCACGACGGCCACGTCGGAGTCCGCGTCCGCGGCGGTGAAGGTGTGCCCGGAGGCGATCGTTCCGGAACTGAGCGGGCCGAGCGAGGAGCGCCCGAGGTCCACGCCGTCGACCGAGAAGCTGTTCGGCTGCGGCAGCGGGCTGTTCGGCTGGCCGAAGTTCTTGGCGATCGTGATCTGGGTGTCGGTGAGGTCGAGGCCGCCCGCGGCCGCCGCCACGTCGTGCAGCCTGGCCACCTTGGCCACGGACGAGGCGCCGATCGCCGAGTACTGCGAGATCAGGTTGTCGATCGTCTGGCCCGCGGCGTTCTCGCACTTGCCGTTGGTGCAGATCCTGGCCCCGCCCGGCCCGACCTGCAGGCTCTGCCCGCTGCCGCTGGTTGGTCTGCTGCCGGTCTTGGGCGGCCCCGGCGCCGCGCCGGTCACGGTCACGTCGGTGCCCACCCCGTACAGCCCCTGCAGCACCGCGGACTGGGCCTTCTTCACCCCGGCCGACGCGGCGACCACGGTAATGACCAGGCCCACCCCGACGGCCAGCCCGAGCGAGATGAAGACCGCCTGCCGCATCCTGCGGCGCAGTTCGCGCAGCAAATAGATCACGAAGAACATGTGCTCTCCCATCAGCGATAGCCACATCCGCGGCGGCGATGCCGGCCCGGCCGGGCCGCGACGTCCGCGGTGTTGAACCCAAGGGATATGGGAGCGGCGGTTGCGCGACGGTTACAGCAGCGGCACGTGGTGTAACCGCCGCGCAACCGGCGGCGCGGCAGCCTGAGACTCGCTGGGCGCCCAGCGCCATCAGATCAGCGATCCGCACGAGGAGGCGAACAGCCGATGCCGCCGGAGTCTTCACGTTCCACGGGGCTGGACAACGCCAGACCGCCGAAGGACGAGCGGCCCGAGCACGCGACGCGGGACGAGCCGGACCCGAACTGGCCGCAGGACGAGACGGACGACGAGCGCGACCCGGACTGGCCCGACGACTGGCCGGACGAGGATCCGGCCCGCCCGCCCGCGCCGCCCGGCTGGCCCGCGCCGCCGTACCCGCCCGGGCCCGGCGGCCCCAGCTCGGCGCGCGGGCCGCGGCGGCCGCTGATGCTGGCCGTGGTCGCGCTCGCGGCCCTGGCCGCTGGCGCGGGCATCGCGCTCGCGGCCAGCCGGGGCCCGGCCCCGTCCGCCGCATCCGGCACGCCGTCGCAGGCACCGTCGTTCGGCGCCCCGGGCCAGGGCAACGTCGGCGGCGGCCCGCCCGGCAGCGACGGAGGCCCGGTCAGCCAGCTATTCGTGGGCGGCAAGGTGCTCAAGGTCAGCAGCACCTCGATCTCGATCGGCGGGCCTGGGCGTTCGGTGACGGCGGTGGTCACCAGCGCCACGAAGGTCACCGGCCGGGTCAGCGGCATCGGCGGGGTCAGGGTCGGCGACCAGGTCACGGCCCAGATCACGCAGGGCAGTGGGCAGGCCACCGTGACCGCGATCCAGGATCCGGGCCAGTTGCCGCCCAGCGGGGGCCTGCCCTAGGCCCGCCACCGCCCGGGCCTAGGGCAGCCGGGGGGCCGCGGCTCGTCACCGAGGCGGTGCTGGCCCCCGGGGGGCCGACCCCCCCCCAGGCCCCCCCGGTGAAAACGGCAGGCGAGGCATGATGGGTAGGGGGCCTGCGCCGCAGAAGAGGAGCCGCGATGCGAGTGCTCGTGGTCGAGGACGACCGTGAGCTGGCCGAGGCCATCGGCGTCGGCCTGCGCCGGGAACAACTGGCTGTCGACGTCGTCTGCGACGGGGCGGCCGGGCTTGAGCGGGCGCTGGTCACCGACTACGACGTGATCGTGCTCGACCGTGACCTGCCCGGCCTGCACGGCGACGAGGTGTGCGCCGAACTGGTCACGGCCCGGTGCCGCAGCCGGGTGCTGATGCTGACCGCGGCGGCCACGATCGAGGACCGGGTGGACGGCCTGGGTCTGGGCGCCGACGACTACCTGCCCAAGCCGTTCGCGTTCGCGGAACTGGTGGCCAGGATCAGGGCGCTGCTGCGCCGCGCCCAGCCCGGGCTGCCGCCGGTGCTGGTCCGCGGCGACCTGGCGCTCGACTCCTCCCGGCGCGAGGCCAGCCGGGGGGGCCGGCCGCTCGACCTGGGCCCCAAGGAGTTCGGCGTACTCGAACTGCTGCTGTCCGCCCAGGGCCGGGTGGTGTCGGCCGAGGAGATTCTGGAGCGCGTGTGGGACGAGATGGCCGACCCGTTTACCACCGCGGTGAAGGTGACCATGAGCCGGCTGCGCCGCAAGCTCGGTGACCCGCCGGTGATCCAGACCGTGGCCCAGGCCGGATACCGAATCTGAGGACACCCATGGCCGTGCCCCAAAACCCCGCGCCGCCGGCGCCCGCTCCCGCGAGATCCACCGCGGCGAAATCCGCCGCCGGCTGGTGGCTGCGACTGCTGCGGCTGCCCCGGCTGTCGCAGCTGCCCGGGCTGCCCCGGCTGTCGGAGCTGCCCGGCCTGCCCCGGCGCACGGTGCGGCTCAAGCTCACGCTGCTCTACGGCGCACTGTTCCTGGTCTGCGGGGTGGCCCTGCTCACCGTCACCTACATCCTGGTCGCGCACCGGTTTCCCATGGTCACGGTGGCCCAGGGCCAGACCACCGTCAGCGGGGTCACCGGCGACCCGGCGCGGGCCGTGTGCGTGCAGAGCCTGAGCGGCTCGGGTGCAGGCTCGGGCGCGGGCGCCGACGTCGGTCAGCCGTACCCCGGCACCGGCATCCTGAGCTGCGCGTCCCTGCTGAACCAGCAACGCAACGCGGAACTGCGGCAGCTCATCACCGACTCGGGGATCGCGCTGGCGTTCATGACCGCGGCCTCGATCGGGCTCGGCTGGCTGGTGGCCGGGCGGGTGCTGCGGCCGCTGCGCACGATCGCGACGACCGCGCGGCGCATCTCGGCCAGCAACCTGCACCAGCGCCTCCCGCTGGCCGGGCCCGGCGACGAGCTCACCGATCTGGGCAAGACCTTCAACGGGCTGCTGGCCCGGCTGGAGGGGTCCTTCGGCGCCCAGCGGCAGTTCGTGGCCAACGCCTCGCACGAACTGCGCACGCCGCTGGCCCGGCAGCGGACGCTGGTCGAGGTTGCCCTGCGCGACCCGGAGCCCACGGTCGGCGGGATGCGCGGCACCCTGGAGCGGGTGCTGGTCACCGGCGAGCAGCAGGAGCGGCTGATCGAGGCGCTGCTGACGCTGGCCCGCAGCCAGCGCGGCCTCGACCGCCGAGAGTCACTCGACCTAGCCGCCGTGGCGCAGGAGGCACTGCCCGCCACGGCGCAGGAGGGACTGCCCGCCGGCGACCCCGAGCCGGCCTGCCGCGGCCCGCGCGTCCACGCCGCGCTCACGGCCGCCCCGGTCCTGGGCGACCCCAAGCTGACCGAGCGGCTCGCGGCCAACCTGGTCGACAACGCCATCCGGCACAACGTCGCGGGCGGCTGGGTCGAGGTCACGACCGGGGTCAGGTCGGGTCGCGGGTTCCTCTCGGTGGCAAACACCGGCCCGTCCATCGCACCGGAGCAGGTGGAGCAGCTCTTCCAGCCCTTCGGCCGGCTCGAGGCCACCCGGCTGAGCAGCGACGGGCTCGGACTGGGCCTGTCGATCGTGACCGCGATCGCCGCCGCCCACGACGCGGACCTGCGGGCCCGCCCACGGCCCGGCGGCGGCTTGGAGGTCGAGGTGCACTTCCCGCAAGTCCCGGCGGACACGGAGCAGCCGCTGGCCGAGCCGGTCGCGGTCGGCGAGCCCGGGTTCGCCTAACCCGGTTCGCCTAACCCGGTTCGCACAGCCCCGTTCGGCCGGCGCGGGTTCGGCTAACCCGCGGCGAACTCGCCGATCAGCAGTTCCGCGATCTGGGCCGCGTTCAGCGCCGCGCCCTTGCGCAGGTTGTCGCCGCAGACGAAGAACTCGACGGTCTTGGGGTCGTCCAGGCTCTGCCGCACCCGGCCCACCCAGGTCGGATCGGTGCCGACGACGTCGGCCGGGGTGGGGAACTCCCCGCGCTCCGGCTCGTCGACGAGTACCACGCCCGGCGCCTGGCTGAGCACCCGCTGCGCGTCCTCGCGGGTGACCTCCCGGCCGAACCCGGCGTGCGCGGCCAGCGAGTGCCCGGTGACGACCGGCACCCGCACACAGGTCGCCGACACCGGCAGGCCGGGCATGCCGAGGATCTTGCGCGTCTCGTTGCGGATCTTGAGTTCTTCCGAGGACCAGCCCGCGTCCCGCGGTGACCCGGCCCAGGGCACCACGTTGAGCGCCAGCGGCGCCGGGAACGGCCCGAAGTCGCCGACCGCCCCGCGCAGGTCCCCGGCGCGATGTCCGAGGGACCGGTTGCCCGCGATCTTCTCGACCTGGGCGTAGAGCGTGTCGATGCCGGCCTGCCCGGCCCCCGAGGCAGCCTGGTAGGACGCCACCACCAGGTCCCGCAGGCCGAACGCCCGGTGCAGCGCGGCCAGGGCGACGATCAGCGAAAGCGTGGTGCAGTTGGGGACCGAGATGATGCCCAGCGGCCGGTTCGCCGCCTGGTCCGGGTTGACCTCGGGCACGACCAGCGGCACCTGGTCGTTCATGCGGAACGCCCCGGACTTGTCGATGACCACGACCCCGCGCTCGGCGGCCACCGGGGCCCACTGCGCGGACACGGCGTCGGGGACGTCGAACATGGCCAGGTCCACGCCGTCGAAGACCTCCGGGGCCAGGGCCTGGACCTCGACCTCCTGGCCGCGGACCCGCAGCCGCCGGCCCGCCGAGCGCTGCGACGCGATGAGCCTGATCTCGCCCCAGACGTCTTCCCTGGTCGACACCATGTCGATCATCACGGTCCCGACCGCGCCGGTCGCGCCGACGATCGCCAGCACCGGCTTGCGGCTACCGCTGTCGCGGGTCACCGCCCCGTCCCTCCGTACACGACTGCCTCCTGCTGGTCCGAGCCCAGGTCGAACGCGCGGTGCGCGGCCTCGACCGCCACGGCCACGTCGCTCTCGTCCACGACGACCGAGATCCTGATCTCGGATGTCGAGATCATCTCGATGTTCACCCCCGCATCGGCCAGCGCCCCGAAGAACGTGGCGCTCACCCCGGGGTGCGAGCGCATCCCGGCGCCGATCAGCGAGATCTTGCCGATCCTGTCGTCGTAGAGGATCGACTCGAAGCCCACCTCTTCCTGAAGCTGGCGCAGGGAGCTCACGGCCGCCTGCCCGTCCTCGCGCGGCAGCGTGAACGAGATGTCGGTCCGGCCGGTCGCGGCGGCGGAGACGTTCTGAACGATCATGTCGATGTTGATCCCGGACGCGGCGATGACCCGGAAGATCCGGGCCGCCTCGCCGACCTTGTCCGGCACGCCGACCAAGGTGATCTTGGCCTCGCTCTGGTCGTGGGATACGCCGGAGATGATCGCCTGCTCCATCGTCTGGTCCGTCTCTGTGCCGGAGGCACGGCTGGCTTCGCTGACCCACGTGCCGTCCCGGTTGCTGAACGAGGAGCGCACGTGGATGGGGATGGCATAGCGCCGGGCGTATTCCACGCACCGCAGCATCAGGACCTTGGTCCCGCACGCCGCCATCTCCAGCATCTCCTCGTAACTGATCCGCGGGATGTGCCGCGCGGTAGGCACGATCCTCGGGTCGGCGGTGAAGACGCCGTCCACGTCGGTGTAGATCTCGCACACGTCCGCCCGGAGGGCAGCCGCGAGCGCGACCGCGGTCGTGTCGGAGCCGCCGCGGCCCAGCGTGGTGATGTCCTTGCCCTGCTGGGACACGCCCTGGAACCCGGCCACGATCGGGATCGCGCCCTCGTCGAGGGCACTGCGGATCCGGCCCGGCGTCACGTCGATGATCCGGGCCCGGCCGTGCGAAGAATCGGTGATCACGCCCGCCTGGGATCCGGTGAACGAGCGCCCGACCAGGCCGAGGTTGGCGATCGCCATGGCCAGCAGGGCCATCGAGATCCGCTCGCCCGCGGTCAGCAGCATGTCGAGTTCCCGGCCGGGCGGCAGGGGCGTGACCTGGGTGGCCAGGTCGACCAGTTCGTCGGTGGTGTCACCCATGGCCGAGACGACCACGACGACCGAGTCACCGGCCTTGCGGGTGGCGACGATGCGCTGGGCCACACGCTTGATGCCGTCAGCGTCAGCGACCGAGGATCCGCCGTACTTCTGCACTACAAGGGACACGGGTCGGGCCGCTCCTCACGCTCGCCTGGTCCTCATGTCACGCCGAGTCGACCGACTTGAGTCTATCCACAGGGACCGGGCCTGCCTCTCCCCATTTTCGCCGTCAGCCGGCCGCGGGCTCGTCGGCGACGTCCAGCCGCGCGTGCGCGACCACGGCGTGCAGGGCCCGCAGCGCGGCACCGCCGTGCGTGCCCCAGTGGTTAACGTAGGAGTACTGCCACCACCACAGCGCCTCGGCGGCGCGTCCGGCCTGGTAGTGCTTGAGCCCGTGGATCAGGTCGGCGGACACGGCGGCCAGGTCGTCGGAGAGCCGGAACGCCGTGGCCTTGGTGTCCTGGTAGGGGTCGAACAGCTCGGCGTACTCGTCGAAGTCGCGCACCTTCACCGCGAGCCCGGTGCGCAGCGCGTCCAGGTCGGGGTCGGCGCCAACGTCCGGCTCCCAGTTGCCCGGCAGGATGATGTCCTTGCTCGCGCCGAGCTGCGCCCCGGCCAGCAGGATCTGGGCGACCTCGAGCAGCAGCAGGGGGACGGTCTCGTCCTCGCCTTCCCCGCTGGCCAGCGCGGTCACACCGTCCAGGAAGTCCTGGGCCTGCCGTGCGATCCGATCGGCGAGCGGCCGCCAGTCCTCCGCTGCCGCACTAGACATCAAGGAGCCTCCGTCCTTCGAACGCCCGCCCGAGGGTGACCTCGTCGGCGTATTCGAGCTCACCGCCTACCGGCAAGCCGCTGGCGGGCCTGGTCACCTTGAGCCCCATCGGCTTCACCAGCCGGGCCAGGTAGGCGGCGGTCGCCTCGCCCTCGAGGTTGGGGTCGGTGGCCAGGATCAGCTCGGTAACCGTTCCGTCGGACAACCGGGTCATAAGCTGGGATATCCGCAGTTCATCAGGCCCGATACCGTCGATCGGGCTGATCGCGCCGCCCAGGACATGGTATCGGCCCCTGAACTCGCGGATCTTCTCAATCGCCGCGACGTCCTTGGCTTCTTCCACCACGCAGATCACTGCCAGGTCGCGGCGCGGATCCCGGCAGATGCGGCATTCGTCTTCCTGCGCGACGTTGCCGCACGTGCGGCAGAACTTGACCCGTTCCAGCACCTCGAGCAGCGCGTTGGCGAGCCGCCGCACGTCGTCGGGATCGGAGGAAACCAGGTGGAAGGCGATGCGCTGAGCGCCCTTCGGCCCGACGCCGGGGAGCTGCCCGAGCTCGTCGATGAGATCCTGGATGACGCCCTCGTACACCTCAGACCCTCCCGCTCAGCGACTGATCCCCCGTCACTGCCCGGCGGCCGGGTCACCAGGCGGACCGAGCCCGGGCAGCCCGGGGAAGCCCGGCATGCCCGCCTCGCCTTCGCCCAGCCCGGTGGCGAGCGGCCCCATCTTCTCGTGCTGCAGGTCGCTGGCGGCCTCGTATGCGTCCCGGACGGCCGCCAGGACCAGGTCGGCAATGGTCTGCGCCGACTCCCCGGGGTCCTCGGGATCGATCGCCGCGGGGTCGACGGTGATGTCCACCAGCTCACCCTGGCCGTTCACCACTACCTTCACCAGGCCGTTGCCAGCGGATCCCTCAACCTCGGCGTCGGCCAGCTCCTGCTGAGCGGTCATGAGCTGGCTCTGCATCTGCTGCGCCGCCTCAAGCAGCTGCTTCATATCGAACTGGCCGCTGGGGTCCACGTTCTTTCCTATCGCTTAACTGTTGCGGTCCGAACCTGTCGGTTCCGAGCCTACGGCCTGCCGGCATGGCCGGGTACCACCGCGCGGCGCGGGTCCATAACCCGGATTTTCCTTAACGAACGGTTCGCCGGCCCTGGTAACGCCGGCCCCGCAGTGGTCTTGGCGCTGACCTCGCCGCCGAGCGTGCGGCGGGCCTGGTCTCGTCCGGTGGGCCGGGGTCGCGTCCGGGCCGCGGCGCCGCGTCCGGGCCGCTCAGTCGCGCCCCAGCTCCGCGATGACCTCGCCGCCGAGCGTGCGCTGGATAAGACCCAGTCCGCTCTGCGCGCCACCCGGATTGCGGCCAGGACCGGCGGGCTCACTTCCCTCGTCGTCCGGCCACTCCTCGCCCCGGTCCGCCGGTGCGCCGAACCCGGGCGACGCGGCCCGCTTGGCCCCGCCCCTAGCCCCGCTCCGGGCCCCGCTCCTGGCCGTCGCGGCGGCTCGGGCCGACGCGGCTGCCGCCGACACCGCGGCCGACGGCCCGGAACCCGGGCCCCCGCCGCCGCCGGTGCCGCCCGGGCCGGACCCGGTCCGGCCTTCGCCCTCGGCCGCGCCGCGAGAGCCCTCGGCCTCGTGGCCGGCGGAGCGGCCAGGCGAGCGGCCAGCGGAGCGGTCGGGCGAGTGACCGGCCGCGCTCGCCGGGGCCCGGCCCGCTGCGTCCGGCCCGCGCTCGTCCTCACGGTCGCCGCCGAGCCGGGCCGTCCGGTCATCGCCGGCCGCGCTCGATGCCGGGCCGCCCGTGTCCGCACCGCCGGGACCTGGCCCGCCCGCGCCACCGCCACCACCCGGGGCGCCCGCGCCACCACTATCACCGGGGCCGCCCGCGCCACCGCTGCCGCCGGACGCGCCGGCGAGCGCCCTGATCCGGGGGCTGATGCCCAGCATGGTCTCGAGCACCTGGCCGAGGTCCTGGGCGTAATTGCTGCCCGAGAACCCCCGCGCCTCGCCCTCCCTGCTGAACCTGAGCGTGAGGACGCCTTCGGCCAGCGTGTCCACGGTGGCATTGTGGAGCAGCATCCAGGCCACCCGGCTCCGGCTCTTGACCGCGTCGAGGATCTCGGGCCAGCGCTCGCGCAGCACGTCGGCACTGACCGGCCCCGGATCCGCAGCCGGCGGGCGGGCGGCGACCGGGCCAGGAATACCGCGTTCTGGCTCAGTCTGGTCCGGAGCGCCGCGGTCAGGCGTACCGCGGGCGGGGGCCGGCGCATCGCGCCGGTCCGCAACGGCCGGGGGCGGGCCCGCGTCGCCCGCGCCCGAGGCCAGCCGTCGCTCCAGCCGTTCCAGCCGGGCGAGCAGGGCGCCCTGGCCCGCGTCGGGCGCGGGCAGCAGCACCTGCGCGCAGATGAGCTCGAGCTGCAGCCGGGGCGAGGTCGCCCCGCGCATCTCCACGAGCCCGGCGTTGATGATCTCCGCCGCGCTGGTGAGCCCGGCCTGGCCGAAGCTCGCGGCCTGCGCGCGCATGCGCTCCAGCCGGTCGTCCGGTATGTCGAGCAGCCCGGTCTCGGCCGCGTCGGGCACGGCGGCCAGCACGATCAGGTCCCGGATCCGGTCGAGCAGGTCGGCGGCGAACCGCCGGGGGTCGTGCCCGGCCTCGACGACCCGGTCCACGGCCCGGAACACCGCCGCCCCGTCCCCGTTCACGAACGCCGCGGAGACCTCGTCCAGCAGGCTTTCGTCGGTGTAGCCCAGCAGCGCCACCGCGCGCTCGTAGGTCAGCCCCTCGTCACCCGAACCGGCCAGCAACTGGTCCAGTATCGACAGCGTGTCGCGCGCCGAGCCCGCGCCGGCCCGGATCACGACCGGCAGCACGGCCGGCTCGTACTGGACGCCCTCGGCCCCGAGGATCTCCTCCAGCAGCCCGCGCAGGACCGCCGGCGGCATCAGCCGGAACGGGTAGTGGTGCGTGCGCGACCGGATCGTCGCGATGACCTTCTCCGGCTCGGTGGTGGCGAACACGAACTTCAGGTGCGGCGGCGGCTCCTCGACGAGCTTGAGCAGGGCGTTGAAGCCCTCGCGCGTCACCATGTGCGCCTCGTCGACGATGTAGATCTTGAAGCGTCCCGACACCGGGGCGTAGAACGCGCGCTCGCGCAGGTCCCTCGCGTCGTCCACGCCGCCGTGCGAGGCCGCGTCGATCTCGATCACATCGATGCTGCCCGGCCCGGACGGGGCCAGCGCCACACAGGACGCGCACACCCCGCACGGGTCCGGGGTCGGCCCCAGCTCACAGTTGAGCGAGCGGGCCAGGATCCGGGCGCTGGAAGTTTTGCCGCACCCCCGCGGCCCGCTGAACAGGTACGCGTGGTGCACCCGCCCGCTGCGCAGCGCCTGGCGCAGCGGCTCGGTCACATGGTCTTGCCCCTTGAGCTCAGCGAACGTAGCCGGGCGGTACCTGCGGTACAGGGCCGTGGGCCCGGGGGGAGCTTCGCGCCGCGACGGATCCGCTGCGGCCGCGCTGGGATCGCCTGCCATCGCCTCATCCTCACCAGGACGGGTAAGGACCCCCCGCACACCCGCCAGAGCCCGCGTACCCTTGCTGCCTTCCGGCCCTGGGGGAGTTGGCGGGATAACGCCGTGCGAGGGGTCTGCCGGCCAGTCTAGCCAGACCCTCCGACCGCCCATGCCGGTATCTCCCACCGAGCCGTCCCCGCCGGTCCGGCCAGTCCGGGCCGGGCCGCCCCGCCGGACCAGGCCCGCACGCCCCGCCAGACCAGGCCCGCACGCCCCGCCCGACCAGGCCCGCACGCCCTGCCGGGCGAGTCCGGCCAACCAAGCCGACCGTCCCGGTGAGACCAGCCCGCCGAGTCGGTAGGCTTGCCGACGGAGGATTCGCCTAGTGGCCTAGGGCGCACGCTTGGAAAGCGTGTTGGGGGCAACCCCTCAGGAGTTCGAATCTCCTATCCTCCGCCATCCCCGGACGAGCAACATGCCTGGCCCGCACGGCTGCAGCCGTCGTAACTCTGACGGCCGATGAATGTGAGTGCAGGGCTCTTCCATGGCACCTGAACTCACATTCATGACGATGATCGCGAGACACGCGCGACGCGTATCTCACGTTGCGGAGCTCGCGGCCTCACCCGGCGCACGCCTGTGCACGCACAGTGAACATTGCCGGGTTTCGGCGGCCGGGTAGCGCGGGAGGCGGCCGGGGATGAGTTGGAGGGCCAGCGTCCGGCCAGGGCGGGAACGTGCCAGGTGACCTGCGCTTGAACCGGCTGACACCTGTCATTATGACATCTGTCGTTCAGGCAGGTGTCTTACTGCTATGGTCAGGTCGATATCTAGCTGAGAGCTACCTTAACGACCGAAAGGACGAGGACGGGTTATGTCCACGCGGGAGGACCCAAGCCGTCAGCGGCGGCGGCTGGCCGTCGAGCTGCGGCGGGTCAGGGACGCGGCCGGACTGACCCAGCGTCAGGCGGTGGAGCAGCTCGAGTGGTCCTTGTCCAAGCTGATCCGGATCGAGGCCGGGACGGTCGGGGTGTCCGTCACCGACCTGCGGGCGATGCTGCAGCTCTATGGGGTGACCAATCGGGCGCTGGTCGACAACCTGACCGAGGCGGCCCGCGGCAGCAAGGGTCAGTCGTGGTGGAGTCAGTACCGGGAGAGCATCACGCCCCAGTTCGCGCAGTATCTGGGGCAGGAAGGCTCAGCCTCGTCGATCCGGGTGTTCCATCCGTTCCTCATCCCCGGCCTGCTGCACACCGAGGAGTACGCGTTCGCGCTTCAGCGCGTGCACGACGAAGGCGCGCCGACTCGCCGGGCCGTGGCGCTTCGCATGGAACGGCAGCGCAAGCTTCTTGGCCGGGACAAGCCACCCCAGGCGACCTTCGTCCTCGGCCAAGAGGCCCTATATCGCTGGATCGGGGGCCCGGCGATCATGGGCCGGCAGTTGCGCCGGCTGCTGGAGGTCATGTCGGGGCCCGGCGCTTCGGTGCAGATCGTGCCGTTCAGCGCCGGGTCCTACGCCGGGACCCTCGGCTCGTTCGTCCTCCTCGGGTTCGATTCCGGCGAGGACCTGCTGTTCGCCGAGGGCGCCAGCGGGGAACTGGTCAGCCGCGAAGACCAGGAGAAGATCGGCCGGTTCACGGAGTACTTCGACACGATGCGCGATCTGGCGCTGCCCGGCGATCAGGCGCGGGCCCTCGTCGAGGGGCGCATCAGCGAGTTTGAGGAAGCAGCCAAGAGCGCTGCCGCGGACCCGGGGCTCCAGCGGCCGCGTTCCGCCCCGCAGTTAGGCCGACCGGGTTCACGGTCCGATCTGGCTGACTTAAGGGACGTCCCATGTCGATCTCAGAAAGTAGACGAGAGGAGGATGAGCTCGCCCGCGGCGATCCGGACTCCGCCATCGCCCGACCCGACACCGTTATCGCCCTGATGGACAAGATTCTCGGCGACCAGGCCAGGACCCGTCGGCGGTGGTGGGCCAGGGCCAGGGTCAAAGGCTGACAAGGCGCCGGAGCCAGCCGCGGCAGGCCGACCGGCAGGCGGTGATCGCCGCAGACCTGCTGACCAGGCCGGCCCCCACGCACAAAGCGGCCGCGACCGCGCACCAGATGACGAGGCGCGCCGCGCCGGTCGCGACCAGGCTTACCGCCGATCCGGTGGCGGTGGCGAACCCGGCGCAGACCAAGGAATAAGCGACCCCAGCCGGGCGCCGCGGCGCCCACTGGAGGGGCTGAGTGCCTTCGGGCCGCACTAAAATAAGCTTCGCCGCCGAACGCCGAACCTCGCCCACACTGAAACCTTCGGTCAGAGCCTTAACGGGATAGCCGCGTTATGTCGGTTCCGATAGTAGCGAATGAGCTTCGGCCTTTGAAACATGTGATCGTGACGTCACTGAGAGTTTGCGCTGTCAGCGACGCTGCTTTCCCGGCTACATCACGCCTGACCTGGCCGGACGTTAATTTGCGCGATTCTGGCCGCGAAAGTGCGCCAGTCGTCGCGAGACACCTCCAGAACCGGACCCGAGCGGTCCTTTGAATCCCGGATGAAAACGCGGTCCCGCGTGATCGCCACCTCTACGCACTCACTCGGCGTGCAGCTGCTGCTCTTTCGCCATAACAGCCCCCGTTGAGCGTTGGCCATGGGTTTGCCCCTTCCCTGGCACATCGGTCTTCGATAGCGAGTGTAAACAGGCGAAGCACCGCCGTCACCAGGCAGTCGCGCAGGTGTTTAGTTGCGGTCTATCCGGAAATGGCGCGCCGGGCAGGAAGCCGCCGACATCGTCTGCCACTCGGCCCCTCCTGGCCTGGCTGCTGATCACCGGGGCCGGGCCGCTGGCCCAGGGCTGAGCCGCTGGCCCGGGGCTGAGCGCGGCCGGATCGCTGCACGGAATCTTCACGAATGAGGTGTCGAAACCTTCACATCACATCTCATAACGTCGAGGCCATGGCCGAGATCGTGGTTGTCGAGGACGAGGCCGAACTGGCCGTGGCCATCGCCGCACGTCTGCGCAGCGATGGCCACAACGTCTGCCTCGCCGAGGACGGGCCGGGCGCGGTGCGGCTGGTCGGATCACGGCGACCGGACCTGGTTGTCCTGGACCTGATGCTGCCGGGATTCGACGGCCTGGAGGTCTGCCGTCAGATCCAGCGGGATCGCCCGGTACCAGTGATCATGCTGACCGCCCGCGGTTCAGAGACCGACCTCCTGGTCGGCCTGGCGGTCGGGGCCGACGACTACCTCAGCAAGCCGTTCAGCATGCGCGAACTGACCGCGCGGGTCCGGGCGCTGCTGCGCCGGGTGGAACGGTCCTCGGCTGACCCCGATCACATGCTGCGCACGGGCGACATCGAGGTCGACGTGGCGCGGCGCCGGGCCCGGCGCGACGGCGAACTGGTCGGGTTGACGGCGACCGAGTTCGACCTGCTCGTGTACCTGCTGTTGTCGCCCGGCGTCGTCCGCACGCGCGGCGAGATTCTGGCCGAGGTCTGGGGGTACCGGGACGGCTCGGGTTCGCGGACCGTGGACTCGCATGTGCGCGCGGTGCGCCGCAAGGTGGGTGCCGACGTCATCAGGACCGTCCATGGCGTTGGCTACGCCAGCGCCGAAGGAGGCCGCGGCTGATGGCCACCTCTCATCTCAGATCCCGGCCACTGGACTGGGTTCGCTCGATCAAGGTGAAGCTCGGGCTCGTGGTCGTCGGATCGGTCGTCGCGACCGTCGGGGCCATCTTCACGTCGCTGGTGCTCGGGCTGCACCAGCGGTTCGCCTTCGTCGGTGGTCTCGTCGTCTCCCTGCTGATCATCCAGTTCCTGGCCCATGGGATGGTGCTGCCGCTGCGGGAGATGGTGGCGGCGACCCAGGCCATGGCCAACGGCGACTATCGCCAGCGGGTCACAGCCACCGCCCAGGACGAGGTGGGCAGCCTGGCCCGGTCGTTCAACACCATGGCCGCCCGCCTCGACGAGGTGGAAAGCCAGCGACGGGAGCTCATGGCCAACGTCAGCCACGAGCTGAGAACTCCGATCGCCGCGCTGCGGGCCCGGCTCGAGAACCTGGCGGACGGCGTCGAGGCGCTCGACGCGGAGGCCATCGCGGCCATGCTCAAGGGCACCCAGCGACTGAGCAGGCTGGTAGACCAGTTGCTCAAGCTGTCCCAGTTCGAGTTCGGCGCGATCCGGATCGACCGGCAGAAGTTCTCGGTCGATGACGTCGTCGGGGACGCCGCTGCCGAGGTCCGGCCCGTCCGCACAGACGTACGACTGGTCACCGACGTGGACAGCGGGCTCGTCGGCGCCGGTGACCCCGAAAGGATCCACGAGGTTCTGACCAACCTGCTCAGCAACTCCGTCCGGCACAGCCCGGCCGGCGGGCTGGTCACGGTGCGGGGCACGCCCGTGGCCGGCGGCGTCCGGATCGAGGTCTCGGACGAGGGAGCGGGTGTGCCAGCCCAGGACGCCGAACGGATCTTCGACCGCTTCTACCGAGTCGACGCCGCGCGCAGGTCCGAGGCGGGCGGCGCCGGCCTCGGACTCGCCATCGCCCGGTCGATCGTGGACCTCCACGGCGGCACCATCCGGGCCGAGCCGCAGCCGGTCGGCTGCCGCATCGTCTTCGAACTGCCGACCTGACCGACTCGTCGGCCTTAACCTCCTCACCCCACCTCGAAGGACACACACATGGATCCGTCCTACCCTGCGCCAGGTCCGGGACCGTCCCAGCCGCCGTCGCCCGGCCCGGGACCGTTCCCGCCGCCGTCACCTGGTCAAGGACCGCCGCAGCCGCCGAACCCGGCCGCGGGCTGGCCGCCGCCAGCGGCCCCGGCCACGGCCTGGCCGGCGCCCTGGGCCGCGCCGTCACGCTCCCGGCGGCCGCACCAGCCCTTCCTCGTCGTGCGGGTGCGCGCGGATCGCCGCCTGGTCGCGGGGGCCATGGCGGGCGGCGCGGGCTTCGACATCGCCGCGCGCAGCGGCCTAGCTACCGTCGGTGCGGCCGCCTGGCTGCTGGTGGCGGCCGCCGCCGTCGCGCTGAGCGGCCGCATCCGCGGGCGGTCCGGCGCCCTGCTC
>DATAVV010000157.1:0-10042 GCA_036267555.1 Streptosporangiaceae bacterium | reverse complement strand
TGAGGGCGTTGGGGGCTGAGGGGCTGGGGCTGAGGGGCTGGGTTAGCTGAGGGGCTGGGTTAGCTGAGGGGCTCGGTTAGCTCAGGGGCTGGGGGCTGGGGGTTAGCTGAGGCGCTCGATGATCGTGGCGTTGGCCTGGCCGCCGCCCTCGCACATCGTCTGGAGGCCGTAGCGGCCGCCGGAGCGCTCAAGCTCGTGCAGCAGCTTGGTCATCAGGATCGCGCCGGTGGCGCCGAGCGGGTGCCCGAGCGCGATCGCGCCGCCGTTGGGGTTGGTCTTCTCCAGGGAGGCGCCGGTGTCGGCCGACCAGGCCAGCAGGACCGGCGCGAATGCCTCGTTGACCTCGAACACGTCGATGTCGTCGATGGTCAGGTGCCCGCGGGCCAGGGCCTGCTCGGTCGCGGGGATCGGGCCGGTCAGCATGAAGACCGGGTCGGAGCCGGTCACGGTCAGCGCGTGAATCCGGGCGCGCGGGGTCAGGTTGTGCCGCTTCAAGGCCTCGGGCGAGGCGATCAGCACGGCGGCGGAGCCATCGGAGATCTGCGAGGCGGTGGCCGCGGTGAGCTCCCAGCCCTCGCGCAGCGGCTTCAGCTCGGCCATCTTCTCCAGGGTGGTGTCGCGGCGCGGCCCCTCGTCGCTGGTCACGCCGTTGACCGGCATGATCTCCCGGTCGAACCTGCCCTCGTCGATCGCGTTGATCGCCCGCTGGTGGCTCTCCAGCGCGAACTCCTCGAGCTGGGACCGCTTGAGGTCCCACTTCTCGCAGACCAGCTGGGCCCCACGGAACTGGGAGATCTCCTGAGAGCCGTACCGGTCGCGCCAGCCCTGCCCGAACGGGCCCGGCATGCCCTTCTCGTGGGGCAGCATCACCGTCGAGCCCATCGGGACCATGCTCATGTTCTCCACGCCGGCCGCGACAACCAGGTCCTGGGTCCCGGACATGACAGCCTGCGCGGCGAAGTGGACGGCCTGCTGGGAGGAGCCGCACTGGCGGTCGATGGTGACTCCGGGCACGCCCTCGGGCAGGCCCGCCGACAGCCAGGCGTTCCGCGCGATATCCACCGATTGCGGGCCGATCTGGGAGACGCAGCCCATGATGACGTCTTCGACCGCGGAGGGATCGGCGCCGGTCCTGGCGATCAGCTCGGTCAGGACCTGGGCGGCCATGTCCACCGGGTGCATCGCGGCCAAGCCGCCCTTGCGCCTGCCGACGGGCGTGCGCACCGCCCCGACGATGTATGCCTCCGACACGATGTCCGCCCTCCGCTAGCCTTGCCGTGGACCGGGCCGCACCGGGCGGGATGCCCCTTGGCGAAACGCCCGCTTGGCCCTTGATTTGAAGGTTACTCCTCAGTACCGCGCGCTCCATAGGCCTGCCGGGCAGATCTGCCGGCCGCGGGCTTCCGGCGGGATTCGCTGTCTCTCTTGGTAGTCGGGAGACTACTATCCGTAATATAGCGAGGCCAGACGGTTGTACTGGGGCGGGGGTTCGCCTGGTACGACGGCGGGCCGGGTCGCCGATTCAGGGTCAATCCGCGCCTGGGGGGCCGCCGTGCGAACGGGCGGCCCTGGCGCAGGATCCGGGGGGATACGGGATGGCAGCGAAGATCGTCGAGGATACGACCGGGCTGGTGAGCATCGGGCAACTGGCCAAGGCCACGGGGGTCAGCAGCCGGACCATCCGCTACTACGAGGAACTCGGGATCCTGCCCGAACCGCGCCGGTCCCCCGGTGGCACCCGCCGGTACCCGCGCGAGTACCGCGGTTACATCGACACCGCCCTGGCGCTCAAGGACCTGGGCTTCCGGCTCGAGGAAATCAAGCCGCTGGCCCGGCTCGCGCTCGGCCGGTCGGTCAGCGCGGGCCAGCGCGACCAGGCGGCGCGGTTGGTGGAGGAACGAATCGAGGCGCTCTCCCGGCAGGCCAGCGTGCTGCGCCGGCTGCGGGACTCGGTCCGGGCCCCGGACGCGGCCGCCGCGGTCCCCGGCGTGCTCAGTTCGGCCGGCCTGACCGCGGCGCCGTCCGTGCTGACCGGCGGGGCAGCCGGCTAGTGCGGTCCTGCTGACCGGCGGGTAGCACGGCTAGTGCAGCAGCCCCGCTGACCGGCGGGGTAGCCGGCTAGTGCCGTCCTGCTGACCGGCGGGGTAGCCGGCTGGGGAGAAACCAGTCCCGGCCGGCGGGGGTAGCCGGGTAGTGAGGGAACAGTGGCGGCTTTCCTGACGCCGGGGTGACCTGTCACTGCCGCGACATATCCTCGAAGGAACGACGCCCCGCCCCCGGGAGACCGCGATGGTCGATGGACTGATCCTGCTGGCATTCCTCGCAGTGATCTTCACCGTCCTCGTCGTCCGGTTCCGCCGGCGCATGGGCCTGGGATCGACCGCCAAGACGTGGTCCACGGTGATCACGGGCTTCATCCTGATCGCCCTCGCGCTGTACGCCGCGTCGATCAAGGGATAGCCGTCGATCGAGGGATAGCCGGGGCCGTCAGGCCGATCCCGTTCCGCTCCGGATGGGGATCTCGAACCAGACCGCCTTGCCGTCCTGGGTCGGGCGTGAGCCCCACCGGGTCGCCAACTGGTCAACCAGGTACAGCCCACGGCCACCCTCGTCAGTCTCGCCCGCGCTCCGGATCCGGGGCAGCCGCAGGTCCGGGTCGAACACCTCGACCCAGACGGCGGTCTCGCCGCGGCGCAGCCGGAGCGTGAACTCCCGGCCGCCCAGCGGGGCGGCGAAGTCGTCGACGAACGGCGAGGACGACCAGTCCTCGAGGACCCCGGCGTCCGGCGCGGCCACCGGCTCTAGCACGAACTCGTGGCGCGGGCTGGGCGAGACGGCCGCGTGCAGCACCACGTTCGTGACCACCTCGGACACCAGCAAGCAGGCCAGGTCGGCCTGGTCGGGCGCCATGCCCCAGCTTATGAACGTCTGCTGGGCCAGCCGCCGGGCCTCGGACACCCGGATCGGCTCGGCCGGGAAGTTGCGCTCGCGGGAGGCCAGGTCCACGGCCGAGGTGCGGACGACGACGATCGCCATGTCGTCGTCGATCTCGCCGGGCACGGCCTGCTCGGCGGCCTGGGCGATGGCCTCCACGCTCTCCTCCGCCACGTCGCGCACGGCCTCGCAGAGCATCTGCAGCGCCTCGGCCTCGGTGTAGTGGCCGTTGCCGTCGGCGCGATGGCGGCGGTCGGTCAGCCCGTCGGTGTAGAACACCAGGGCTGAGCCGGGGGCGAGGTAGCGGGTCTCCTCCCGGTAGGGCGGCAGGCCGGGGATCCCCTTGCCGCGCACGCCGAGCAGCACGCCCTTGTGCTCGATCTCCATCTGCCCGACCTCGTGGTCGGTGATCAGCAGCGGGGCGTCGTGGCCGGCGTTGGCGAACGACAGCGTCCGGGCCCAGGCGTCGTAGACCAGGTACGTGCAGCTCACGGTGGGCGGGTCGGCGGCGGCGAAGCCGTGCGCCTCGGCGCTGGTGGGTTCCAGCGTCCGGCACCAGTCGTCGAGCCGGCGCAGGATCTCCGCGGGCGGCTTGTCGTCCTGGGCGAACGCCCGCAGCGCGGCCCGCAACTGGCCCATGATCGCGGCCGCGCGGGCGCCGCGCCCCTCCACGTCGCCGATGACGATGCCCACGCGCCCGGCGGACAGCGGGATGATGTCGTACCAGTCGCCGCCCACCTGGGTCTGGATCCCCTGGCCGTGGGTCTCCAGCGGCTTGGCCGGGACGTACTTGTACGCGACCTTGAGCCCGTCGACGGTGGGCGGATCACGCGGCAGCAGACTGGTCTGGAACGCGAGCGCGGTGCGGCGCTCCTCCTCGAACAGCATGGCGTTGTCGATGGCGATCGCGACCCGGCTGCCGATCGCGCTGATGAAGTCGCCGTCGTCGGGCGCGTAGTGCCGGTCCTCGCGTTCGGTCAACCCGGACAGGGCCAGGCTCATCACGCCCAGCAGTTCGCCCCGCGCGATCAGCGGGGTGGCGATCACCGAGGTCAGGCCGATGTTGTCGCACATCTCCATGCTCGACTGGTTCGGCGCGGGGAACCGCTCCTGGGCCATGTCGGTGACCACGACCGTGTCGCGGCGGGACATGGCCTGCTGGCAGAAGTGCCCTTCGGGGTACTTGATCTGCTCACCCACCATGGCCCAGGTACCGGGCACCGGCATCCAGCCCCGGGAGTGCAACTGGGCCCTTCGCACCAGCTTGTCCCCCTGGTACAGGTCGATCAGGCAGTGGTCGGCGAACTGCGGGACCAGCGTCTCGGCGACCTGGCGCAGCGTGACGTCGAGTTCGAGCGAGTACGAGAGCCGCTCGCCAATGCGTTCCAGCAACCGCAACCGGTCGCGCTCGCGCTTGTTGCCGTGGCGGGCGGCCTGCCGCGCCATTATGGCGATGCCGGTGACCTCGGCGGACGGCCCGCGCAGCGGGACCGCCTGCGCCCGCAGAAAGATCCGGGAGCCGTCTACCTGCCGTGTGGCAAATGTCCCTTCCCAGGTGCTGCCGTGCAGCACCTGAGTCGCGAGATCGCTTACCCGGCGGGCATCTCCGCCCTCGAACCCCAGGGACGCGAGCGGACGGCCGACAAGATGCTCGGCATCGTCGGGAAAACCGAACAATGTCACCGCGAACGCATTTGCGTAAAGCAAATTGCAATCAATATCGGTGACCAGGACACCTGTCTGCAGTTGCTCAAGAACTTCCACCGGCCCGACAACCCGCTCCAGGGCGGTGCCGGGAGGGACACGGGCCCTCACCGGGCTACCGCCAGAGCCGCTACCGGAACCTGAAACCGCAGGTAAGCGGGACCAACCTCGCGGATGCATCCATCACGTCCTGACCACGAAGACATGCGCGGCGACATTGCGGGGCAACTCGGCCTCCAGACTGCCGATCCCATTGTCACCTTTCACCCGTACACCGTCGTCGCTTACCGCGAGCGTAATCTCGCGCCCGGGTTGAATCCCAATGTTCTTGAGTTTAAGCATCAACGCTGCGTCACTCTGGACTTGTTCACTGATCCGATGCACAACCACCGGGACAGCCCGTCGCGACGCGATCATTGTCATGGCCACAGCATGCTCTTGGCCTGCCACTGCCGCGCGCTTGCTAGCATCAGCCGGAACGCCGAGTTCCGCAAGTCCCGGAATGATGTTTCCGTGCGGGCACCTGACCGGATAATCGAGCAGTTCGACGAGCCTGCGCTCCACGCTGTCGGAGATCACGTGCTCCCAGCGGCAGGCTTCGATGTGGACCTCTTCCCATGGCAGCCCGATGACGCCGACCAGGAGGCACTCGGCCAGACGGTGCTTGCGCATGACCCGCATGGCCAGCATCCGCCCGGTCTCGGTCAGCGAAAGCTGGCGGTCACCCTCCACGCGCAGCAGGCCGTCCCGCTCCATCCTGGCCACGGTCTGGCTGACGGTCGGGCCACTTTGCGACAGGCGCTCGGCGATGCGGGCACGCAGCGGGACGATACCTTCCTCTTCCAGTTCAAAAACCGTGCGAAGGTACATCTCGGTGGTGTCGATCAGACCGTGCGCCGTCAAAGTGCCTCCCTACAGGGACGATGCTATGCTGCACGGCCACTGTGGCGAACCAGGAGCAACCCGCGGCCGGCAGGCTGCCCACCCGGGTCGGGTATCGACGCAGGTCAGGGCGACAATCGCGCTATTACCCACCGGTCACCTTCGCGACGGTACCTGAGCCTGTCGTGCAGCCGGTTCGTCCGGCCCTGCCAGAATTCGACCACCTCGGGAACGACCCGGTACCCGCCCCAGAAATCGGGCATGGGAACCTCGGTCCCCTCCGGCCAGCGCCCGGCCAGTTCGGCGTAGCGGGCGTCGAGTTCCCCGCGCGACCCGAGCACCGACGACTGCCGGCTGGCCCACGCGCCGACCTGTGAGCCGTGCGAGCGAGAGTGGAAGTAGGGCTCGCTTTCCGCGGTGGACAGGGGAGACACCGTCCCCTCGACGATCACCTGCCGCTGCATCGGGTGCCAGGGGAACAGCAGGCAGGCCCGCGGGACCTCGGCCAGGTCGGTGCCCTTGCGAGACGTCCGGTTGGTATAGAAGACGAAGCCGGCCGAGTCGTAGCCCTTGAGCAGTACCGTCCGGGCCCGGGGCCGGCCGCTGGCCGAGACCGTGGCCAGCACCATCGCGGTCGGTTCGGGCAGGGGCACGGCCATCACGTCGGCCATCCAGGCCGCGAACTGGTCGAGCGGGTCCTGCGCGACCACCGCCTCGGTGAGCGTCGCCTCGGTGCGGGTCGCCTGGTCAGGAACGGATTTCAGCTCATCCACGGCTGTGATCCTCACACACCGGGTGCCGGGCCGCCACCACATGCCGGGCGGGCCGCCGGACACCGGCATGCCGGCCGCGGAGACCGGGCAGTGAAACCACCGGATCCCGGGTGGGTTAACCGCCAGGACCGGCACGAAACGGGCGCGGCGGGCATTTGCCGGGCAGGCCGGGTTAACAGATGCGCCCCGGTCACGATTGAATAGTCCGGCTGGCCATGCAGCGCCACCGGGCCGATCAGGCTTTGCCGGTGATCAAGGGATGGAGGAACCTAGATGTCCGACTTCACGCCCGGTCTCGAGGGTGTCGTTGCGTTCGAAACGGAGATCGCGGAGCCCGACAGAGAGGGCGGCGCCCTGCGCTACCGCGGCGTGGACATCGAGGAACTCGTCGGGCACGTCTCCTACGGCCACGTATGGGGCCTGCTCGTCGACAACTCGTTCGAGCCCGGCCTGCCGCCGGCGGAGCCGTACCCGATCCCGGTGCATTCCGGCGACATCAGGGTGGACGTGCAGAGCGCCCTCGCCATGCTGGCCCCGGCCTGGGGCATGCACCAGCTTCTCGACATCAGCGACGAGCAGGCCCGCGACGACCTGGCCCGGGCCTCGGTCATGGCCCTGTCGTTCGTCGCCCAGGCCGCCCGCGGCCTGGGCCTGCCGATGGTCCCGCAGAAGCGGGTGGACGAGGCGAAAACGATCACCGAGCGGTTCATGATCCGCTGGCAGGGCGAGCCCGACCCCAAGCACGTGAAGGCCATCGACTCCTACTGGGTCTCCGCGGCCGAGCACGGCATGAACGCCTCCACGTTCACCGCGCGGGTGATCGCCTCGACCGGCGCCGACGTGGCCGCGGCGCTGTCCGGCGCGGTGGGCGCGCTGTCCGGGCCACTGCATGGCGGCGCGCCCGCGCGGGTGCTGAGCATGATCCAGGAGGTCGAGCAGAGCGGCGACGCCGAGGCGTGGGTCAAGGCGGCGCTGGACCGGGGCGACCGGCTGATGGGCTTCGGTCACCGGGTGTACCGGGCCGAGGACCCGCGGGCCCGGGTGCTGCGCCGGACCGCCAGGGAACTCGGCGCGCCCAGGTTCGAGGTGGCCGAGGCGCTGGAGAAGGCGGCCCTGGCCGAGCTGCACGCGCGCAGGCCGGACCGGGTGCTGGCCACGAACGTCGAGTTCTGGTCCGCCGTCGTGCTCGACTTCGCCCAGGTACCCTTGCACATGTTCACCTCCATGTTCACCTGCGCACGGACCGCGGGCTGGGCGGCCCACATCATGGAGCAGAAGCGGGCCAACCGCCTGATCCGGCCGAGCGCGCGCTACGTGGGCCCCAAGAGCCGCTCGGTCAGTGAGGTCACCGGCGCGGCCGACGTTCTCGACAAGGAAGTCTGACCAGGTGACTGAGATCGTCATCCCCGACGACCTGCGGCCTGCCGACGGCAGGTTCGGCTGCGGCCCGTCCAAGATCCGGCCCGAGCAACTGGCCGCGCTGGCCAGTTCGGGTGCGGCCTATCTCGGGACGTCGCACCGGCAGGGCCCGGTCCGCTCGCTCGTGGCGCGGATCCGGGAGGGGATGACGGAGCTGTTCTCGCTCCCGGACGGATATGACGTGGTCCTCGGCAACGGCGGCACCACCGCGTTCTGGGACATCGCGGCCTTCGGGCTGGTCGACCACAAGTCTCAGCACCTGTCGTTCGGCGAGTTCTCGTCGAAGTTCGCCAAGGTGACCGCGACCGCGCCGTGGCTGGACGCGCCGACGGTGATCGAGTCGCCGCCGGGCACCCACCCGCGGCCGCACGCCGAGGAGGGCGTCGACGCCTACGCGCTGACCCACAACGAAACGTCGACCGGCGTGGCGATGCCGGTGGGCCGGGTGGCCGACGCCGACCCCGACGCGCTGGTGCTCGTGGACGCGACCAGCGGCGCCGGCGGGCTGCCGGTGCGGGCCAGCGAGGTGGACGTGTACTACTTCGCGCCGCAGAAGTCGTTCGGGTCCGACGGCGGGCTGTGGATCGCGCTGATGTCGGCGGCCGCGCTCGACCGGGCGGGCAAGGTGGCGGCCAGCGGCCGCTACATCCCTGAGTTCTTCTCGCTGCAGACCGCGATCGACAACTCCCGCAAGCAGCAGACCTACAACACCCCGGCCGTGGCCACCTTGTTCCTGCTGGCCGACCAGGTGGAGTGGATGCTGGGCCAGGGCGGCCTGGCCTGGGCCACCGCCCGTACGGCGCAGTCCTCGGCCATCTTGTACGAGTGGGCCGAGAAGACGCCCTACGCCCGGCCGTTCGTGGCCGACCCGCTGCAGCGTTCCCAGGTGGTCGGCACCATCGACTTCGACGACGCGGTGACCGCGACGGAGCTGTCGGCGGTGCTGCGGGGCAACGGGATCGTTGACACCGACTCCTACCGCAAGCTCGGCCGCAACCAGCTCCGGATCGGCATGTTCCCCGCCGTGGACCCGGCCGACGTGCAGGCGCTCACGGCCTGCGTCGGCTACGTGGCCGAGCGCCTGTAGCCGCCTGCCGGCCCGGAAATTGCCTGGCCACGCGGGATGCCGCGTGAGAGGGTCGCCGCATGGCAACAGAACGCGCCGAGCCTGCCCTGGACGCGGGCGAGCGGGAGATGCTGACCGGCTGGCTGGACTACCACCGCTCGGTCCTGGCCTGGAAGTGCGAGGGACTGACCGACGACCAGCTCCGGGAGCGATCGGTACCGCCCTCAGGCCTGAGCCTGCTCGGCCTGGTCCGGCACATGACCGAGAACGAGCAGGGCTGGTTCCTGGTCCAGTTGCTCGGCGAGGACCTGCCCGACGTGTACGCGACCGAGCAGGACCGGGATGCCGATTTCAACGACACCGGCAGCGTGGACGTCGCCACGGTCTTCCGCACCTGGGAGCAGTCGTGCGCCGCGGCCCGCGAGGCGGTCGCTTCCGTCGGCGACCTGGACGCTATGAGCAAGGGCCGGAAGGGGCACGAGGGCGAGAAGTTCTCGATGCGCTGGATCCTCAGCCACATGGTCGAGGAGTACGCCCGCCACAACGGGCATGCCGACCTGCTACGGGAGCGCCTCGACGGCGCGACCGGCGCGGACTGACCCGCGGCTCGCGGACGCCCCGGGCCGGGCAGACGGGAATCCGTGGGGCAGGACCACATAATCGCCGTCGTGGCCAGCTAGCTACCCAAAACCACTCAACATTGTGCACGGTATTGCCGGATATTTCTTGATAATGAACGCCTCGGGGGCGATGCCGACCGCATGATTACCGCGGACGAGACCGCGCGGCTGGAACATCTGATCCATGACCTGCCGTCCGCAGGAGCCGATAAATCGCGCCCGCACTGAGCTGGTGTCCGGCGCGCGAATGAGGATACCGTTAATTACCGTTATGGCTGGTCAGATGGCTAGTCGTCAACGTCGAATCCCTGGGCTTGACCGGTTTCAGAATTTCATTTTCCAGGTGTGTGGCCGCGCTTATTCTGGGAAGGTGCAGCCGGGAAAGCAGGACTTGTCTGGTCCGTGTGCCCGCAGGGGACTCGCGGGTACGGTAGCCGAAAAGCAGCGGAATGGGTGAGGACGCGGCGTGATCAGGACACTCATTGCCGAGCACAGCTCTTTGATCAGGGCGGGGCTCGTAACGCTACTGTCCTGCGCGGATGACATCGAGGTCGTCGCCGAATTAGAGCGCGGCGACGACGTGGTGCCCGCGTCGCGGGCGCTGCTGCCCGACGTCGCCGTGCTGGCCGCCGCCCTGCCCGGCG
>DATAVV010000156.1:0-16990 GCA_036267555.1 Streptosporangiaceae bacterium | reverse complement strand
CCTTCTTCTCCGCCTTCGCGGCGGCCTTCTTGATCTGCTCCCACTGCTCGGCCAGGCGCTCGACGTCGCGGGTGAGCTCCTCCTCGCTGGCACCCTCCGCGGCGGTGCGGATGATGACGCCCGCCTCCTCGGGGACGATCTTCTTCAGGATGCTCTTGAGCCGGGCCCGCTCGACATCGGGCAGCTTGCGGCTGATCCCGGTCATCGACGCGCCTGGCACGTACACCAGGTACCGGCCGGGCAGGCTGACCTGGCTGGTCAGCCGGGCGCCCTTGTGGCCGATCGGGTCCTTGGTGGCCTGCACCACGATCGACTGGCCGGACTTGAGGGCCGACTCGATGCGCTTGGACTCACCCTCGAGGCCACTGGCGTCGAAGTTGACCTCACCGGCGTACAGGACCGCGTTGCGGCCCTTGCCGATGTCGACGAACGCGGCCTCCATGGACGGGAGCACGTTCTGCACCCGGCCGAGGTAGACGTTGCCCACGTACGACTGGTGGCTGGCCTTGTCCACGTAGTGCTCGACCAGGATGCCGTCCTCGAGAACGGCGATCTGGGTCCGGTCGCCGCGCTGGCGGACCACCATGACCCGTTCGACGGCCTCGCGCCGGGCCAGGAACTCCGACTCGGTGATGATCGGCGGCCGGCGGCGGCCTGATTCGCGTCCCTCGCGCCGCCGCTGGCGCTTGGCCTCCAGCCGCGTGGATCCCTTGACCCCCCTGACGTCCCTGACGTCGGACGAGTCGTCGCCCGCGGCCCGCTGGGGCCGCACGTGGACGACCGTGTTCGGCGGGTCGTCCGATGAGACGGCCTCACCGTCCCCGGAGTGGCCGCTGCGCCGCCGCCGGCGGCGGCGCCTAGCCGTGCCGCCCGGCCCGTCGCCGGCCTCGTCGTCGCCGTCACCCCCGGAATCGTCGCCCGAGCCCTTCGCGGCCTCGCCGCCGTCGGCCTTCTCCGCCTTGCCCGAGGGCCGGGCCGGGGAGTCGTCCTCGGCGTCGGCGGGCCGGTCGGCGTCCGCGCCCTGGCCGTCGCCGGCCGTGCCGTCCGCGGCGCGGCCCTTGCCCCGGCCGCCGCGGCGCCGGCGCTTGGCCGGCGAGCCGCCGCCCGCCTCGGCGCCGTCGTCGTCCGGTTCGCCGGCCTCGAAGGACCCCCGGCCGTCCTCGGCGGGTGCCTCCACCTCGGACGGCGGCCCCGCGGGCCGGCGCACGGCAGAAGAGGAGGAGATGTCCGGCGGCTGGAAGATGACCAGCGGTGCCTGGAACGCCGCCTGCGGCGCCGATGACGCCGGCGGCGGGGCGGCCGCGGTCTGGGTCGCCTGAGGCGCCGGGGGTACCTGAGGCACTTCAGGCGGGGTTTGGGGCGCGGCCGTCCGCGCGGCGGACGCCCGCGAACCGGACCCTCCCGAGCCAGACCCGCCCGAACGGGAGCCCTGCGAACCGGTGGCCCGCGAGCGGGCCGCGCGCGGCGCCGAACCCTTCGGGGCGGCACCCTGCGGCGCGGAGCCCTGCGGCGCGGAATCCTGCGGCGCCGAGCCCTGCGGCGCGGCGGCGGCATCACCCGGCTCGCCACTCTCGGCGGGCGCGGCGCTCTCGCCCCCGGCCTGGTCGGCGTCGCTGGCGGGCGGGCCGGCCGGACGGGTCGCGGCGCGGCGTCCGCGCCGGAACAGCCTGCGGCCGTGGGTCCCGGCTTCCTTGCCGCCGGGGTCGGTAGCGTCCGATGCGGGCCCGGCTTCGGCCGGGTTCCCCGTTATCTCAGCGGAGTGGCCAGCCGCGGCTGCCCCATCGTCGTTACCTGGTTCCTTGTCGTATCGCTCGGTCTCGAGCATCCGGGCAATCTCCCGTCGTACTCCCGGGCGCGCAGGCCGGAATCCGGCCTCGTCGCGCCGCGCGGGAGTTGTTCGTACGCGCTGGCTGACACGGCGAGGACCGCTGCGTTGTCCGTCGCTGCGGTGCCGGTCTCGGCCAGGCGTGGTTCGGATTCCTGTCCTTTGGCCGCCGCCCCGTGCAGGGCTCGGGGCGCAGGCTGTGCCGCTTGCAGTGCGGGCGCTACTGCGGGCGGCACGGGCTCTGCTGCTGGCCGTCCGGCGGGCTCTTCCACGTGCAGCCCGGCGGGCGGTGCCGCCTGCGACGCGCGCTGGCCAGAACGGTCAGCAGCGCCGTCGCGGGCGCCCTCGAATTCGGCCTTCATGCCGAGCGGCCCCTGCGCCAGCCGGGTCACCAGCGGTGGTGACGAGGGCGTCAGGGCCGCGATTTTGCCTAGTGCGGCCAGAATGTCATCCGGCCGGACGGCAGGTGTCACATGCTGAACAATCATAAAAAGTGACGCATCTTCGGCGTCCGCGTCGACAGACGCATTTGTGGCGTCCGCGTCCAGGGCGGCACGCCGGTCAAGCTCAAGCACAGTCACGGCGGCGCGGGCATCAAGCCGCCGGTTTCCCTTGTTGGTGAGGCGCTCGACGATGATGCTGTCCGTGGCCAGGAACGCCGCGACAGCCCGGGCGGCCTCGCCCGGGCTGACGCCCGGCAGGACCGCCCGCCAGTGCGACTCCTCGAGCCGCCGGGCGCCTGCCCCGTCTGGCTCGTCGGCCAGATCACGAACTTCGATCACGTCAATCCCGTCCGGCAGGGCGGCGTCCAGCCGGTCCCGGATGTCCGGCGCCGGGCATGCGACGGTGAGCGCGATTTCCAGGTACTCAGCCTCGCTCGCGGTTCCTGTCGCCGCTGCCCCCGCATAAGAAATCTTCGGATGCGGCGAGAACCCCGCGGAGAACGCGACCGGCAAGCCGGCCTTTCGCACTCCTCGCTCGATCGCACGCGCGATATCCCTGTGACTCGCGAAACGCATCCTGCCTCTTTTAGCGTACCTGATCACCAGGCGCGCAGCCACGGGCGCCGGTGGCGGCGAGGCAGGCAGGGGCCGTGACACCTAAGTTCCGCTTCCTGTTGATTGATCCATAACGTTAACGCCGCGGAGCGGGCCAGAATGCCCGGAAACCGCACTCGCGCTCCCGGGCGAGTCAACCACGGTCAGCGGGAGCAGCCTGGCCCCGGTCGGGCCGGCCTCTATTTCGGTACCCATCGCCGGGCAGACGCCGCACTCGAAGCAGGGGGTCCAGCGGCAGTCCTCCACCTCTTCGGCGCCGGCCGGGTCGATCGAGGCCAGCCAGTCCTGCCACAGCCAGTCCCGGTCAAGACCGGCGTCCAGGTGGTCCCAGGGCAGCACCTCCTGGTAGCCCCGTTCCCTGGTCGTGTACCAGGCCAGGTCGACGCCGTCCTCGGCCAGAACCTTCTCCGCGCACCGTTCCCAGCGGTCGTAGGAGAAGTACTCGCTCCAGCCGTCGAACCTGGCCCCGTCCTCCCATACCGCCCGGACCACCTTCGCGACCCGGCGGTCACCGCGGGACAGCAGGCCCTCGACCACCGAAGGCCGGCCGTCGTGGTAGCGGAACCCGATCGACCGGCCGCAGGCCTTGTCGGCGCGCAGCGCGCTGCCCAGCGCGCGCAACCGGGCGTCCACGGTCTGGTGATCGCACTGGGCCGCCCACTGGAACGGGGTGTGCGGCTTGGGCACGAAACCGCCGATCGACACCGTGCAGCGGATGTCCTTGCGCCCGCTGGCCTGGCGGCCCGCCTCGATCACCCGCCGGGCCACCCGCGCGATCGCCAGCACATCCTCGTCGGTCTCGGTCGGCAGCCCGCACATGAAGTACAGCTTCACCTGCCGCCAGCCGCTGGCGTACGCGGTGGACACCGTCTTGATCAGGTCTTCCTCGGTGACCATCTTGTTGATCACCTTGCGGATCCGGTCGGTCCCGCCCTCGGGGGCGAACGTAAGGCCGGACCGGCGGCCGTTCCGGCTGAGTTCGTCGGCCAACGTCACGTTGAACGCGTCGACCCGGGTAGACGGCAGCGACAGGCCGGTGTTGGTGCCCTCGTACCGGTCGGCCAGGCCGGTCGCGATCTCGTTGATCTCGCTGTGGTCGGCGCTGGACAGCGACAGCAGGCCGACCTCGGAGAAGCCGCTGGAGCTCAGGCCCGCGTCCACCATGTCGCCGATCGTGGTGATGGAGCGCTCGCGCACCGGCCGGGTGATCATCCCGGCCTGGCAGAACCGGCAGCCGCGGGTGCAGCCGCGGAAGATCTCCACGCTGAACCGCTCGTGCACCGACTCGGCCACCGGCACCAGGGGCTTGCGCGGGTAGGGCCAGGAGTCCAGGTCCGTGACCGTGTGCTTGGCCACGGCATGGGGCACGCCGGGCCGGTTCGGGCGGACCCGGGTGATCGTGCCACCGGGGCCGTAGTCCACGTCGTAGAAGCGCGGCACGTACACGCCGCCGGCCACGGCCAACTGGTGGAGCAGGCCGTCCCGGCCGCCCGGGCGGCCGTCCCGCTTCCAGTCCCTGATCAGCTCGGTGATGGCCAGCACGGCCTGCTCGCCGTCCCCGAGCACCGCGCCGTCGAGGAACTCCGCGACGGGCTCGGGGTTGAACGCCGCGTGCCCGCCGGCGATCACCACCGGGTCGTCGTCACCCCGGTCCGCCGCGGACAGCGGTATCGCGGCCAGGTCCAGCGCGGTCAGCAGGTTCGTGTAGCCCAGTTCGGTGGCGAAACTCACCCCGAGCACGTCGAAGGCCCGCACGGGCCGGTGCGCGTCCACGGTGAACTGCGGCACCTGGTGCTCGCGCATCAGGGCTTCCAGGTCCGGCCAGACGCTGTACGTGCGCTCGGCGAGCACCCCATCGCGTTCGTTTAGGATCTCGTAAAGAATCTGGATGCCCTGGTTGGGCACGCCGACCTCATACGCATCCGGATACATCAAGGCCCACCGCACGTCAGCGGCATCCCAGTCCTTGACGACCGAGTTCAATTCACCGCCCACGTACTGCACCGGCTTGCGCACCAGCGGGAGCAGCGGCTCCAACTGGGGGTACAGCGACGAGACAGGCATCACAACAGAGTACCGAGAGCATCCCCCGGACCGGACCGCGGCACCAGATGCGGCGGCCGGCCTTTTTCCTATTTTTCAGGTTATGCATGGTGGGTAGATGGTTAACCCGGCTCCCGGCCGGGGCTTTGGCTACGGATCCCAGGCATCCGGAGGAGGACCATGCACATCCAGCCGTACATAGTGCTCGGCAGCGCCGTCGTGGGGCTGCTGGTCGGGCTGACCGGAGCGGGCGGCGGCGCGCTCATGACGCCGATGCTGATCCTGCTGTTCGGCGTGCAGCCATCGGCGGCCATATCCAGCGACCTGGTGGCGGCGGTGCTGATGCGGCCGGTCGGGGCGGCCGTGCACCTGCGCAAGGGCACGGTCAACATGCGACTGGTCGGCTGGATGGTGCTGGGCTCGGTCCCGATGGCCTTCGCCGGGGCCTACCTGCTGCACCTGCTGGGCGGCTCGGCCCAGCAGGGCCACGTCGAGATCGCCCTCGGCAGCGCGCTGCTGGTCGGCGCGGCCGCCATGGTGCTGCGTTACGCGCTGGACCGCCGGGCGGGCCACGAGCGCCTCGGCCGCGTCGCCGAGGTCACCGCCCGGCCGCTGCCCACCGTGGCCATCGGGGCGATCGGCGGCCTGATCGTGGGGATGACCTCGGTCGGCTCGGGCTCGCTGATGATCGTCTTGCTGCTGTTCCTCTACCCGATGCTGAGCGCCGGGCAACTGGTGGGCACCGACCTGACGCAGGCGGTGCCGCTGACGCTGGCCGCGGCGCTGGGCGCGCTGGCGTTCGGCCACGTGGAGTTCGCGGTGACCACGTCGATCGTGATCGGCAGCGTGCCCGCGGTGCTGGTCGGCTCCATGCTCTCGGCGCGGGCCCCGGACCGCTACATCCGGCCGGCCATCACGTTCGTGATCTTCGCGTCGGGCCTGAAGTACGTCGGGGTCGGCACCACCATGCTGGGCTGGGTCCTGGGCGCGATCCTGGTCGCGGCCGCGGGGTGGCTGGCCTGGTCGCGGCCCTGGCGCTCGCCCGAGCCGGCCGGTTCGCCGGCCGGGGCCGCCGCGCCGGAATTGGATCGCCCTAGGGGGGAACGATCCCCGCTATAACCCAATGCCGCTGGTTTCGTGATCGATGTGCGCTCGGGGTCGGGCGGCATGCCGCGATTGACGGCCTATGCGGCGTGAGCGCAAGGTAAGCGCATGCAGATGACCGAAGCGTTCGCCTCGGCGGTCGCGGTCTCCGTTCCGATCTTCGCGCTGGCGGCCGGGGCCGAGGCCCGGGGCATCAGGGAACGGCTGCGGCGACCGGATCAGGAGTGGGAAAACCACTTCGCCGCCTACCGGGCCGAGCACGAGCACGGCCTGGAGGGCCGCCCGGATGAGGTCTTCCGTTACTTCAGGGGCATGCCGGGCCTGTCGCGGCTCTACCTGGCGGAGCGGGCCGTGGCTATCGGCAGCGCGCTGGCCTGGCTGGTGATCTTCGTCCTGCTCGGCATAACCGAACTGCGCTGCCTGGTCTGGCTGGGCGACGGCCAGCCCGCTGGTGCCTCGGGGCTGGCCACGTTCTCGCTGGTCGTGATCGGCCTGTCCATGCTGGCGCTGATCCTCGGGCCCACGCTCTACCTGCTGGTACCGCTGCTGCTGCCGCTGGACGTGATCCCCAAGGGGATGAAGGAGGAGGTGGGCTCGAAGCTGGTCAACAAACGCGGCCGGAACTTCGTCAAGCTGGTGTTCTCCGAACTCGAGAGCGCGCTGGACCGGGCCGCCGACAAGTACGACGAGGCGCAGGAGGCCCAGGCCGGCGAGGCGACGCGCGCGGAGCCGGTGCCGGCGGGCGACCCGCCGGGCGGTAACGGACAATCGGGCGAGACCGGGCCGGTAGGGTAACGGGCTGGGTAACCTGGCGGTCGTGTCGCTGTCCTGGGGCGCCCAACCGCGCATGCTAGAACAGCGTCATAGGGCTTGGATGACCGCCACCGGGCCGGGGGACCGCGGCGGCGCATCTACAGTGATGAACGCTTGCTTCCTCCGGACACGAGTGCGCCGCTGTGTACCGATGAGGCCGCTGTGTACCGGTGAGACAGTGCGCCAATGAGAGGGTGGGATGCAGATCACGTGCCTGGGCCATGCAGGCCTGCATATCGAAACCCGCGGCGGAACGATCCTGTGCGACCCGTGGAAGAACCCCGCGTACTTCGACTCGTGGTTCGTGTTCCCCGACAACACCGACCTGGACTGGGACCGCTACGGCCAGGCCGACTTCCTTTACGTGTCGCACCTGCACAAGGATCACTACGACCCGGACCTGCTGAGCCGGCACGTCTCCCGTGAGGCCACGGTCCTGCTGCCGGACTATCCGGTGCCTGACCTGCGAAACGAGCTGGAAAAGCTGGGCTTCACGAAGTTCATCGTGATGCCGGCCGGCCAGGTGACCGAGGTCAACGGGATCCGGCTGATGATGGAGGTGCTGCAGTCCCCCGCCGACGGGCCGCTCGGGGACTCGGCCATCGCGGTGGACGACGGGACGGCCCGGATACTCAACCAGAACGACGCCCGCCCGGTCGACCTGGACTCGCTGCGCTCGTTCGGCGCTTACGACGTGCACTTCCTGCAGTATTCCGGCGCGATCTGGTGGCCCTGGACCTACGAGCTGCCCGACTCGGCCAAGAGGTCTTTCGGCGCGGCGAAGCGGGCCAACGGCCTGGACCGCGCGACCCGCTTCGTCAAGGAGATCGGGGCGCGCCACACCGTGCCGTCCGCGGGCCCGGCCTGCTTCCTCGACGACGACCTGTTCGGCCTCAACGACCTGAATCAGGACCCGGCGAACACGTTCCCGGACCAGCGGGTGTTCCTCGACTACCTGCACGACCACGGCTTCGACGGCGGGAAGCTGATGGTGCCAGGCGCGGTCATGGACGTCGACGGCGATCACTGCGAGGTGCGGTGGCCGGGTACCGCCGAGCAGGCCATGGAGCCGTTCACCGACAAGGCGCGCTACCTGCGCAGCTACGCCGAGCGCAAGCGGGACCTGATCGCGGCGGACAAGGCCGGCTGGCCGGCGGACGGGATCGACATCCTGGCCGAGCTCAAGGCCTGGTTCGAGCCGCTGCTGGAACTGGCCGACCACATCAAGGCGGGCGTCGGCGGCCCGGTGCTGCTGCGGGTGGACGGCGGCCCGCCGGTCGTGATCGACTTCCCGGCTGGCGAGGTGCGCGCGTACGCCGGGGAGACCTGCCGCTACCAGTTCACGGTCGCGCGGCCGCTGATCGAGCGCCTGATCGCCGAGCACGAGGTGGACTGGGTCAACAGCCTGTTCCTGAGCCTGCGGTTCCGCGCCCGCCGGATCGGCCCGTACAACGAGTACGTCTACACGTTCTTCAAGTGCCTGGCGCCCGACCGGCTGATGTACGCCGAGGGCTGGTACGCCGACAAGACCCACGACGAAGAGGACATCAAGCTCGGGGACTGGATCACCCAGCGGCGCTGCCCGCACCTGCGCGGGGACCTGACCCGGTTCGGCGAGATCTCGGGCACCACCCTGACCTGCACGGTGCACGGCTGGCAGTTCGACCTGGAAACCGGTCACTGCCTGACCACCGACGACGAGTCCTACCGGCTCCGCTGCCACCCCGCCGCCGAGGGCTAATCAGGGGCTGAACACCGTGTGGTGGCGGTGCACGGCCTGCAGGATGCCGACGGCCATCATGTCCGCGAACATGGCGGACCCGCCGTAGGAGACGAACGGCAGCGGCAGGCCGGTCACCGGCATGATCCCGACCGTCATCCCGATGTTGATGAACGACTGGGCGGCGAACCAGATCGCGATGCCCGAGGCCACCAGCATGCCGAACTGGTCTTCGGCGCGCGCCGCGATGCGCAGCGCCCGCAGGAACAGCACCGCGAGCAGCACGATGATCACCGCGGCGCCGACGAAACCGAGTTCCTCGCCGGCCACCGCGAAGATGAAGTCGGTGTGCTGCTCGGGGACGAAGTTCCCGGCGATCAACTGGCCGTGGAACAGGCCCTGGCCAAAGATGCCGCCCGAGCCGATCGCGATCTTGGCCTGCGCGGCGCTGTAGCCCGTCCCCTGCGGATCAGCGGCCGGGTGCGCGAAGGCCGTCAGCCGACCGAGTTGGTAGGCCTTGAGCAGGTGCAACTGCAGCACGGTCACGACCGTGAGCACGCCGGCGCCGAGCAGGCTGGCCAGCCACACGAGCCGGATGCCCGACAGCGCGACGAGCCCGATCAGCGTGAGCATCATGATGATCGCAACGCCCAGGTCGGGTTCCTTGGCCACCAGCACCACGGGCACGATCGCGAACGCGGCGGCCATGCCGATCGCCCGCATCCTGGGCCGGCCGTTCGCAAGGCGCATCTCGCTGAGGAACCTCGCGGCCATCAGAATGATGGCGATCTTGCCGAACTCCGACGGCTCGATCTGGTTGCCAGCCGGCAGCGTGATCCACGAGTTGGAGCCGTTGACCGGGGTGCCCAGCGGGGTCAGCACGGCGATCAGCCCCAGCAGGGACAGGCCGTACAGCACCGGCGCGTACAGGCGCAGCCGCCGGTAGTCCAGCATCGTGGCCCCGACCATGATCGCCAGGCCGATGACGATGTTCACCAGTTGCTTGACGAAGTACGTGCGCGGGTCGGAGCCGCGGGTCGCGGACCAGACCAGCAGCGTGCCTACCAGGCTGAGCGCCAGGACCGTCGCGAGCAGCGACCAGTCCAGATGGCGCAGCGGGGAACTGCGGGCCATCGCCCGCTGCAGCAGGGACCGCGGCATCGAGGTGGCCGAGCCCGGCCGGCCGTTCCAGCGGCGTCCCTGCGGCGGTACCGGGGCCAGCCTCCCGTAGGCGCCCGCGCCGCCCCGGCCCACGGGACCTCGTCCCCGCAGGCCCGACGAGCCGCGAATCGAACTCATCGGTTCTTCCCTCCGGATCCGGCCGACTGGACGATCTGACCCTGCTGGTTGATGTGCGGCAGGGCGGGTATCCGGCCGCCGGGCAGCGCCGCCTTGCTGCCCTGCAGCCCGTAGATCCCGTCCCAGATCTGCTTCACCGCGGGACCGGAGACGTCAGCGCCGAACCCGGAGTTCGGGATCATCATGAGCACGACGTACTTCGGGTTGTTGCACGGGGCGAACGAGGCGAATACCGAGGTGGACTTCGCGCCGTAGGCCTCGGCGGTACCGGTCTTGCCGGCCACGCACACCTTGTTGAGCGGGAACCCGGCGAACGTGCCGGCGGCCGTGCCCGACGTCACCACGCCCCGCAGGGCGGTCCTGATGTAGGCCAGGGTGCTCTTCGCCACCGGAAGGTGGCCCGTGACCGGCGGGGTGATCTTCTGCACGACCTTGCCGTTGGGCGACAGCAGCGCCTCGCCCACCCGCGGGCTGTACAGCGTGCCGCCGTTGGCGAGCGCGGCGTAGGCGTTGGCCAGTTGCAGGGGGGTGACCTCCACGTAGCCCTGGCCGATGGCGGCGATCACGGACTGGCCGGGTGTCCAGATGTTTCCGCTCTGGCAGTCGTCCCACTCGATCTGCTGGATGTAGCTGCCGTGCTGCTTGCCGTACTTGCACCAGTTCTGGCCGGTGTGGGCGTTGTCCTTCCAGAAGTAGTACAGCCATTCCCGGGTCGGGACCGTGCCGTAGCTCTCCTCCGGCAGGTCGATGCCGGTGTCCTTGCCGAAGCCCCAGCCGAGCTCCATCTTCTGCATCTGCTGGATCGGCGTGCTCGGGCTGGTCACGTCGTCGGCCGAGCGGCGGTCCTTGAGCCAGGTGTCGTAGGCCAGGTTGTAGAACACGGTGTCGCAGGACTGCACGAGGGCCTCGTCGAGGCTCATGGCGCCCTGGCTCGGTTCGCCGTCGTTGGTGAAGGTGTGGCCGTCGATGGACACCGAGGCCGGGCAGTTGTACTCGCCGTTCAGCGAGTAACCCGCCGCGACCGCGGCCGCGGTCGACGTCACCTTCCAGGTCGAGCCGGGTGAGTACTCGCCCTGGGTGGCGCGGTTCAGGACCGGCTCGGAGTCCTTGGTGCCGAACAACTGGCTGAACTCCTTGTCGGAGATGCCGCCGCTCCACACGCTCGGGTTGTAGGTCGGATAGCTGGCCATGGCCACGATCCGGCCGGTCGTGGTCATCACGATCGCCGCGCCGCTGGTCGCGCCGGAGTTGCCCTCCGACTGGGTCTGGTGGATCGCCTTGGACAACGCGTTCTGGGTGTCCTTCTGGACGGTGGCGTTGATGCTGGTCACCAGGTCGTCGCCGGGCTTGGCGTCCACCTGCCTGACCGTCCCTGTCACCTGGCCCGCCGCGTTGATCGACACCGTCTTGTCCCCGATGGTGCCGCGCAACTGCTGGTCGTACTGGGCCTCCAGGCCGGACTGGCCGACCAGGTCCACGCCGGAGAATCCGGTCTCCGGCAGGCCGCGCTGCTTCATTTCCTGCGGGGTGATCGGCTGCAGGTAGCCGAGCGTCTGCGCGCTGTCGGTGCCGATCGGCTGCTCGTAGTTGATCACCGGCTGGACCTGGGCGGTGACCCCGGGGAACTGGCTCTGGCTCTCCATCACCTGCAGGGCGATCTGGTCGGACACGTTCTGGGCCACCGGGATCGGCTGGTACGGCGACCCCTGCCAGCACGGCTGGTGCACCTTGGCCGTGCAGAACCGGGTCTCGTTGGTGAGCTGCTGGTAGGTCATCTTGAGCAGAGGGGCCAGCCGGTGCAGCACGGCTGCCCCGCCGTCCTTCTGCTGCTCGAGCTGGGACATGTTGACCGACACGACCAGCGCGGAGCGGTTGTCGATCATGGGGCTGCCGGTGTCGTCCAGGATGTCCCCGCGCACCGACGGCACGATCACGTTCTCGGTCTGTTCCTGTTTGGCCTGACTGGCGTAGGCGGTGCCGGACATCACCTGCACGAACCAGAGCCGCACCCCGAGCCCGATCAGCAGCGATGCCACGACCAGGTGCAGTACCGCGAGGCGCCGCCGTGACGTCGGGATCATCTGAGCCCTCCTGTCCGCTTGCTGCCGATACGCCACACCGTCGACCGGCCGCCGAGCCGGCTGCGGCTCCAGGGCGTCGGGAACCAGGAGCGGCCAGAGGAGAACCTGGCGCGCTTCCCGGACCGCCGCGCGAGTGCCGAGTGCCCGCCGAGCGCCGGGCTGGACCGGAACCTGGGCGCGGCCTGCCGCGGCCGCCCTAGCCGCCCGCGGCTGCCGGACAGGCCGCCGAGGGCGTTGTCGCCGCGCCGGCCCGAGCCCAGCCGCAGGCTCACCGGCCGCGCCGCCAGGCTCCGCTGGCTGCCGCCGCGCGAAAGCACGCCCCCGCCGAGCACGCCGTCATGGCGCCGCGTGCCGCCCAGGCGCAGCGACACCCGGCGCGCCGCCGCCACCCGCGGCACGCTCACGCTGGGGCGCGACGACCCGCCCGGCATCCGCGGGTCGGGCCGGAACCTGCCGCCCTGGGACAGGGCGCCGGACCGGGCCGCGGGCTGGCGCGCTCCGGGCCGCGCGCCCCGGAAGGCCGAGCCGGGCGGGCCCGAACCCGGGCGGGCGAGCCGGGCGGGGCCGGCCGGGCCGCCGCCGAGGCCGCCGCCGAGCGCGCGGCCGAGATTCCCGTCGCGGCGGCTGGCCGGGCCGATGCGCAGTTTCGCCGGCGACCGCGGCATGGTCCGCGGCGGCCGGGCGACCGCGGAGCCCGCCGTTCCCCCGCCGGGCCGCAGCCGGGGCGGCCGGCCCGGGCGGCTGGGCCGCAGCCGCGGGGCGCCCGGCAGCCCGGTCCGCGGGGCCCCGCCGACCCAGCCGTCTCCGTGGCGGGTCGCGCCCGGGCGCAGCCGGGGCGCGTGCGTTCCCCCGTTCTTGCCGCGGGAACGGCCGCCGACCGGGCCGGCCAGCCAGCCGGCCCCGCCGAGCAGGCCCGCCCCGCCGAGCATCGTGGCCGACGCCATCGTCGCGCCGGGCAGCGCGCCGCCCGCGCCGCTGCGGGCCAGCAGGGCTGAACCGTCGGCGGCCTGACCCGCCGCGACCACCCGGCCCAGGCTGTCGGCCCAGGCCAAGACGCGCATGACCAGGTAGAACAGGAACGGGGTGACCGCGGCGTCGTAGATGGCGGACGTCGGCAGCACCTGCTGCACGGTGCGCCAGCTGACCTGCGGGTCGCTGACGGCCAGCCCTAGTGCCGCGTAAAGGCCCTCGCCCACGGCGGCCGCGGCCATCGCGGTCACGATCGTCAGCACGGCCGACTGGTTCAGCACGCCGCGCAGCCGCCCGCACAGGTAGCCAATCAGGCAGAACACCAGGGCGTACTCGCCGATCAGGTAGCTGCCGGGCGGGGCGATGTCCAGGCAGAGGCCGACGCCGAACCCGGTCACCGCGCCGATGGCCGGCGAACTGCACAGGCCGAGCGCGACCACGAGCATCAGCATCAGGTCAGGGCCGCCCGCCCCCGGCAGCGGGAGCCGGTTCACGAAGGTCAGCTGCAGCACGAGCGCGACGGCGAGCAGGACCACCGACACCAGGGCGCGCTTCACCGGCTCACCTCACCCGCCGGCCGACGCGGACGGGCTGGGCGACGGGCTGGTGGTCTCGCCCGGGGTCACGGTGACCGTCACCGTCGGCACCGGGTGCGGCTTCTTGGGCGCGGGCGGCGCAGGCGGCAGCACCGAGAACCGCGGGTTGTGGCCGGGCGGGGCGACGACGATGCCCACCACGCCCAGCGAGGTGAAGTTCACGAACGGGCGGACCAGGGCCTCAGCGGTCAGCGAGCCCGCCCGGTTCTCCACCCGGCTGATCGTGCCGACCGGCACGCCCGGCACGAACGGCCGGTCATGGACCGAGGCCGACGTCACCAACTGCTCGCCAGGGCGCAGGCCCGCGTTGGCGTCCAGCACCTGCAGCCGCATCAGGCCCGACCCCGAGCTGGTCTTGCCGGGCCCGGTCACCCAGCCGATCTGGCCGTCGGTGGCCAGCGTCACCCCGACCACGGAGGTGGCGTCGGTGGCCAGCAGCACCGTGCACGTCTGTGCGCTCACCGAGGTGACGGTCCCGACCAGGCCCTGCCCGTTGATCACGGTCTCCTCGGGCTTGATGCCGTCCTGGCTGCCCGCGTCGAGCGTCACCGTCCGCGCGTAACCCTGCCCGATCGCGATCACCGTCGCGGCGACGATCCGGTAGCCGCCCCGGCCCGAAAGCTGCAGCAGCCGGGTGAGCTGCCCGTACTGCGCCTTGCTGAGCTGGGCCTGGCTCAGCTCGGCGCGCAGCTGCAGGTTCTGCCGCTGCAGCGCCGCCACCTGGCCGCCGCTGCCCGCCCCCGTGCCCCGGTCGAAGAACCCGGCGACCGGGCCCGCCACGGTGGCGACCACCCGTTCCGCGCCGCCGAACACCGAGCCGCCGAGCTGCCGCAGGCCGTGCGCCGGGCCCGATGACCCGTCGCGGTAGTCGAAAGTGATCAGCACCAGGGCCAGCACCAGGAGCGCACCGAGTACCACCCGTGTCCGTCGGGTGTCGTGCACCTGAAAATCACCTCGTCCGCGCCGCCTGACAACGGCGGTCTGTGCTCCGGCGATCAAGCCGGTCCCCGCGTTATGGCCGGTAAATAACTACGTGCTACATCCAGCGCGCCCGGTGCGGGCGGCCGTGACCGGCAAGCGTCGGGCCGGTCACCGCAGCGCTCAGCGCCGGGACTCGGGCACCAGCACCTGGCGCAGGGTGTCGAAGTCCTCGACGCACTTGCCGGTGCCGAGCGCCACCGAATCCAGCGGGTTGTCCGCCATGTGGATCGGCATGCCCGTCTCTTCCCTCAGCCGCTCGTCCAGGCCGCGCAGCAGCGCGCCCCCGCCCGTAAGAGCGATGCCGCGGTCCATGACGTCACCGGCCAGTTCGGGCGGGCACTTGTCCAGCGTGGTCTTGACCGCGTCGATGATCACGGACAGCTGTTCCTCGATCGCCCGCCTGATCTCCTCGGCCGAGATCACGATGGTCTTGGGCAGGCCGCTGACCAGGTCCCGGCCGCGTATCTCGGCGTTCGGCTCGTCCGCGGCCGGGAAGGCCGACCCGAGCGCCATCTTGATCTCCTCGGCCGTCCGCTCGCCCAGCATGAGCGAGTACTCCTTCTTGCCGAAGGTGATGATCGCCTGGTCGAGTTCGTCGCCGCCGACACGGATCGACTGCGAGGTCACGATGCCGCCGAGCGAGATGACCGCCACCTCGGTGGTGCCGCCGCCGATGTCCACGACCATGTTGCCGGTCGGCTCGTTGACCGGCAGGCCCGCGCCGATCGCCGCGGCCATCGGTTCCTCGATGATGTAGACCCGGCGCGCGCCGGCCTGGTGGCCGGCCTCCTTGACCGCGCTCTGCTCCACGCCGGTGATGCCGCTGGGCACCGCGACCACGATCCGCGGCTTGGCCAGGTGGCTGCGTTTGTGCACCTTCTGGATGAAGTAGCGGAGCATTCGCTCGGTCACGTCGAAATCGGCGATCACGCCATCTTTCAGCGGTCTGACGGCGACGATGTTGCCGGGCGTCCGGCCGATCATGCGTTTGGCTTCGACCCCTACGGCGACGATCTGGCCGGTGTTGGTGTTCAGCGCCACCACCGATGGCTCGTTGAGCACGATGCCGCGGCCGCGCACGTAGACCAGTGTGTTCGCAGTGCCCAGGTCGACCGCCATATCACGGCCCAGGAACGCCAGCGCGTTACTCATGTGGAACAAAAACCTTCCAAAAGGGTCCTGCCGGATGCTCTGAACTGCGTCGGGGCCCGCGCGCCGAGACCTCGGGCGCAGCCCTGCTTCCTTCATCTACCAGGGCGGGGCCGCCTAAACGTGCAACGCGTGTTCGGCGCGGATGGTGCCCGCGAGTCCCAGGCTGCGCGCTCAGGCGACAGCGTTCGGCTTGCGACGAACAGCGACCGTTTGCTAGCCCGCTGTCACGGTGCGCGCGGAGGCTGATCCCGTCACCGAAAGCCTACAGGCCGGCTATACGCCGCGCCCGGCTGGCACGCCGCGCCGCGCTATTGCCCGGCGAATACGACCAGGCCAGCGTGGGCACATTAAAGCCAGGAGGTTACGTCAGGAAAGCTAGACTCCCGCATCCAGGCGACGGCCAAGCATGATCCCGATTACCCACAATGCCGCGAAAATGGCACCGAGAAAGTACATCACGGGGACAATCACGCCTACCGCGACGACGACCACCTGCAGCACGCTCCCGCCCACGAGCGTCAGGCGCAGCCACCGGCGCGCCAGCACGGCGAGCACGGCCGCGGCCACGGCCAGGGCCACGCCCGCGGGGCCGACCGACCGCGGCGAGGCGTGATCGACGGCCAGGGCCACGGGAATGGTCAGCCAGAACACGACCGTCTCCATGCTCAGCACGATCGCGCACAGCCGCCGCAGCGCCGAGTGGGGCCGCGTGCTTCGCTCCTGGGCCACGGTCTCGCTCATCCTGGTTCGTCGTCGTCCGGGTCGTCGTCCGGGTCGTCGTCCAGGCCGTCATCTGGGCCGTCGTCCCGGCCCTCGTACCGGCCTTGACCGCGGGCCGGGCCGCCCGTGCTCGCGGGCCCCGGCGACGGCTCGCCCGGCTCGGCCCGGGTGAGCAGCCGCCTGGCGTCACCGGCGGTGATCACCGATCCGGTGATGAGGACCAGGGCGCCGCCCGGCAGTCCCGAGCCGTCCTCGGAGCGCGCGTCGGCCGCGTCGGCCAGTTCCACGGCGAACTCGATCGCGTCGTCCAGCCTCGGCACCGCGCGGACCCGGTCCGGGCCGAACACCGCGGCCGCCAGTTCGGCCAGCTTGCCGGGATCGGCGGACCGGGACGAGGAGTTGGAGGTCACCACGAGCTCGGACACGACCGGCTCGAGTTCGTCGAGTATGCCCGGCACGTCCTTGTCCTCGCTGACCGCCAGGATGGCGATCAGGTCGGTCAGGGCGAACGACTCGGTGAGCCCGGCCACGGTGGCCGCCATCCCGGCCGGATTGTGCGCCGAGTCCACGATCATCGTCGGGCTGCGGCGGACGACCTCGAGCCGGCCCGGCGACGACATCATCGCGAA